>RECJ01000190.1 GCA_007694115.1 Leptolyngbya sp. DLM2.Bin27 | reverse complement strand
CCACCGAAGAGTGGGAAGACAGCGACCTGGGCCTGCACCCGATTCAGGTGGCGCTGCAAATGGCGATTCCTGAGCTGGATGGGGCGATTGAACCGATTGTGCTCTCGGGCCGTGACGGGCTGACGGGCCGCGCCATCACCTTACAAGACCGGATCGAATCGATCACCCAGCGGGCAATGAAGTGGGCCAACCTGCGCCGCAAGCCCAAGCTCGACAAAAAGCTGGCAATCACTGTCTTTAGCTTCCCCCCCGACAAGGGCAACGTGGGCACCGCCGCCTACCTCGACGTCTTCGGCTCGATCTACAAAGTGCTGGAGGCGATGCAGCAGAACGGCTACGACGTGCAGGATCTGCCCGAGTCGCCCGAAGCTTTGCTGCAAGAAGTCATCCACGACGCCCAGGCCCAATACAACAGCCCCGAGCTAAATATCGCCTACCGGATGCCGGTGCGCGAATACCAGGCCCTGACCCCCTACGCCGAACGGCTCGAAGAAAACTGGGGGCCACCGCCGGGGAACCTCAACACCGACGGCGAGAACATGCTGGTCTACGGCAAGGCCTTTGGCAATGTGTTCATTGGCGTACAGCCCACCTTTGGCTACGAGGGCGACCCCATGCGGCTGTTGTTCTCTCGTTCTGCTAGCCCCCACCACGGCTTCGCTGCCTACTACACCTTCTTGAACAAAATCTGGGGCGCTGACGCGGTGCTGCACTTTGGCACCCACGGCTCGCTGGAGTTTATGCCCGGCAAGCAGATGGGTATGTCGGGTACTTGCTACCCCGACAACCTGATCGGCAGCATCCCCAACCTCTACTACTACGCCGCCAACAACCCCTCCGAGGCCACCATCGCCAAGCGCCGGGGCTACGCCGAAACCATCAGCTACCTGACCCCCCCCGCTGAGAATGCGGGCCTGTACAAGGGGCTGAAGGAGCTGAGCGAACTGATCGGCTCCTACCAGGGCAACAAAGAGAGCGGTCGGGCGGTGCAGATCGTCAACGCCATCATCGAGACGGCGCGGATCTGCAACCTTGATCGAGATGTGGCGCTACCCGAAGGTGACACGGTTGAGCTTTCTAACGAGGAACGCGACAACCTGGTGGGCAAGATCTACATCAAGCTGATGGAGATCGAGTCGCGGCTGCTGCCCTGCGGCCTGCACGTGGTGGGTAAGCCGCCTACGGCTGAAGAAGCGATCGCAACTCTGGTCAATATCGGCAGCCTCGACCGCGAAGAAGAAGGCATCAAGAGCCTCCAGCGGATCATCGCTGAGAGCATCGGTCGCGATATTGACGATATTTACGGGAATAGCGATCGCGGCCACCTGGCCGATGTCCAGCTCCTGTACGACATCAACCAGGGCGTGCGGGCCGCCGTCGCCGCCCTCGTCCACGAACAGATCGATGCCGAAGGGCGGGTGTCTAAGGTGTCGCGACTCAACTTCTTCAACATTGGCCGCAAAGAGCCCTGGATCAAGTCTCTCCATGAGGCAGGCTACACCAAGGTCAATGGTGAAGCCATTAAGCCGCTGATGGAGTATCTGGAGTTCTGTTTAGAGCAGGTCTGCGCCGACAACGAGCTGGGTGGTTTGCTGCAGGCCCTGGAAGGGGAATACATTCTTCCCGGCCCCGGCGGCGACCCGATTCGCAACCCCGATGTGCTGCCCACCGGCAAAAACATTCACGCCCTCGACCCCCAGTCGATTCCCACCACTGCGGCGGTGCAGTCGGCCAAGATCGTGGTGGATAGACTACTGGAGCGCCAGCGGCAGGAAAACGGTGGAGCCTACCCCGAAACCATCGCCACCGTGCTCTGGGGCACCGACAACATCAAAACCTACGGCGAATCCCTCGCCCAGATGATGTGGTTTGTCGGCGTCAAGCCCGTGCCCGACTCCCTGGGCCGGGTGAATAAATTAGAGCTGCTGTCCCTCGAAGAGCTGGGCCGCCCCCGCATCGACATCGTGGTCAACTGCTCCGGGGTGTTCCGCGACCTGTTCATCAACCAGATGGCCTTGTTGGATCGCGCCGTGAAAATGGCCGCCGAAGCCGACGAGCCCCTAGAGATGAACTTCGTTCGCAAACACGCCCTAGAGCAGGCGGCGGAGATGGGAATTGGTCTGCGCGAAGCCGCCACCCGGATCTTCTCTAACGCTTCTGGGTCTTACTCCTCCAACATCAACCTGGCGGTGGAGAACAGCACCTGGGAAAACGAGGAGGAGCTTCAGGAGATGTACCTAAAGCGCAAGTCCTTTGCCTTCAACTCCGACAATCCCGGCGTGATGGACAGCAACCGGGGCATGTTTGAGTCGGCACTCAAGACCGCCGAGGCCACCTTCCAAAACCTCGACTCATCGGAGATCTCCCTCACCGATGTGTCCCACTACTTCGACTCCGACCCCACTAAGCTGGTGGCGTCCCTGCGCGAAGACGGCAAGGCTCCGGCCTCCTACATTGCCGACACCACCACCGCCAACGCCCAGGTGCGCACCCTGTCGGAGACGGTGCGACTCGATGCCCGCACTAAAATGCTCAACCCCAAGTGGTACGAGGGCATGCTCTCCCACGGCTACGAAGGGGTGCGCGAGCTTTCCAAGCGCCTGGTCAACACCATGGGCTGGTCAGCCACGGCGGGCGCGGTCGATAACTGGGTCTACGAAGATGTCAACACCACCTTCATTCAAGATCCAGAGATGTGCAAGCGCCTGATGGATCTCAACCCCAACTCCTTCCGCCGCATGGTCTCGACCCTGCTGGAAGTGAACGGGCGCGGCTACTGGGAAACCAGCGACGAAAACCTGGAGAAGCTCCAAGAGCTCTATCAGGAAGTCGAAGACCGCATCGAAGGGGTGGAATAAACTTATTACCATTCGGAAATGTTAATTTTGAGGTGGGCAAGTTGCCCACCTCTTTTTTTTAGAGCAAGCAACAAATAGAGTGACTTTTCTTCGTAATTAAGTCTATGGCTGATGTACCTCAAGAACAATCCCAAAGTCTTGAGTCTTCTTTAATGGAGACAATTTCTAATGGAGAGTTTCGAGATCCAGTTATTGATACAGCCATAGATTTAGGCGAGGTTGCGCTTGATGAGCTTTTAGAAAGCTTCCAAAACGAAACTTTGAGTCAAATTCCAATTGTCAAAACACTGTATTCAATTACGAAAGCAGGTTTTGCGATTCGAGACTATTTATTTTTGAAGAAATTACTACTATTTATTTCAGGCTTTAAAACTCCTGATGAGATCTTTAAAGGGAAGCTAGAAGAAAAATATAAAGACCCGGAATATAGAAAAAATGTTGGGAAAGATCTGATCAACGCACTCAGTCTCTTTGATCAAGTGTCAAAATCTGAATATTTGTTCAAAATTTTTCATTCTTATATTTCTGACTTAATTAATTATGACGAATTCAAGCAATTTATTTATGCGCTTCAACGAATAGATACTGCAAAGCTCAAAATACTTAAATACTTTTACGAAGCTTCTAAACCGTCGAACCAATATAGGCAGGGAGAAGAATATATTCTAATGATTAAACAAGAAATCCAAAAAAATGCTCATTTCTTGCAGGAGTTTATTTTTGCTGGCTTGATTTCAATTGATATGGGGCAATCAACTAAGATAGGAGACTTTCCAGTTCCTTTTGGATTGCCAGGCAAGATGCTGCCAAATGAATTTGGAGCTAAGTTCTTAGCTGTAACTGAATTATTAAGTGCTGAAGGCTCGAAGGGGTATGGCCAATTTCTGCTTAGGGATAAAGCTATGAATAGCGCCCTCGGAACTCAATATAAGAGGCAACTTAAGAGCTTCTTCAAAGATGAATTTGAAACTCATCAGAAGGTAGAACTAGTTAGATTTAAGAGCTATGAAGCACATTCAAGGCGTTGCAAGGTTGAGTCAATAGGAGGAAATATTTTTTATGTTCGTATAGATACAAATCTTGAAGGACTGATTAAAGATCAACTTCTTTTGATATTTCATTCTGGAAATTATTGTCGCTTATTCAAGCCAATTTGACAGGAGAGTTTCTATGGAGATTGCCGATGGCAGGAGTCATCTTGAAATGTCTTCGATGCTTTTACAGCCGGGCTTCTGCTGTAAAAGCATGGCTCCGAATGGACACAGCTATATGCTGAGGTGGTGGCCGAGCGAATAGAAGTCGTGGCTACGCAAGTGAAATCTGTCTACGCGGATTAGGAGAATTAAACCTGCATAGGCGAGTTTAGGTTATATTAATTTTCTCTCAACCATCGCTTCTCCAGTAATGAAATGCGCTTGCCAGAAATCACAGTAAGTAGACAGGCCCAATTAAAAATAAGTCGATGTAGGTTGGGTTGAGGCACGAAACCCAACGCCCGCATGGGTTACGCTATCGCTAACCTATCCTACATTTGAATTGGCCTACCCACTTAGTTGAAAATGACAGAGACCTTTAGCTTATAGATCTAGTGATGAAAGAAAATGATTTGGCCCTACAAGAGCAAGAGCTTTTAACATCGGTAGAAAACGATGAATGGCTGTTGGTTCCTAATCTTGAGGAAGAAATTAAACGCTACCAAAGCTACGCCAAAGACCAGCTAGGGGAGCTAGAGGAAATCAAAATTGAGATCCCTGCTCAAGATCTTCAGTTTCTACAGGCTCTTGCAACTCAGGCTGAAACCCCTTTGCCAAACATGATTGCTAACTTGTTACATCAGTTTGTTGTTCACAAACTTGAGGGATAGATACATAGCCGTCCCTTAGGAAAATTTTTTGCGGAGAAGAAAGCGGCACGGTGAGCATTTTTATCCAGCGGTACCCGTTATGCTTCTCTGGCGAATTTCATTGACGAGCTTAGCTGCGGCTTCACCGGATTTGAGATGTTCAGACAGAACCTGCTGGGCAGCATTTAGCGTTTGATCCGCCCGCAGTTGGGTCAGATCAGCCCTTAAACCCTGACCTACATAGAATTTAATTAGCCCCTCTAAAGACATGTCTTTTTTGTCTGCGATCGCACGCAAAGCTGCCAACGTATCAGTAGGTATCTTTACCGTCACCACCTCAGAAGCTCGGTTATTGACCTTTAACTCAAATATTTCATCAGGCGTTATATCAGGACTGTTCATATAGATATCGCTCAGATCGAGTGGCTATCCGGGCTGAAATAATTCGTGTTCTGGTTCCCCTTTCAACATAAACCGCGAGCAATAACCTGGGAGTTAGCGAGTAGCCCAAGATAAAGCTGCGATCTTCACCTTGCCTCGACGCATCGCCAACTTGATAAAAGGGGTCAAGAAACGCTTCAGCAGCTTCTTCAAAGCGAACACCATGCTTTTCAAAATTGCGTTCTGCCTTAGTCTCATCCCATTCAAACTCAAGCCCCTCAATGCGGTAGGCTACATTCATGTGTTCAAATCATAGCTAAAAGTGGTAGTCATCAGCTTATCCCCATTGACCATCGTTGAAGACCGGATGGAAGGGATGGAATAATCACTCGGGGAAGGCGAACTGAAGGGGGGCGAAAGCCCACCCCCTTCTCGCTAGCATTACATTCATCGTAGGGAGATCTGACTGTGCTGCTCTATCTGCTGAGTATTTTGGCTACGGCCCTGTCGCTGATGCTGGTCGACGCCATCTTTCCGGGCGTGGTGCTGGCTAACTTTCCGGCGGCGATGGTGGCGGCGGTGGTGATTGGCATCGTCAACGGCATCATTAAGCCGGTGCTGTTCATTTTGTCGCTACCAATCACGATTTTGACCCTGGGCCTGTTTTCCCTGGTGCTCAACGGCATTTGCTTTTGGCTGGCGTCGCTGGTGACACCGGGTTTTGCGGTCAGCGGTTTTTGGGCCTTTATCGTCGGGCCGATGGTGCTGTCGGTAGTGTCAACGGCGCTGAACAACTTTTTCGTTGGCCAGGCGGTCAAGCCAAAAGTAGAAGAGCTTGAGGGTTAATGCCTGACGCCACAGGGGTGCTCAGCAGTGGGCGGCACAATGTAGATGGCCTTAGACTGATTGCGGCCTTGAGCCTTGGCCTGGTAGAGTGCCTGGTCGGCGATTAACACCAGATCAGACGGCAGGTGGTTAGCCATGGGCAGCATGCTGGCCACGCCGCAGCTGAGGGTGACCGTGGCGGCGCTGGGAGAGGTGGCGTGGGGTAGGGCTAGGGCTCGAACCTGACGCACTAGGCGATCGCTAATTTGAGTTGCCCCCTCCAGGGTGGTATTGGGCAAAATCACCGCAAACTCTTCGCCGCCGTAGCGGGCTAGGAGGTCTGCAGAGCGATTGATGCACTGGTTGAGGGTCTGGGCCACCTGTTGCAGGCAGCGATCGCCCGCCTGATGGCCATAGTGATCGTTGTAGGGCTTGAAGTGGTCAAGGTCGCAGATAATCAAGGCCAGGGGCAGATGCTCGCGCACCGCTCGACCCCACTCTTGCAAAATATATTCATCGAAGCGACGGCGGTTGGGCACCTGGGTGAGGCTGTCCATCAGAGTTAGCTGCTGGAGTTGGCGGTTTGCCTCTCGCAGCTCAATCTCAAGCCGGTGTTGCAAAATGAGCCGCCGCACTCGCTGCCGCAACACGGCCCAGTGAATCGGTTTAGTCACGTAGTCGACTACGCCAATTTCAAAGGCTTGATCCACTGATTTCTCGTCTTCTAGGCCGGTGATCATTAGGATGGGGGCAAGACTGCTCTCGGCGATGGTTTGCAATCGCCGACACACCTCAAAGCCGTCCACTACGGGCATGAGGGCATCGAGTAAGACCAGGTCGGGCAGGTAGCAAAAATAGAGATCGAGGGCGGCCTCGCCATTGGCGGCTTCTACCACCTGGTAGCCCTCATGCTCTAGGTACCGGGTCAACATATGGCGAATAAACGGGTCGTCATCGGCGACCAAAATCAGGGCTGACTCAGGTTGAACTAGCATGGGCGGCGCACCTCCTGGGGCCCTAGGGCAGAGTAGAGCGCTGTTTTGACCCCGTCAGCGGTGCGCCGAATGGTGCCGATCTGCGCGGCAATGTCCTGGCTGGGGCTGGTCAAATCATCGCTGTTGGGTGCAGATGATTCGAGCTGCTGGCAGAGGCTTGACAGTTCGGTGGCGCTGACGGTGGCGCTGCTCGATTTGAGCGTGTGGGCAGCCCGTTTCAGGCTGAGCCAGTCTTGCTGGCGGTAGGCGCGGGCTAGTTCTGCCAGCAGCTGGTCGGTGCTCTCTAGATAGCTGAAAATCAGGTCGGCCATGAAATCGGGGCTGTTGTTGCCCACGGTGGCGGCAAAGGTGCGCAGGGTGGTCAGGTCAACCGCTGGTGTGGGGCTGGCTGGGGCTGGGCCGGCTACTGCCGACATTTCTAGTACTCGGGTCAGTTCATCGATCCGAATCGGCTTACTGATGTAGTCATCCATGCCCGCCCGCAGGCATGCGTCGCGATCGCCCTGCATGGCGTTGGCCGTCATCGCTACGATCCGGGGGCGACCGCTGGGCCAGCGCTTGACAATCTGTCGGGTCGCCTCTAGCCCGTCCATTTCGGGCATTTGCACATCCATCAGTACCAGGCCGTAGGTCTGTTGATCTAGGGCCGCCAGCACCTCTAACCCGTTGGCGGCCACATCGGCTCGGTAGCCCAGGCGGCGCAAAATTTGCAGGGCCACTTTTTGATTGACAACATTGTCTTCGGCCAGCAAAATTCGCTGGGGGCAGCGCCCCCCCAGGGTGGCATCGTAACCGTTGGGCACTGGTCGGGGAATCACCCGCACTGGCAGGGATCGGCCCGCTAGGGCGGCGGCCAGTACTGCCATTAGCTGCGACTGCTTCACGGGTTTGGTCAGGTAGGCGGCAAAGGGGCTGTGCTCATCGGGGCTGTGGGGCCAGCCCAGGGAGGTGAGCATCACCAGGGGCAGCAACCGCTGGGGGAACTGCTGGCGAATTGCCTGAGCCAGGCTGAGACCGTCCATTTCAGGCATTTGCATGTCGAGAATAGCCAGGTCAAACCGCTGGCAGGCCAGGGTCTTGAGGGCGGCAGCGCCCGAATCTACCGCGACGGTGGTCATGCCCCAGGATTTGAGCTGTAGCTCTAAAATTTTGCGGTTGGTGGCGTTGTCATCGACCACCAGTAGGTGGCATCCCTGGAGCACGGTGGTTGGGTTGATGGTCGCAGGCAGGGGAGGCTGGGGATTGACCTGGGCCCGCAGCGTAAAGAAGAAGGTTGACCCCTGACCCTCGGTGCTTTCGACCCAGAGGTTGCCCCCCATCAGCTCGCACAGGCGCTTGCTAATGGCCAGACCTAGGCCGGTGCCGCCGTAGTGGCGCGTGGTGGAGGTGTCGACTTGGCTAAAGGGCTTAAACAATCGGTCAAGCCGGTCAGCCGGAATGCCAATCCCGGTGTCTCTCACGGCTACTTGAATCTCTACCTCGGGGGCCGAACCTAGGGCCATCGGTAGAGCGGCGATGGTAATGATCACCTCTCCGGCGGGGGTGAATTTGATGGCGTTGTTGACCAGGTTGACCACCACCTGACGCAGGCGGCTGACATCGCCCATCAGATGGAGCGGCACGTCAGCGGGCAGCAGGTAGGCTAGCTCTAGGCCTTTTTCGGCAGCCTTGGCCGCTACTAGATCGAGGGCTTCTTCTAGGCAGGTGCGTAGGTTAAAGGGCTGGGTTTCTAGATCGAGCTTGCCCGACTCAATCTTTGAGAAGTCGAGAATATCGTTGATGATGGTGAGTAGGGCATCGCTCGCATTGCGGGTGGTTTCGACAAAGTCACGCTGCTGGTCGGTGAGGGAGGTGTCGAGCAGCAGGCTGGTCATGCCGATGACGGCGTTCATGGGAGTGCGAATCTCGTGGCTCATCATGGCGAGAAATTCGCTTTTTGACTGGTTGGCGGCTTCGGCCGTGCGGCGGGCTAGCTCTAGGTCGCGCATGTGCTGGTGGAGCTGGGCCTCGGCTCGCTTGCGATCGCAGATGTTGGTCTGAATGCCAACGAAGTGGGTAATCTGCCCGTCGGGGTCATAGATCGGCGAAATACTCAGCTGGTTCCAAAATGACTCGCCATTTTTGCGGTAGTTGATCACCTCCACGGTGCAATCTCGACCGGCCCGCACGGCCTGGCGCAGGCTGTGTATTCCGGGCTGATCGATGTGATTGCCCTGTAAAAAACGACAGTTTTTCCCCATCACCTCGGCGGCGGTGTAGCCCGTAATCTGCTCAAAGGCAGGGTTGACGTAGGTGATGGGGTTGTCGGGCTGGCTGGCGTCGGTAATCACGATACCGTTGCTGCTGGCGGCGATTGCCCGCTCTTGCAGCCGCAGGGCGGCCTGGAGCCGCTGGCGCTCGGCTTCGGCCTGCTGAATTTGCTCAATCTGGCGGTGCAGTTCTAGCTGATCGATTACCTGGGCTGCCAGCAGCTCTAGGGTTTGCCGCTGCATTGGGGTGAGACGGCGGGGCACCTGGTCAATTACCCCCAGGGTGCCTAGGGCATAGCCATCGGCGGTGATCAGGGGCATGCCTGCGTAAAAGCGAGTGTAGGGTTTGCCCGTGACCAGGGGATTGTCGCAAAAGCGATCGTCGGCCAGGGCGTCGGCCACTTCAAATAGCTCTGACTGCAAAATCGCGTGGGTGCAGAAGGCCAGATCGCGGTGGGTTTCGGTGGTCTCTAGCCCCAGCTGGGCCTTAAACCACTGCCGTCGATTATCGATCAGGCTGACCATGGCAATGGGTACCTGGCAGACCATGGCGGCCAGGCGGGTGAGGTTGTCAAACCCCGGAGCTGGGGGAGTGTCGAGAATGTGGTATCGGTACAGAGCCTCTAGGCGACAGACCTCGTCGGCAGGTAAGGGCGCAGATTGCATTGGTTACTACCCCTCTAGGTAAGCCTTGAAAAAGGGCCACCGCTGACCCCTCTTAAAATAGAAAATAAAGGAAATGCTGGTCTCAAGGTACCCAAAGTAAAGGTGTTAATCGCTACATAAAACTTGATATCTTGTGCCTGAAGCAAGGCTGGCCTCGCCCCCTGCCGGAGTCAGTTCTATGCTTGTAGCGTAGGGCCTCTCTTGGTCCATTGCCGTCAGCAAAATCCGCAGTTTACGGCTTTTGTCTCCGATGGCGCGGGTCAGGCTGGCACCCCTACCCAGACCAACCGATGCCCTCTTGCTCCGTCAATCACCCCGCCGATGAACCATGCCATAGCCAAGGCCACCGGCCCAACTCGACAGATTAGCTCGACAGATCCGCCGTTGACCAGAGCGATGCAGGGGCTTACCCTGGCCGGGCTGGCAATCGTCTTTGGGCTCGATAGCCTCACGCCCCTGGGGTTTGCCCACGGCATTCTCTACCCGCCCCTGGTGCTGCTGGCGGCCCGCTCTTGCCACCCAGGCTGGGTGGTGGTTACCGGGGGCATAGCCGTTGTGCTGACTGGGGCGGGGCTGCTGATCTCGGCCCCGCCGCCGGCGGGGTTTCCCATGGGGTATATGGTGCTCAATCGGCTGCTGTCGGCGGTGGTGATCGCCATTACCAGCGGGCTCGCCCTGGCGATTATGCGCCAGACCGACCGCGCCCGGGTGGCCCAGCAGGCCCTGAGCGAGACCTACGAGACCCTCCAGGGCCAGCAGCGGCTGCTGCAGATTGCCAGCGAGATCGGCCACCTGGGGGGCTGGCTGGTGCGCCTGCCCGAGGGGGTTTGCATCTGGTCTGATGAAGTGGCCCACATCCATGGGCTTGAGCCGGGGTTTTCGCCCACCGTAGACCAGGGGATTGACTTTTACGCGCCCGAGTACCGCGATCGCATCACCGAGGTCTTCACCGCCTGCGTTCAGCAGGGGATTCCCTTTGACGAAGAGTTGCAAATTATCACCGCCCAGGGCGATCGGGTCTGGGTGCGATCCACCGCCCAGCCCGTGCGCGATGCCCAGGGCCAGATTGTCGCGGTGCAGGGGGCGTTTCAAGATATCACCGCCCGCAAGCAGGCCAAGGCCTCCCTAGAGCGCAGTGAGCAGCGGCTGCGGGTGCTGGCCGACGCCATGCCCCTGATCGTGTGGACCGCCGAACCCGACGGCACTGTCGACTACGCCAGCCAGGCCCTGCGGGACTACACTGGCCAGTTGCCCCCCCAGCCCGACCCCAGCCGCACTTGGATTGCTCTACTGCACCCCGCCGATGTTGCCCCCTGCCAAGCCGTGTGGTCAGCCGCCGTACAGCAGGGCAGCCCCTACCGGTTTGAGTTTCGGTTGCGCCGCCACGACGGTCGCTACCGCTGGCACCTGGTTCAAGCCGTGCCCATTTGCGATGGGGCGGGGCAGATCGTCAAGTGGTACGGCACCGCCACCGAGATCCACGACCAAAAGCAGCTTGCCCAAGAGGCTCGCCAGATGGCCCACCGCCTCCACATCACCCTAGAGAGCATCACGGAAGCTTTTATCACCCTCGATCGGCAGTGGCGCTTTAGCTTTGTCAATGGCCAGGCCGAACGGCTGCTGCGGCGCGATCGCGATGACCTGCTGGGCAAACTGCTGTGGGATGAGTTTCCTGCCGCCGCCGCCAGCACCTTTGAGCAGCGGTTTAAGCGGGCCATAGCCGAGGGTAAGGCCGCCGAGTTTCGCGATTACTATCCGCCCTTAGCGCTGTGGGTCGATATTCGCGCCTACCCCTCCAGCGAAGGGCTGGCGGTGTATTTCCAAGATGTCAGCGATCGGGTTGCCCTCGAAGAACAGCTCCAGCAGTCCCAGCGGCTAGAGTCGCTGGGGCAGCTCACCGGCGGCATCGCCCACGACTTTAATAACCTGTTGACGGTGATGTTGGGTAATGCCGAGCTGCTCAGCGAACTGCTCGAAGCCGACCCTCGCCTGCATCCCCTGGCCGACATGATTGGCGATGCCGCCCGGCGCGGTGCCGACTTGACCCAGCGGCTGCTGGCTTTTGCCCGCCGCCAAGCCCTAGAGCCCGAGGCGGTCAACCTCAACCAGCTGATTGCCGCCATAGATGGGCTGTTGCGCCGTACCCTGGGTGAACATATCGAAATTGACCTGGTGCCGGAGGCCGAGCTGTGGACCGCCCTGGTCGACCCGGCCCAGATCGAAAGCGCGCTGCTCAATCTCTGTCTCAACGCTCGCGACGCCATGGCCCAGGGTGGTCGGCTCACCCTCGAAACCGCCAATGTACACCTCTGCCAAGACTACGCCGACCAGCATGTGGAGGTCGAGGCCGGCCCGTACGTGATGGTAGCGGTGTCAGATCAGGGCACGGGCATTGCCCCCGACCACCTAGAGCGGGTGTTTGAGCCCTTCTTTACCACCAAGGCCAAAAGTAAAGGCACCGGCCTGGGCCTGAGCATGGTCTACGGCTTTATTAAGCAGTCGGGGGGGCATATCAGCCTCTACTCTGAGCTGGGCCAGGGCACCACCGTGAGAATGTATCTGCCCCGCTGGGCGGGCGAGGCCGTGCCGCAGACCCAGCGGCAACCGGAGGTGATGACGGGTGGATCAGAGCTGATTTTGCTGGTCGAAGACGACGATCTGGTGAGTCGCTATGCCCACAATCAGCTGGTTGACCTGGGCTACACTGTGCTGGTGGCGGCCAATGGCCCCGCCGCCCTCGCCATGCTGCGGCAGCGCGACGATATCGATCTGTTGTTTACTGATGTAGTCATGCCCGGCGGCATGAGTGGCCGCGATCTGGCTGACCAGGGGCGGCAAATTCGCCCCCAGCTCAAGGTGCTTTACACCTCTGGCTATACCGAAAATGCGATTGTTCACCAGGGCCGATTAGACCCAGGGGTACAGCTCTTGAGCAAGCCCTACGGTAGAGTTGAACTCTCGCAAAAAATTCGCGATGCCCTAGAGGCCAACCCCTGACCCTGCCCTCTCCCGACGACGCTAGGGCGCAGCGCCGGCCCTGTGCAGCGCCGATGCTGTGCCCATGACACCCGCAGCTGCCCCTTTCACCACCTGGCCCTGACGACGGTGGAGTGGGAAAATCGCCAAGTCTTAGACGGCTGACGGAGCCATGGCCAAGATCTATGGGCAGGATGAACTGGGCATGACCAACGTGATAGGGGGTAAAAAGATAATGCAGAGCGGCAATAGCAGGGGAGGCCAACCGTGAGTGATCGCCGCCTATTGATCCTAGATGACGACCCCATGACCGGAGCGACGATTCAGCGGATTGCTGAGTTTGCTGGCCTAGAGGTGCACTTTACCGATACCCCCAGCCGGTTTTTTGACCTGCTTCACGAGTGGCAGCCCACCCACATTGCCCTCGACTTGGTGATGCCCGGTATGGACGGGCTGCAGGTGATGTCTGAGCTGGCTCAGCTAGCTTGTCGAGCCAAGATTATTATTACCAGCGGGGTGGGTAGCCGGGTGCTCGATGCTGCGGGCCGATCGGCAGTCGAGCACGGCCTTGACATCGCCGGGGTGCTGGCCAAACCCTTTTCGCCCTCCCAGCTGCGAGACATGCTGCGGGGCCAGATTGCCGCTGTCCCCCATCTGTCGCCGCTGTCGCCCCCGGTGCCGCCCTCTGACTTCACCGCTGCCGACCTCCAGCAGGCCCTAGATCGGCGCGAGTTTGTACTGGTCTATCAGCCCAAGGTGCTGTGTGCTACCGGTGAGCTGGCTGGCTTTGAGGCGCTAGTGCGGTGGGCCCACCCCTGCTATGGTCTGCTGCCGCCCCTGCGGTTTATTCCCCTGGCCGAAAGCTGTGGCCTGATCGACCCGATCACCGATCAGGTGATCGATCAGGCCATGGCCTGGTTTGGGCCGCTGTGCGCCGGGGCCGCTGCCGAGGCCAAGCTGTCGGCAGCGACCTGCGATCGCATCATGCTCTCGGTCAATATCTCCGCCCGCACCCTGGGCAATGAGACGCTGTTTGAGCGGGTGCAAAAGCAGTGCCAGGCCTGGCAGGTTGCCCCCGCCCGGCTGATTTTTGAGCTGACTGAAACCAGCGCCATGGATGACCCCGTGGCCTCCCTCGATCTGCTCACCCGCCTGCGGATGATTGGCTTTCATCTGTCGATTGACGACTTTGGCACCGGGTTTTCATCAATGCTGCAGCTGGTGCGGCTGCCCTTTTCAGAAATCAAGGTCGACAAATCCTTTGTCATGACGGCGATGACCTCGTCAGAATCGCGCACGGTGGTGAAGTTTATCGTTGATTTGGGCCACAGCCTGGGGCTGCGCTGCACCGCCGAGGGGGTTGAAGACCGCGATACGTTGGCATTTTTGACTGACATTGGCTGCGATTTGGCCCAGGGCTACCACATTGCCCGCCCCATGGCTGAAGCCGAGATCTGGGACTGGATTGCCCAATGCGCTGACTAGGGTTTGCGGTGCAGGGTTCAAGGTTTACGGTGCAGGGTTCAAGGTTGGTCACGTGCTTAACGATCGCTGCGCAGGCGAGATGCCGGGGGCAAGCCAGGGGCTGGCGCGACGGTGGCCAAATTACGCCGCAAACTGTGCGATCGCTACCCCGCCACCACAAAGTTCACCAGCTTCCCCGGCACCACAATCACCTTCTTGATCGCTTTGCCCTCCAGATATCGCTGGGCCACGTCTGACTCACGGGCGTAGCGCTCTAGGGCGGCCCGATCGGAGTCGGCGGGCACCTCCAGGGTGCCGCGTGTTTTACCCATGATTTGAATCACCAGGGTGATCTCATCCACCACCAGGGCGCTGGGGTCAAACACAGGCCAGGGGGAGCGGTGTACCGAGTCTGTATGCCCCAACTGGTGCCAGAGTTCGTCGGCCAGGTGGGGGGCAAAGGGGGCCAGCAGCAGCACCAGGGCTTGCACACCCTCGGTGTAAACCGGAGAATCTTTCGCGACCGAGTCGGTCAGGGCGTTGCTGAGCTTCATCAGCTCGGAGACGGCGGTGTTGAACTGGTAGTCACCGTCAATGTCTTCGGTGATCGCCTGAATGGCGGTGTGAATGGCGCGGCGCAGGGTTTTTTCGTCTTTGGAGAGATCGGCAGTGGCAACATCCCCGGCGGGCGAACCCCCGTTCGCCCCAATATTGGCATTTTGGGCGATGTATTCGGTGACCAGTCGCCAGACGCGGTTGAGAAAGCGGAACTGCCCTTCCACATCGGCGTCATCCCACTCCAAATCCTTCTCGGGCGGAGCCTTAAACAGAATAAACATGCGGGCGGTGTCGGCTCCGTACTTGGTCAGCACCGCCTTGGGGTCAACGCCGTTGTACTTTGACTTCGACATTTTTTCGTAGAACACCTCCAGGGCATCCCCCGTGTCAGGGTCTACCGGATGCTCAGGATCGGTGACCTGCTCAGGAGCCACATACCGGCCAGTTTTGGGGTTTTTGTAGGCGGTGTTTTGCACCATGCCCTGGGTCAGCAGCCGCTCAAAGGGTTCGTCACAGGTCAAGAGGCCGCGATCGCGCAGCACCTTGGTAATAAACCGCGAGTACAGCAGGTGCAAAATCGCGTGCTCAATGCCGCCCACGTACTGATCCACCGGCATCCAGCCGTTGGCCTTGATCGAGTCAAAGGCCTGAGCGGGGTTTTTGGCATCGGTGTAGCGCAAAAAATACCACGACGAGTCAATAAAGGTGTCCATGGTATCGGTTTCGCGCCGGGCCGGGCGGTTGCAGAGGGGGCAGGGCACATTCACCCAGTCCTCTAGCTGGGCCAGGGGCGACGCGCCCCGCCCCGAAAACTCCACATCCTCGGGCAGGGTGACGGGCAATTGCTCGTCGGGCACGGGCACAATGCCGCACTCGTCGCAGTGCACCACCGGAATCGGCACCCCCCAGTAGCGCTGGCGCGAGATCAGCCAGTCGCGCAGGCGATAGTTTGACTCGCCCTGGCCTTTTTGGTTGGCCTCCAGCCAGGCGATGGCCGCCGCCACGCTCTGCCCCTCGCCCTTACCCGCCACAATGCCATCCAGCGGCCCCGAGTTGACCATCACCCCCTCACCGGGCCAGGCTTTAGTCAAGGTGTCACCGTCCAACATTTCTCCCTCGGGCTGCACCACCACCGTCACCGGCAGAGAAAACTTGCGGGCAAACTCAAAATCGCGCTGGTCGTGGGCGGGCACCGCCATAATTGCCCCGGTGCCGTAGCCCATCAGCACATAGTCGGCAATCCAGATGGGGATTTTTGCGCCGTTGACTGGGTTCACGGCGTAGCTGCCCGTCCACACTCCGGTTTTCTCCCGGTCTTCGGCGGTGCGGTCAATCTCGCTTTTGGCGGCGGCGGCCTTGCGGTAGTCCTCCACCGCTGCTACATGGTCGGGGCTGGTCAGTTTTTCGACCAAAGGATGCTCGGGCGACAGCACCATAAAGGTGGCTCCCCAGAGAGTGTCGGGGCGAGTGGTAAATACGGGCAGGGCATCGCCCGCTTCGGTCGTAAACACCACCTGCGCTCCGGTCGATTTACCAATCCAGTTGGCCTGCATGGTGCGCACCCGCTCGGGCCAGCCGGGCAGTTGATCCAGGTCTTGCAGCAGCTCTTCGGCGTAGTCGGTAATTTTCAGAAACCACTGGCGCAGCAGTTTTTTCTCGACGATCGCCCCCGATCGCCAAGACTTGCCCTCGCTATCGACCTGCTCGTTGGCTAGCACCGTCTGGTCGATGGGGTCCCAGTTGACCGCCGCCTCTTTCTGGTAGGCCAGCCCCATATTCAGCATTTGAATAAAAATCCACTGAGTCCAGTGGTAGTAGTCGGGGGCGCAGGTGGCCACTTCTCGCTCCCAGTCGTAGGAGAGGCCCAGTTCTTGCAGCTGCGCCTTCATCTGGGCAATATTCTGCTCTGTCCACTGGGCCGGGTGAATGCCCCGGTCAATCGCCGCATTTTCGGCGGGCAGGCCAAAGGCATCCCAGCCCATGGGGTGCAGCACCCGGTAGCCCTGCATCCGTCGCACCCGCGCCACTACGTCGGTAATGGTGTAGTTGCGTACGTGGCCCATGTGCAGGTTCCCCGACGGGTACGGAAACATCGACAGCGCATAGAACTTTGGCTGGTCGGGGTTTTCGATGGCTTGATCTAGCCCCTGCTCGGCCCAAACCTGCTGCCACTTGGTCTCGATGTCTGCGGGGGAATATTTATTGGACTCCACGTCCCTGGCTCCTACTGCTGCACTGGTGCGATGTTCCCCATAATAGACGGGAGTGGGGTTGCTCAGAGCCAGCCCAAGCAAAGACCTATCATAATTTGCTCGGTGAGGTGCTGGGGTTTCCGCAAGTTAAGTTCGTAGCAGACAGGCCAATGGAACACTTCCCTCTAAATCAGATTGGCGAAACCGATGGTGCCTCCGTCCCCGGCCAGCCCAGCCTGTACGAGCGCGACTTCTACCAGTGGATACAGCAAACGGCTGGGGCAATCAAAGCCAAAGCCTTTGATCAGGTGGACTGGGATAACGTCATTGAAGAAATTGAGAGCATGGGGCGAAGTGAGCGCCGAGAACTCAAAAGCCGCCTCATCGTACTGCTAGAGCATTTGCTCAAGCTCCACCACTGGGCTTCTGAACGGGAACACAATGATCGGGGTTGGCGCAACACGATCATCGAGCAGCGGCGGCAGATTCATCTGGTGCTGGACGATAGCCCTAGCCTAAGAGCAGCGCTGACAGATATCTATCCCGACGCCTATCAGCAAGCTAGGGAAGATGTCTTGCTCAAATCTCAGCTACCAGAAAGTGCAATATCTAGCACACCACTCTACGGGGTAGCTGAGGCCCTAAGCTCACAAAACCCCCTAAATTGAAGCACAGCGGGTCAAGGTGATGCGTGATCACCCCTTCACTTCATCCGCGAAACTCGCCCGGCGCTTAAACATAAACGGCCCCGCCAGTGACCCCCACAGGTGCTCGTGGGTCTCGGGGTCACGGCCCCGGTCCCAGCTGATAAACTGGTCGGCGTCGATTTCAAACTCGCTGTCGAGGTAGGTGAGCCTGCCGTTGCGGGTGACCATGCAGGCGTTGCCGGGTTCGACCGCCCCTTTAAATTTGGTGCCCGTCCAGTGGACGATCATGTCGCAGCCGGGGGTTTTCTCGAAGTGGTCGGTGGTGAGTTTGGCTAGCTGCTCTAGATCGCGGGAGGCACCATAGAAGGTTTCGGCATCCTTCACCCTGTAGTTTTCGATCAGAATATGGTCGCCCTGGGGGCTGAGCTTCATGCCGCGAGCCCGGTAGGGCTGCTTGATCTGAAAGTCGTAGGCCTGCTCGATGTAAAAGCCGGTGCCGCCGAGAATTTCGGGAGCCAGGGGGCGCATGCAGACGCGAATGTGGGCAAACAGGGGCGGGTTGTCGAAGGCCTGCTGCTGGTTGCTAAAGTCTGCCGCCATCCAGCGGGCCAGGGTGTGGGTGTCGGTGGCGTGGGTCATGGATGGGTGTAGAAAGCGTCGTGGTAGGGTTGACTTTAGTTTACAGGGTCGGCGGTGCTGGCTCTGGCCAAATGCTCTTCTGAAGCCCAATGAAAAAGCTCCACTTGGCCCTCTCAACCGACGACATCGCGGCCTCTGTGGCCGACTATTCTGCCCGGTTGGGCTGTGCCCCAGCGCTGGTGATTGAGGGGGCCTACGCCCTGTGGCGCACCGAGACCCTGAATCTGTCAATTCGTCAGGGGGCTGGGGTCGCCCCCGGCCAACTGCGTCACCTGGGGTGGGAAGATGATGATGCCGAGACCTTCTCCTCAGAGGTCGATGTCAACGGCATCACCTGGGAACGCTTTGCCGCCCACCACCAGGCCGCTGAGATCACAGCCGCCTGGCCGGAGGCAAGCTACCCGGCTCAACCCGAGATCTGTCGTCATCGCCAGAACGATTAGGGCATGACATATATCCCGGAGCGGTGGCCCTACGTCATGGCGCTGTCCCGGTTTTTACCCCTGGAAGCGACTATGCTCTAAGCGCGATGGCCATCGATATAACCAGAATAACCAGACCTTTCACTGTGAACTGCTATGGCGGTTAGCTCCATGGTCGAGACCTATGATCTACGGGTGGAAATAAGCGATAGCGACCCGGCTATCTGGCGACAGGTCTGCGTCCAGAGCAATCTGCCGCTGGCCGCACTGCATCGGGTGCTGGCGGCGACAATCGGCTGGTCGGGGCAGGCTGCTTACCGATTTAAGGCGCAGGGGCAGGTTTTGGCCGAGGGCGCAGCGGGAGGGTTAGAGACTGGCCCCCAAGGGCCAGCGCTCTCGACCCTGCTCACCCAGCCCCACGACGCCTTGCTCTACATCTACGCCCCCGCCCAGGGCTGGCTGCACAAGGTGACGCTAGAGTCGATTGGCTCCACCAGCTTTACCGCTGGCCCACTGCCTTGCTGCACCGCTGGAGAGCGCCAGTGCCCCCCAGAGTTTTGCAACGGGGTGTGGGATTACGTTGACCTGCTCGATCGCCTGGGCGATAGTGACGATCCAGACGAGGTCGACGCCCTCTGGCAACGGGTCGGCTACGACTTTGACCCCGAGTATTTTGATTTAGCCGCCGCCAACAGCCGCTTGCAGGCGTTGGCAGGAGACGCTCTAGCGCAGATCGTGGGAGAGTGAGGAGATTTCCCGAAGCCACAATCACCAGGGAGTGAACTCCCTGGCTCATAGCAAAAGCACTGCCCACCACTGGGAAAACGATTTTTTAGCAGTTGCCGGAGCTGTTTGGCTTAGCCAGATTTGGCCAAGCGACCAACCACATCGTTAATATCGGCCACCAGGGCATCGATCGCTTCGGGTGTGGTGTTCCAAGCGCACATCAGCCGCGCGCCGTCGGTGCCAATGAAGGTATAGAACTTCCAGCCCCGGCGGTACAGCTCGTCGGTCAGGGCCTGGGGCAGCTGCACAAACACCCCGTTCACCTGGCGGGGAAACAGCATATTTAGTCCAGGTATGCCCTGAAGCTGCTGCTCTAGATAGGCGGCCATGCGGTTGGCGTGGGCGGCGTTGCGTAGCCAGGCTCCGGTTTCGAGCAGCCCCAGCCAGGGGGCTGAGATAAACCGCATTTTGGAAGCCAGCTGCCCCGCCTGCTTGCAGCGGTAGGCAAAATCTTCGGCTAGGGCTTTGTCAAAAAATAAAATCGCCTCGCCTATGCCCATGCCGTTTTTGGTGCCGCAGCAGCACAGCACATCAATGCCCGCCTTCCAGGTCAGCTCTGCCGGGGTTTTGCCCGAGGCCACCACCGCATTGGCAAAACGGGCTCCATCCATGTGGACTTTGAGCCCGTGGTGGCGGGCTAAGGCTGCGATCGCAGCCAGCTCGTCGGTGGTGTAGATCGTGCCCACTTCCGTTGCCTGGGTGAGGCTGATCACCTTGGGTTTGGGGTAGTGAATGTCGGTGCGCTTGGTAATTAGGCGCTCGATGTGAGCCGGGTCGAGCTTGCCCTGCTCACCCTGGGCCAGCAGCAGCTTCGAGCCGTTGCTGGCAAACTCAGGCGCACCGCATTCGTCGGTTTCGATGTGGGCCAGCTCGTGGCAGATGACGCTGTGGTACGACTGGCACAGAGACGCCAGGGTGAGCGAGTTGGCCGCCGTGCCGTTAAACACAAAGAAAACTTCGCAGTCGATGTCAAAGATTTCTCGAAATTTATCGGCCGCCTGCTGGGTCCAATCGTCGTCACCGTAGGCGGGCGCATCCCCCTGGTTGGCCTGGAGTAAATAGTCCAGCGCCTCAGGGCAGATGCCAGAGTAGTTGTCGCTGGCAAATTGAACCGGTCGGGTGGTCGGTCGGGTCGAGAGCATAGCAGCATGGGGTGAAATTGTTTTGAGAATAGCGTGGGTGGGGGAGGGCTGTACGGATGAACAGGACTGAGGGGGGGAAGATAGATGGGTGGACGAAGCCGGGATTGGGCCAGGCACCCAGTGGGTGAGAGAGGGATTGCAGTAAGATTGGGGAGCTTATAAAAACAGAGAACTGCAACAGAGTTAGGGATTGGGCTATGGGGCGTAGGGCTGGCTGGGTTTGGTTAGTCGGGGCGGTGGCGGGGGGCTTTATGGCCCTCGATGGCGGCACGCTGGCCCCACTGGGGGGCAGCCCGGCCCAGGCTCAGGCTGGAGGCACCATTACCCTGCGATCCGATATTCAAGAGGCCAATGCGGCAACGGGGATAATTACGGCTCGGGGCAATGTGCAGATCGACTATCCGTCCCGGCGGATTCAGGCAACCTCGGCCCAGGCCGACTTTTTTAGCAACGAGCAGCGGATTGTGCTCAGCGGCAATGTAGTTGTCAACCAAGAGGGCAATACTCTGCGGGCAGAGGTGGTCACCTATCTGATTGAAGAAGACCGCTTTGTGGCCACGCCACGCCCCAGTGAGCAGGTGGAGGCTGTCTACACTCTGCCCGCTGCCCCCAGTGCGGCTCCGGGGGAACCGACCGGGGGCAGAGCCCCTGCCCAGCGCCCCCCGGTGGTGCTTGAGGTCAGCCCCATCGACTCACCGATGCAATCTCCCTAGGCAGAAGGCAAACAGGGGATTCTCTAGATCCCAGGGGCTACGCCTGGCGGGAATAGGGGAGCTATTGCTGCCTTCGACTATGAGCAGTTTTTGTATCGATGCCACCTCCGGTTGGGGGTGGCATTTCGATGGCAAGGAAACTGGAAATCGGGGGTGGGGTGGCTAGATCCCTTGACACAAACTGTGGAAATGTTATCCTTCTCCGGCAATTTTAACTTTCTGTATTTGGCTCAGCTTGTCAACTGGAGGCGCAAGCCTTAGTTTATTGATCTTTTATCAAAAACTACAGATAAAGAATATTCTGCGAAGCAATTCCTATCGGTTGGTCGCCTTGGGGCTAGTGTGATTACTATAGGATGAGCACGCAATCTGCCATAAATAATGGTTTTAATCAGATCAGCTGAATGCTGCCAGATGTTCCCCTGGCCTAGTTTGTTTTACCCTGAACTGGTTAAATTGATTCGACCTGAGATCGTCTAGATAAAATAGGTAATTCTTGTTTGGAGGGGAGATAAAGTATCTCTTGCTCTCTTGCTTTCTTGGCCATTTGAGTATTTTTGCTGTGGTTTTGGCTTGAAAAGCCTCGATTAGCCATTTCTGTAGCAAGTTTAATTAAGCCACTGATCTAACGAATGTTCAAACGTTTGAGCATTCGTTAGATCGGCTGTGGGCTATTGGGTATAAGTCAGCTATTGCGCGATTAATTTTTAGAGCTATCTGGCGACCTAGGGGCTAATTGTTAATCCAGTTCGCGATTTTATTTAGTATCACAATGACGACCAATAGACCTTTCTCTGATCGGGTAACTCATGAAAAAGCGCTGTTTAAGGCTATTGCTCGAGTTGCCAATAAACTGCGGAATTTTGTGCGCCTGCTTTGGGGTGATCCAAGCTTTTTGGTAATGTCTTGGCTGGCTCGGTTTGTGGCTGTTCGCGAGACGGTGGCCCGACGGGGTAGCTATGAGCCCAGCGGTACTATCGAGGCCACTGTTATGCACGCGGTAGCGGGGGTTTGCCCGGTGGAAAGCCCCGCTCAGGTGGCTGCGCTCATTCGGGCGAACGGCTACTATGAGGGTTTTTCCCTGCGGCCAGATATTTTGGCGGGGCTGCTCGATTTCGCCCAGACTAACCCTTGCTATGTCAATCGCAACCCCGATCATCCTTTCTATATTGACGATAGAGAGCAGTTGGAGCAAACGTTGGGGGCACCCATTTTAGTGGCGGGTTATTTGGATAGCCATGAGTCTTGCGCGGCCTATCAGGCCATGCGAGCAGATAACTATCTGCTCGATGTGGCTAGCCAGTACCTCAACCATCGCGCTGTTTACATGAGAGGGGAGCTGGCTTGGGGGTTTCCAGCGCCTAACACCCTGGAGCAAAAGCTAAAAATGGCTCGGGTGTATCACTGCGATATTAACGACTACAAAACCATCAAGTTTTTCTTTTACTTGAGCGATGTTCGAGCGGGGGATGGCCCCCATGTCTATTTGCAAGGTACGCATCTCCATCGACGGTTTAGGCACCAGTGGCTGGGCCAAGGTTGTGCCTCGATCTGCGATCGCACCCTCGTCGACATCTACGGCAGCGAGCGAGTTAGGATTGTCACTGGCCCAGCGGGCTTTGGGTTCGCAGGCGATCCCTACTGCTTACACAGGGGCACTGTGCCCCAGCATAGTTCGCGCCTGCTGCTCCAGCTGGAATACGGTATGAATCCTTACCGCATCTGGTATTTCTCGGGGCTTTAGCCGTTTGGGTTAAACCCCAAGGTCTGCCCTCTTGGGCGCGGATATGGCCGCCGCCGGTGCCGTGCCGCCTGCCGCTGCCCCCCGGCTACTCTCCCAGACCACGTAGGAGCTTTGATACAATCTTGGCAGTTCTCAGTTATTGCACTGGCCCGGTTGCGCCTTGAAAATCGTACTTGACAATGTTCAGAAAACCTACGGTAAGCGCCAGGTAGTCAACCGGGTCAGTCTGTCGGTGGCCCAGGGCGAGATCGTCGGTCTGCTGGGGCCAAATGGAGCTGGCAAAACCACGACGTTCTATATGGCGACCGGGTTAGAGCGGCCCGATGGCGGCAAAGTTTGCCTTGACCAGATCGATATCACCGATCTGCCCATGCACCAGCGGGCGCGGCTGGGGATTGGTTACCTGGCCCAAGAGCCCAGCATTTTCCGCAACCTGTCGGTGGCCGATAATATTCTCTTGGTGATGCAGCAGACGCGGGTGCCCCCCGATGAGTACGGCGATCGCCTGCAAGACTTGCTCAAGGAGTTTCGCCTCGAAAAGGTGGCCAATACCCTGGGCATTCAGGTGTCGGGGGGGGAGCGACGGCGCACAGAACTGGCCCGCTCTTTGGCCTCTGGTTCCGAAGGCCCCAGCTTTTTGTTTCTCGATGAGCCGTTTGCCGGGGTTGACCCGATCGCC
The DNA here is from genome assembly GCA_007694115.1 of Leptolyngbya sp. DLM2.Bin27. Lineage (GTDB taxonomy): Bacteria > Cyanobacteriota > Cyanobacteriia > Phormidesmidales > Phormidesmidaceae > Nodosilinea. Next base: position 21,199 of record RECJ01000190.1, on the reverse strand, counting down.
GTTGCCGAGATTCAAGAAATTGTGGGCAAATTGCGCGATCGCAACATGGGCATTTTGATCACCGACCACAACGTGCGTGAAACCCTGCGCATCATCGACCGTGCCTACATCATGAGCGATGGCCAGATTCTTGCCTCCGGCAGCGCCGACGACCTCTCCAGCAACCCCCTAGTGCGTGAGCACTACCTCGGCAAAGACTTCGCCATCTAGCTATCCTGAGTCTGAAGCCACCAGGCTATTTCCCGCCAGCCCTAGGACAAACCTCTGTGTTTGCCCATCCCCCACTCACCCACCCACTCACTCCCCACCCCATGGCCTCAGCCTCTACCACCCCTGTTCGCTCTCGCCTCGGCCTATCGCCGCTCACGGTGATGGATCGCTACATCGCCAAAGAGCTGACCATGCCCTTTTTATTTGGAGTCGGGGCGTTTTCCTCCATCGGCATTTCCATTGGGGCGCTGTTTGAGCTGATTCGCCGCATCACCGAGTCGGGGCTGGCAATTACCCTGGCGGTGCAGATTTTTCTGCTCAAGCTGCCCGAGTTCATCGTCTTGGCCTTCCCGATGTCGACCCTGCTGGCCACCATGATGACCTACAGCCGCTTCAGCAGCGACAGCGAGCTGATTGCCCTGCGCGGGGTCGGGGTGAGCATTCGCCGGATCATTGCCCCGGCGGTGGTGCTGAGCCTGCTGGTCACCGGCCTCACCTTTGTGTTTAACGAGCTGATTACCCCCGCCGCCAACTACCGGGCCGCCATTACCCTAGAGCAGGCGCTCAAGTCAGAGCGGCCCCCTTTCCAAGAGCGCAACATTTTCTACCAAGAATTTCAGCCCGCCCAAGACAACCCCGAGGCCCAAGAACTCAAGCGCCAGTTCTATGCCCGCCGCTTCGACGGCACCACTATGTATGGGCTGACCATTCTCGACTTCTCCCAGGAGGGGCTCAACCAGGTGGTCAGCGCCGAGTCAGCCCAGTGGAAAATTGAGAAAAATACCTGGACATTCTACAACGGCACCATCTACGTGGTCGCCCCCGACGGTTCCTTTCGCAACATCATCACCTTTGAAACTCAGGAGCTACAGCTGCCCCGCACCCCCCTAGACCTGGCGGGCCGCACCAAAAACGACACCGAGATGAATATTGCCGAGGCCACCGAGCAGCTCAATCTGGTGCGCCAGAGCGGCGATGAAAAAATGATTCGTCGCTGGCAGATTCGGATCATGCAGAAGTATGCCCTGCCCTTTGTCTGCGTGGTGTTTGGCCTGGTGGGGGCTTCGATTGGGGTGCTGCCCCAGCGCACCAGCCGCGCCACCAGCTTTGGCGTCAGCATTGTGATTATCTTTGGCTACTACCTACTGTCGTTCATCACCAACGCCATGGGCGAGGTGGGGGTGCTGTCGCCGTTTCTGTCGGCCTGGCTGCCCACCCTCCTGGGACTGGCGATCGGCATTTACCTGCTGCTGCGAGCGTCTAAGTAGGGGCGCACCGCTGTGCGCCCCCACAGGACTCTGGCGCAAGCGATGCCCCCACAGGATTCCGGGCGCTGTGCGCCCCTACGCGGCCCCTAGAAAAAGAACCCGTCCTGCTCAATTTCTTCGATGGTTTGCAGCCCTCGGGTATCGCCAACCTTGAGCAGGGCAGTGCGGGCATCTTCGCGCACGCCGAGGTCATCTTCCTCGGCAAAGCTCTCGATCAGCGCGTCGATCGCCGTGTGGTAGACCACATTAGAGGGCAGCTCGCGGCACAGCTGCCCAAGCGCCCAGGCGCAGTTGCTGCGCACCGCTGGCACCGGGTCGCGGCGCAGCCCCTCAATCAGAGGCGGAATCGCGGCAATCACTGACTCGTAGCCCACCTGAGACATCTGGGCTAGGGCGCTGGCGGCCCACAGCCGCACCGCAGAAATATCGGTTCTCAGGGCTTCCAGCAGGGGGTCTAGGGCACGGGCATTCTGGGAGTTGCCCAGAGCCCACACCAGCCCCTTGCGCACATAGCCATTCCAGTCGGTGGCCAGTTGGGCAATCAACGGCTCTACCGCCGACTCGCTAGGATTGCGGCCCAGAGCGTAGGCAGCGCTCACCCGTACCAGCGGGCAAAGATCGCTCAGCAGAGCCGTCAGGGGAGCCACTGCCCGCCCGTCTTCCACTTCGCAAAAGGCTCGCGCCGCCAGCATTCGCTGCTGCGGGTCAGTCGCCGTCAGCAGGGGCAGCATGGCCTCGGGGTCGTACTGGGGGGCCGCGTTTTCCTCCACCGGGCCGAGGGCATCGAGGGGGTCAGCGAACTCCAGATCGGGGTTCAAGGTGGTGAGATCGTCATCATGCATAGGGCTACTTTATCTGGTTGTGCCGCACTTTTAGCGCTGGTGAGTAGGCCCTGCAAACTTTCGTTAAGCAAGGCCAGAGACTCTATGAGTCTGCCCGGCAACTACGGCTGTTGGTGGGTTCAGTCGGTGAGCTGAACTCCTTCGCTGAGAAAGGTTTTAGGGCTCTGGATCTGTAACTTCGCTGTCGGGCCTAGGGGGCTTTAAAGAGGGGGATGCCCGTCATGGTATCGGGGTAGGGGAAAAACTTTCCAAAGAATATCCGTAGATCTGCTGAGCGCTAGCTGAGCTGCCGTTAGGATGTGGCATAGGCCATGACAGGAGCAGGCTAGGGGGATTCTGTCCCCTGCAAGACGATGGCCATCCTTGATCGGCTGATGGTTTTGTCAGTGTACCAAGCCCCACCACAATCTAGTACTAAAACCTGGCACCAGGTTTTAGCATCAGGTCTTCGTAACCGTGCCCCAGTAATTGCATCAGGAGTTAAAACAGCGAATGGCTTCTCAAGAACAGGTGAGAAATTTTTTGGCCCACTGGTTTCAGCTGGGCAAGCCCGTAGTGGTGGCTGAGAGCCGGGGTGAATGTCTGCCTTCTCCCGTTTTTCAGGGTGAAAAGTACAGCTCTTCTTTTGAAAACTGCTGGCGCAAAATCATGGTCACCCGTGGGCGAGACTGCTACCTCAGCGGCACTAACCAGAGCATTGCGGAGTTGCTATTGCCCGCCTGGGATGTGACAGACTGCGCCCGCTGCGATATGCCCATTGTGCTGCCGACAGCGGGTATGATGACTGACCTCTGCCCCTGTAATGATCTAGATACCTGGCCCAATACCGACGTGCCTACGCCCCGCCCCGCCGTAGACAGTCGAGATCGACTGGGCTCGCTTCAGCAGCGGCTGGGCCAGTAGTTGGCTAAGCCCATCTGGCTCTGCAGGCTGCTTCAATACCCTTAGAGAAGAGCCAGAGAAGAGACCTACACCGCCGCTGCGGTCAATACCGGCTCACCTTGACGGGGAATGTCGTAGATCATGAAATCGTGGGCCATGGCGGTATTGGGGAAAATTGCCCTGGCCTCGGCCAGCAGATCGGGGAGCTGAATGTCGTTGCCGGGGGCGTAGCGGGGGCTGAAGTGGGTCATGATCAGCTGCTTGGCCTGGGCCCCAAGGGCCACCTGGGCCGCCATGGTGGAGGTGGAGTGCAGCCGCTGGTAGGCCAGGTCGGCGTCGCGGTGGGAGAAAGTGGCCTCGTGGATTAGCAGGTCGGCGTTGGCGGCGAGGTCTACGGCGCGATCGCAGTAAATCGTATCGGTGCAGTACACCAGCTTGCGCCCGACTAAATCTGGCCCGCAGAGGTCGGCCCCATTGATGGTGCGGCCATCGTCGAGCTTGACCCGCTGCCCCCGCTTGAGCTGGCCGTAGATCGGCCCCGAGGGAATACCCAGAGCCTGAGCCCGCTTGACATCAAAGTGGCCGGGGCGATCGCGCTCTTCTACCCGGTAGCCGTAGGCCGGTACCCGGTGCTCTAACAGGTCGCAGAACACCCGAAAGTCGTCATCCTCAAACACCAGCCCCGGTTCGACGGCGTGGATTTTGATCGGCAGCGAAAAGTGGGTTTGGGAGTAGCGACGGCTGGCCTGGAGGTAGTCGTTGAGGGGCTTGGGGCCGTAGATATCGATGCGCTGCTGCCGATTGCCTGCCAGGCCGCAGCTGGCCAGCAGCCCCATCAGGCCAAAAATGTGGTCGCCGTGCATGTGGGTGACAAAAATGCGGCGAATCTGGCTCGACTTAAACTCGCTGCGCAAAAACTGGTGCTGGGTGCCCTCGCCGCAGTCAAACAGCCACACCTCGGCCCGCTGGGGCAGCCGCAGGGCCACGCTCGACACATTGCGCGATCGGGTCGGCACGCCCGAACTGGTACCCAAAAATGTAATCTGCAACGGAACGGCCTCTAGAAGACATTGGGTGTCGGGTGTCGGGTGTCGGGTGTCGGGTGTCAGGCAAACATAGAACCGTAAACCTGATACCTGATACCTAAAACCTGATACCCATCTTCCCACTCACCTATCTTGCCACGGCCCAGAGTCAATAGCCGCTGCCGCTATGGAATCTCGACCCAGGGAGTATGATCAACACAGCAGGATTGACCGTGGCAAACTCTCTAGCACACAGCACAGGACACCTCAATGACACGGGCACCCCACTGGCTAGCGCTATTGACCGCTGGGTTGGGGCTGGCGATGACCGGCCCAGCCGCCCTGGCCGACCCGCCGGGGGTGTATTATGCCTGGCAGGTCGCGCCGATCAATACCGCCCACTGTCTCACTCTGGCGCGGCAGGCGCTGGCCGCTGAGGGGTTAGAGCCGTTGCAAACCGACGCCACCAGCATGGCCGGGCGCTCTGAAGCGGTTACGGCTATGTTTGTCTGCGTCGAAAACCCCACCGATGTCACTACGGTGATGCTAGTGGTCGCCAGCCCCGATGACGAGGCCGCCTTGGCCCTGCGCGCAGCCCTCCAACTGGCGTTTTAGACCGTGCGCATCGTCGCCTATTGCTATCGAGGGGCCGAAGCTGTTCTCAACGCAGACCGCTTACCCACCGCCGAGCGGGTGTACACCGATGGGGCCGTGGGATCTCGACCGGAGCGCGATCGCCTGCTGGCCGACCTGCAAACCACCCCCGCCGACCTGGTTTTGGTGGATGACCTCGCTGAGCTGGGTAATGACCCCCAGGAGGTCAGCGCCTGGATTGAGTTGCTAGAGGCTACCGGGGCCGAGGTGATCGCCCTAGCGGGCGGCGCGGTGGATGTGGCCAGCCTGCTGCAAGGGGCCGACCTGGCCACCCAGCAGCGCCAGCGCCGCCTGCGCCAGGGCCATGCCCGCAGCCGCTTGCAGGCCCTGCCGCCCCCCGGCAAAGCTCCCTACGGCTATCGCCGGGGTCAGGGCCGCTACCTGATCGACCGCGCCACCGCCCCGGTGGTCACCGCCCTAGTCAACGAATTTTTGCTCTACGGCTCTTTGCGGGGGGCGGTGCGGTTGATCGAGAACAAACTCGGCAAACGGATCTCAGTCTCCACCGGGCGGCGCTGGCTCACCCACCCGGTCTATCGGGGCGACCTGCAATACCAGGATGGCACCGTGCTGCGCGATACCCACGCCGCCATCGTCAGCCGCGAAGAAGCGGCCCAGATCGACCGCCTGCTGCGCCGCAATCGGCCCCTGCCACCGCGAACGGCGGGGGCGGCGCGATCGCTGGCTGGCCTCGTCACCTGCCAGGCGTGCAGCCAACCCCTGACCATCTCTAAAACCGCCCCCAAAACTACCCCCAGGGGCCAGGCCAAAAGCTACCTCTACCTGCGGCCCAGCGGCTGCCCCCGCCGTCCCCGCTGCAAAGCCATCCCCTACGACGCCGCCCTGCACCGCATCGTCGCTGAGATCTGCCGGGTGCTGCCCCAGGCCGTAGCCCAGTTCACCAGCAATATCCCGGCGGCAGTGCCTGCCCCCGCTACCCGCTTGCAAACCGAGATCGACGCCAAGGAAGCTGTCTTGGCCCAGCTCCCCGACCTGGAAGCATCCGGCATCCTAGACAGCGAAACCGCCGCCCTACGCCGCTACAAGCTGCGCGGCGAAATTTCTGCCCTACACCAGCAGCTGGCGCAGCTGCCCCCGGTCAACCTGCAAGAGCTGTCCCAGTCGGTGTCCATTCCGCAGTTTTGGCTCGACCTGTCTGAGGCCGAGCGCCGCTTTTTCTTCCGCGAGTTCCTTCGCGACATCCAGATCGTGCGTGAAGGTGAGGCTTGGCAGGTGGAATTGGTGTTGGTGTTTTAACGCAGAATATGTCGACGCTGGTGCTGTACAAGGGCAAGTAACCGGTTTCCGCCCAAAGTCGAACTTTTCCGCTATTTTGGCCGTTTTAACTACCGTCACAACGGTAAGTAAAGTACAGTACCTTTCCACTCGGCTGGCTCGCTGTAGTCAAGCAGCAGCAGCAGCTCATCAATCGCTTGGCGGATTGGCATGCGATCATTGACCACGAACATGCCAGCCATGGGCTCTGCTTTTGTCAAGCGGGCGTAGGCAAAATCTGGCATGGTGGCCCGGTCATGGGTGAGAAGGATACGATCATTCATCGCTGCCCAGGCCAAAATTTCTACATCATCCACCTGTCGTAGGCCAACATCTTGAACTCGAATTAGATCGAGGCTGGGACTCCTTAAAAGCAGCCCTCTAACCACGTCGCCATTAAAGTTTTCGTCGCTGAGTAGACTGAGCATAGCTACTGATGTCGCCGAGCCAGCAAGCGACTGCGAATTGAGCTTAAATCTGGCTGAACGCTGGTGAGCCGTTGCCGAACCACTTCCGCCAGCTGCTCTCTCTGCTCTAGATAAATTTCTACCGCATCTTGGTGTCTGAGGTAGTAGCCAATGGTGTTGTAGACATCCGACAGCGATAGGGTTGAGTACTGCTGAACAATAGCTTCTGGCGATGCCCCATCCTGAAACGCTCGAATCACGGTTTCTAGCAATACTCTGGTGTGGCCGACGCGCACAGCCCCGGTTACATCGGCTTGGAGTGGTGGGGTCTCCTGTTCCAAAACAAAGCTCATGGCTAGGTTACGCTCCTAAAATACAATCCTAAAACTCGATGCTGTCGGGGGTGCGGGGGAAGGGGATGACATCGCGGATGTTGCCCATGCCGGTCATGAACTGCACCAGGCGCTCAAAGCCGAGGCCAAAGCCCGCGTGGGGCACGGTGCCAAACCGACGCAGATCCAGATACCACCAGTAGTCGTCTAGGGGCAAACCGGCCTCCTGAATGCGGCGTTCTAGCACGTCGAGGCGTTCTTCCCGCTGGGAGCCGCCGATGATTTCGCCCACCTTGGGGGCCAGCACGTCCATGGCCGCCACGGTGTCACCGCCGTCGTTGAGGCGCATGTAGAAGGCTTTGATGCCGGTGGGGTAGTCGGTGACGATGACCGGCTTTTTGAACAGGTCTTCGGCCAGGTAGCGCTCGTGCTCTGACTGGAGGTCGATGCCCCACTCGACCGGGAACTCAAAGGCTTTGTCGGCCTTCTCCAGCAGTTTCACCGCGTCGGTGTAGGTGATGCGCTCGAAGGTGTTGTGGATGATATTGTCGGCGGTGGCCAGCACCGAGTCGTCGATGCGCTGGTTGAAGAATTCCATATCTTCGGGGCACTCGTTCAGCACTGAGCTGAAGATGTACTTGAGAAATTCTTCGGCCAGATCCATGTTGCCGGTCAGGTCGCAGAAGGCCATCTCCGGCTCCACCATCCAAAACTCGGCCAGGTGGCGGGAGGTGTTGGAGTTTTCGGCTCGAAAGGTGGGGCCAAAGGTGTAGACGTTGCTAAAGGCCATGGCCATGATCTCGGCTTCGAGCTGGCCGCTGACGGTGAGGTAGGCGGGCTTGCCAAAGAAATCTTGGCTGTAGTCTACGGCCCCCTCTTTGGTCTTGGGCGGGTTGGCCAGGTCTAGGCCGGTGACGGCAAACATTTCGCCTGCGCCCTCGCAGTCGCTGGCGGTGATGATCGGGGTGTGCATCCAGAGAAAGCCGCGCTCTTTGAAGAACTGGTGAATGGCCTGGGCGCAGGCGTTGCGCACCCGAAAGACCGCCCCCAGGGTGTTGGTGCGTGACCTGAGGTGCCCCAGCGTCCGCAGATACTCAAAGGAGTGACGTTTTTTCTGTAAGGGATAGGTCTCGCCGTCTGCTGTGCCAAAGACGGTGATGCTCTGCCCCTGCAATTCTACCCGCTGCCCTTTGCCGGGCGATTCGACCAGGGTGCCGCCAATCTCTACGGAAGATCCGGTGGTCAGGTCTTTGACCACGGTGTCGTAGCCCGCCAGGTCGGCATTGAGCACCACCTGCAACCCCGCCATAGACGAGCCGTCGTTCACCTCCACAAAGGTGATGCCCTTGGCCTCGCGTTTGGTGCGTACCCAGCCCTGGATGGCGGCGGTCTGGCCCGGTTCGCCAGCGTGCAAAATGTCTCGAATGCGCGGCATAATCGTGGTGAGTCGTAGTGGTTTTGTGGCTGTTACCTATTCTGACCTACAGCGGCGGTGAAAGGAGCGCCCAAATGCAATCCGCCTGGCTCGGCCCCTGCGGCTGACCGTGACCTGGAGACAGTCCCCCCCCATCGCCTAACCTGGCGGAGAGCTGAATTGCTCAATAAAGGTATTCTTGACTACAAAATTGCCCCAGCTTTGCCCTTACTATCCATAGTGCAATTTCTCTGGGTTCTAACTTGATGGTTGGCTGGGCTTGAGTGCTGGTGTGACAGTTCCTGAATGCTCAACTGAAGCTAGCTAACAATGCTCAATCACATTGCTTAATCACATTAGCCTTTGTCCCATTGGCTAAGTGCATCTCATAGACACGTACATTCAGACAAATAATTGGGTTGTCGTTTGTTTTAATGCTGAGGTTTTGACTGCTCAAATCCTTGGGCGAGTTGACTTAGGAAAACTGACCTAGGTTAGCTGTATGGTCGTTAGGTCTGGGTTGGCAAGTTATTAACTTAGATTGTTTTGAGGTTTTCAGGTTTGTCTGAGGGGCGCTTTAGGCTACTGAGACGATCAGCACTGTGCTCAGAAATTTCCCATTTTGGGGTTGCCGATTTCTGGTGCTGCACTGTGGTGTGTCTCAGCTGTCTAACCCGCAGACCCCCTCAGACTTTTCTCGTCCACCAGGCTGCTGCGATCGCAGCCTAGACAGTAGGTGCTCAAGTGCTCCCAGACCCTGAGCAGTTTTGGCCTAGCTGAGCCCCGACTGGGCGGCTGCGATCGCAAGAGACCGCTTAATTTTTTTATCTAAACTAGGAGACTACGTATGAGTGGAAATGAATTGCGCGCCCAGGCCATTGCCAGCATCGCCTGCCGCCCAAAGGCATCTGTAAACACTCCGGGACGGCTTGAAGATCTGTGGGCCAAGGATGTCTTTAGCCTGAGCAAAATGCAGGAATGCCTGCCCAAGTCGGTGTTTAAGTCGCTGCAAAAAACCATCACCACGGGCGCAACCCTCGACATGTCGGTGGCCGATGTGGTGGCCGTGGCCATGAAAGACTGGGCGATTTCTAAGGGGGCGCTCTACTACTCCCACATGTTTTATCCGCTGACCAACGCCACCGCCGAGAAGCACGACGGTTTTATCTCGGTGCAGAGCGACGGGTCGGTAATTTCAGAATTTTCCGGCAAGGTGCTGGTGCAGGGCGAACCCGACGGTTCTTCGTTCCCCAACGGCGGCATTCGCTCCACCTTTGAGGCCCGGGGCTACACCGCCTGGGATGTGACCAGCCCCGCCTTTGTGATGGAGACCGAAAACGGCGTCACCCTCTGCATTCCCACCGTGTTTGTGTCGTGGACTGGGGAAGCCCTCGACAAGAAAACCCCGCTGCTGCGCTCCAACGCCGCCATGAGCAAGGCCGCCACCCGCGTACTCCAGCTGCTGGGCCACAGTGAGGTCGCCCCGGTCAACTCCAGCTGCGGCGCTGAGCAAGAATATTTCTTGGTCGATGCCAACTTCGCCACCGTGCGCCCCGACCTGCTGCTGGCGGGCCGCACCCTGTTTGGCAAAGCCCCAGCCAAGGGCCAGCAGTTTGACGACCACTACTTCGGTGCCATCCCCGAGCGCGTCCAAATCTTCATGCAGGATGTGGAACAAAAGCTCTACCGCCTCGGCATTCCGGCCAAAACCCGCCACAACGAAGTCGCCCCCGGCCAGTTTGAAATTGCCCCCTTCTTTGAAGCCGCCAACGTGGCTAGCGACCACCAGCAGCTGATTATGACCGTGCTGCGCAACACCGCTAAAAAGCACGGCTTTCTCTGTCTGCTGCACGAAAAGCCCTTTGCGGGCATCAACGGCTCGGGCAAGCACGTCAACTGGTCGGTGGGTAACCGCACCCAGGGCAACCTGCTTGACCCCGGCGATACGCCCCACTCCAACGCTCAGTTTTTGGTGTTTTGCGGGGCGGTGATTCGCGGCGTGCACAAGTACGGGCCGCTGCTGCGGGCGGTGATCGCCAGCGCCAGCAACGACCACCGTCTGGGAGCCAACGAAGCGCCGCCGGCGATCATCTCGATCTACCTGGGTAGCCAGCTGCAAGATGTGTTTGACCAGATCGCCTCGGGTGAGGTCACCGGCTCCCAGAGCAAGGGCGATATGGATCTCGGCGTGCCTACCCTGCCCATCTTCCCGAAGGATGCGGGCGATCGCAACCGCACCTCGCCCTTTGCCTTCACCGGCAACCGGTTTGAGTTTCGCGCCGTCGGCTCGGGCCAGTCGGTGGCTGGGCCGCTGGTGGCGATGAACACCATTCTGGCCGACTCGTTAGACTGGATAGCCGACCAGCTCGAAGCCAAGCTAGAGGCCGGTGCTGAACTCAACGTCGCCATCCACGACATTCTGCGCGATATTATTCGCGACCACGGGGCGGTGGTGTTTAACGGCAATGGCTACTCCAGCGAGTGGCATGAAATGGCCGTCAATGAGCGGGGGTTAGCTAATCTGCGCACCACCGCCGATGCCCTGCCGGTGCTGCGTGAGCAGTACATCGAAGACCTGTTCGTCAAGGCTAAGGTACTCTCTCCGGTGGAGCTGGGCAGCCGCTTTGAGGCTTACTCAGAGCAGTACATCCAGCACATTGAGGTCGAAGCCAAGCTGGTGATCAGCATGACTAAGACCATCATCTACCCCGCCGCCGTGCGGTATATGAGCGAGCTGGCCCAGGCCATCGACAGCCTTGGTGGGCTCGGTGTTGAGTTTGGCAAAGACAGCGTGGTCAAGATTGCTGACCTCACCAAGTCGATGATGGCCTCGGTGAGCGAGCTAGAGGATCTGCTGACCAAGCACTTTATGTCGGTGGAAGAGCACATGCAGTTTTGCGCTCAGACTGTGCGCCCCCTGATGGATCAGGTGCGCGAGTACGCCGATGCCCTAGAGGGCGAAGTCGCCGACGACCTCTGGCCCCTGCCCACCTACCAGGAGATGCTGTTTATCAAGTAGGGGCAAACGGAAAAGGGTCTACGGTGTACGGTTCACGGTTTAGGGCATCCCCCGTGAACCGTACACCTTGCACCGTAAACCCTTCCCTTACATTTCAGAGATCTACCCCCGTCCCGTGAGCAAAACCAACGCCGCCCGTATTCTCGATCGCCTTAAACTGCCCTACGATCTGCTGGAGTACGAGGTTGACCCCGACGATCTGGCCGCCGAGAGCACGGCGGAAAAGCTGGGCCTGCCCGCTGAGCAGGTGTTTAAGACGCTGGTGGCCAGGGGCGATCGCACCGGGGTCTGCCTCGCCGTCATCCCCGGCAGCGCCCAGCTTGACTTAAAAGCCCTGGCGGGGCGGGCGGGCGATCGCAAGACCGACACCGTGGCCCTCAAAGAGGTGCAGCCCCTCACCGGCTACATTCGCGGTGGCGTCACCGCCCTGGGCACCAAAAAGGCCTACCCGGTCTACATCGATGAGTCGATTTTGACCTTTGACACCGTGGCGGTGTCGGCGGGCAAGCGAGGGCTGATGCTATGGCTAGCCCCGCAGGATTATTTGACGGCGACCCAGGGGAAGGTGGGTGCGATCGCTCGATACAGCCCCTAACCGCCTCTCATACCTAATCCGAATGCCATACCCCCGACACCTAACAGGCCGACCTGTAGGGGCAAACGGTTGTTGGCCCTGGGGAATCGGGGGTAGCCAGACAGGATTTCGTATCACCTATCTCCTCACCCACTCGCCCAAAAAAAAGGCACCCCCTCAGGGATGCCCTTCACTGCTCCAGCTACAGCACAAAGCTAGAAATCGTCAGGCCATAGCACTCTGCGGCATAGGTCGGCTAACTACCAGGCATAGCCCTAGACCAGCTGATGCATCTCGGCTTCCAGCTGGGTGAGCAGCTGAGCGTTGCCCTGGGCACGAGCCACCTCTATGCGGTGCTGAATCGACTGCTGAATGTTGATGCGATGGGCATCAGCAGCATCCTTAATTAGGTGCCGCCGAGCCTTGAGCCCGGTACCAGCGGCGGCGCGGTCTGCTTGAAACACAGGCTGCCGCTCAGTGGTCAGTACGGGGGGCTGCACCTGGCCCTGGGCGTTGGTGCTGTAGCCAACGCCGCGATAGGTGTAGTTAGACACGGGCTGGGGCACCGGCACATGGCTCACGTAGGAAAAATTAATTGGGCGACCCCGGTAGGTACCGGTCAGCTCACTCTCGCGCACTTCGAGAGAAGGCGGGTTGTAGTCGTAGTTTACGCCGCGATAGCAAAGTTTCATGTAACGCCTCCTGTTGACAAAGGATTGAACAAACTGCCTAGGCAGGGTGCGTTCCTTCGGGAGCCAATCTCCTTACTTCCGTCTAGGGCATGGTCAGGGCAGCTGCCCCGGATGGCCTCAGATGAACGTCAACTCAATCTTTCTGTATTCAATTTTACCAAATAACTCTGATGTCAGCAAGTCATGTCATTTAATTTGAGCCGATCTCTATCCTGGGGAATAGCCCGCCCCGGCTGGGTTTGGGGCAAAGAGGCGGGCGATCGCAGCGCCGCAAAACTTTACTTTTACCGCTGCGGCCCCGCACGGGCGTTCTAGCTCTCAAAGGCCGACAATTTGAACTATGCTGGTTATGTAACGGTTGCTTAACGTAAGGGCCGCTCACGTGACAGCCGCCTCCGTACGGGTCTTCACCGCCATGAAATGCATTATCAACCGCCGGGCACAGTTTTCTGCCAGCCACCGCTACTGGCTAAATGAGCTGAGCGACGCTGAAAACGCCCAGCGGTTTGGCCCCTGCACCAGCTTTCCCGGTCACGGCCACAACTATGTGCTCTATGTCGCCATGGAGGGCGATCTCGACGAGTACGGCATGGTGCTCAACCTCTCCGACGTCAAGCACGTAATTAAAAAAGAAGTCACCGCCCAGCTCGACTTTGCCTACCTCAACGACGTCTGGCCCGAGTTTCAGCGCACCCTGCCCACCACCGAATTCATCGCCAAGGCCATTTGGGATCGCCTCGCCCCCCACCTGCCGATCGTCAACATTCAGCTTTTTGAACATCCCGAACTTTGGTCCGACTACTCAGGTAACGATATGGAAGCCTTTCTCACCGTCAGCACCCACTTCAGCGCCGCCCACCGCCTGGCCTCACCCCGGCTCAGCTTTGAAGAAAACTGCGAAATCTACGGCAAGTGCGCCCGCCCCCACGGCCACGGCCACAACTACCACCTAGAGGTCACCGTCAAGGGCCAGATCGACCCCCGCACCGGCATGTTGGTTGACTTGCCTGCCCTCCAGGCCGCCATTGACGATCATGTGGTCGAGCCCTTCGACCACACCTTTCTCAACAAAGACATTGCCTACTTTGCCGAAGTGGTGCCCACCGCCGAGAATATCGCCGTCCACATTCGCGACCTGCTGCAAGGGCCAATCGCCGCGCTGGGGGCCAGTCTGCACAAGGTGAAGCTGATCGAAAGCCCCAACAACTCCGCCGAAGTCTACGCTGCGGTGCCCCAGGTGGAGTCTGCAACCACTGCCCAACCTGAGCTGGCGGCGGTTTAGAACACCGGTACAGTATCTAAAACAGCCATCACCCTGGTGCCCTAGCTCCGCTTGGGCATCTTGTTCTGCGGCTCTGCCGCTCCTTTGAGGAGGCAGAGCCTCCGACGAGCATTCCAAGCACTGGAACGAGGGGGGCAGCCAATACTGAACCGGTGCTCTAGATTTGTAGGTTGGGTGCAACGAAGTGAAACCCAACAGCAGTAGCCCTTTGTTGGGTTCCGCTGGCGCTCCACCCAACCTACAAATTGAGGCTTGGCAGTCTACTAGGCTTCCATTAGCTGCTCGGCAGAGGGCTGCTCGACCTGGGGCTGCTGGGTCGAGTTCTGCGGGGGGGCGGCGTTGATTTCGCCCTGCCAGCGGTTGGCGATGGGCATGCGCCAACCCAGGCCAAAGGCGCGATCGGTCACCTTGAGCACGGGTGGGGTCTGCCGCCGTTTAAACTCGGCCCGTGAGACCAGCTGCACCACCTTGTCTACCACCGCCCCGTCGTGGCCCGCCGCAACAATGTCAGCGATGGATTCGTGGCGCTGCACCAGGCGCTCAAGAATGTCGTCGAGTACGTCGTAGGGGGGCAGCGAGTCTTGGTCAACCTGGCCGGGTTTGAGTTCGGCGCTGGGGGGCTTGTCGAGAATATTCTGCGGAATTAGGGCGGTACTGGGGGCAATGGCGCGATCGCCCAGTGCCCCCAGTGCCGCTGGCCTGGTAGATCCATTGTGGCCCTGGCCGCCCTGCTGGTTGAGCCACTGGCACAGGGCATAGACCCGCGTTTTGGGCAGGTCGGCAATTACCGCCAGGCCGCCATTCATATCGCCGTAGAGGGTGCAGTAGCCCACCGCCATCTCTGACTTGTTGCCCGTGGAAAGCAGCAGGTGGCCAAACTTATTTGACACCGCCATCAGCAGGTTGCCGCGAATGCGCGACTGAATATTTTCTTCGGCGATGCCGGGGTCGGTGCCTGTAAACAGCGGCCCTAGCACCTGGTCATAGTCGGCCATCAGCGGGCCGATGGCCAGGGTCTGGTGGGCAATGCCCAGGCTCTCGCACAGGGCCAGGGCGTCGGCGACCGAATGCTCAGAGCTGTGGGGCGAGGGCATGAGAATGGCCAGCACGCGGTCGGGGCCGAGGGCTGCGGCTGCGATCGCAGCCACCAGGGCCGAATCAATGCCGCCGCTGAGGCCAATCACCACCTGAGCGAAGCCGCACTTGCGGGCGTAGTCGCGCACCCCCAGCACCAGGGCCGACCAGATCGCCTCGGGTTCGCTGGCGGGCAGAGGGGCAATATCGCCCAGGATAAAGTCGCGTTTGATCGGGTCGTAGTCGATCACCGTCAGCCCCGCCGCAAAGGAAGGCAGCCGCGAAACTAGCTCGCCCTGGCGGTCAAACACCATGCTGGTGCCGTCAAAGATCAAGTCGTCGTTGGCCCCCACCTGGTTGGCGTAGAGAATCGGGCAGCGAAACCGGGCGGCGCTGTGGCTCAGCATTGCAGCCCGCAGCTGGGCTTTGTTGAGCGAGTAGGGCGACGCCGAGAGGTTGATCACCAGGTCTACCCCGTCATCGGCCAGATCGGCGATCGGGTTGCGGGCATAGCTGCGGCCCCCCCAAAACTCTTCGTCGTTCCACAGGTCTTCGCAGATGGTGACGCCAATGCGTAGGCCCCAGTCGCCCAGGGGCACGGTAAAGCTGCTCGGCCCCTGGCCGGGGGCAAAGTAGCGGTGCTCGTCAAACACGTCGTAGGTGGGCAACAGCTGCTTGTGAAACACCTGGCGCACCCGCCCCCCCTGGAGCAGGGCGGTGCTGTTAAACAGCGGTTTTTCGCCCGTGTAGCGGGCCTTGGGGTGGGCGGCGGCATAGCCCACCAGCACCGCCAGATGGGGCGGCACCTGTTGGGCCAGACGCTCTAGGGTCTGGGCCATGGCGGCAATAAAGCCGGGCTGAAGCAGCAGATCGCGGGGCGGGTAGCCGCACAGCACCAGCTCGGTGGTGACCAGCACCTGCGCGCCCAACTGCGCGGCTTGCTGAGCAGCATCGAGCACCAGCTGGGCATTGTGGGCCAGGTCGCCGACGGTGGGGTTGAGCTGTGCGATCGCAAATTTCATAGAACGGTACCAAGTTGGAATTTGGGATTTTAGACTGGCGATTTTGGCAGTTTACGGTCGGTTGAGGGATGCGCTAAGAAATGGATTGCTTCTGGCGGCTGCGCTGGGCGGCGAGGGTGTTGCGCTCCCAAAACACCCCGTCGGAGTATCCCTGAATGGCGGGGTCGGCGTCTGCTAGTGCCAAGCGTTTTTGGGCCAGGCAGCAGTAGTCGGGGTCTTGCTCAATGCCCAAATACCGTCGCCCCAGCTTTTTGGCCACCACCGAGGTGGTGCCGCTGCCGAGGAACGGGTCGAGCACCACATCGCCGGGGTTAGAGCTGGCCAGCACCAGCTTGGCGATCAGTTTCTCGGGCTTTTGGGTGGGGTGGTCGGTGTTCTCAGGCATTGACCAAAAGGGCACGGTGATGTCGGTCCACAGGTTAGAGGGGTGGGTGAGGCGATATTTTTCGGTGCCGCCGTCGTCCCAGTCCTTGGGCTGCCCAGTGGCGGTGCGGTAGGGAGCCATCACCTGGCGCTTGAGCTTCACGGCCTCTAGGTTAAAGGTGTAGCGGTCAGAAACTGTGCAAAACCAGATGTCTTCGCTGGCGTTTTTCCAGTTGGCCTGGGCACCGCGTCCCTTTTCCCGCTCCCAGGTGATCCGATTTCTCACGGTAAAGTGGCGCTCTAGCACGGGATACATAGCGGTGGAGGTGGCCCAGTCGGCGCAGAAATAGGCCGAGGCCTGGGGCTTGAGCAGGGGTTTGACCTGGGCCAGCCAGCGGTTGAGCCAGTCGCCGTATTCTCTGTTGCCCCGGTGCTTAAACGTTTGGCCGTTGAAGTTTTTGGTGAGGTTGTAGGGCGGGTCAACAATCAGCAGATCGACAAAGTTTTGCGGCAGATGGGGCAGGGCGCTAAACAGATCTTGACAGATGGTTTGATCGAGAATTTCGGCGGACTGGGCGGCGTGGTCGAGGCCAATTAACTGGCGCAAAAAGCCATCGCGCTCGTGGTTGGCGACATCGAGGGTGCGGTTTCTAGGGGCTCTAGCTTTCATAGCCTAAATAAACACCATTGGTTTATCTTTACAGGGTTCAAAGGCCGCTGCATCAAACCGATAGAGGCTGGCGGGCCGACCCGCGCCCCGCGAGGTTTTTTGGCCCGTATCCTGCAAAAAGCCCAGCTTGAGCAGCCGGGCGCGAAAGTTGGAATAGTCGGAAAAGCCCTCGCCCAGCACCGTGACGTAGAGCTGGTAGAGATCGCCCAGGGTAAACAGCTCGGGCAGCACGTCAAAGGCGATCGGGCTGTATTCGAGCTTGTTGCGCAGGCGGCGGTAGCCGTAGGCGAGAATTTCGTTGTGGTCAAAGGCGAGCTGGGGCACCTGGGCCAGGGGATACCAGGCGGTGCCGCTGCCGCCTGCAATCAGCTCAGCGTCTTCGAAACGCACCAGGGCAAAGTGGCTGACCGACAGGTAGCGTAGGTGAAATGTCTGGGGGGACTGGCCGGGGTCACGGTCGGGGCTGCCAAAGGTGTAGAGCTGCTCTAGGTAGAGGGTGTTGACGCGAATTTTTTCGGCCAGTACCCGGTAGGCGGCATCTTCCAGCGATTCGCCCTGGCGCACCAGGGTGCCGGGCAGGCTCCAGTGGCCCGCAAAGGGGTCGTCCGGGCGCATCACCACCAGCACCAGCAGCCGATTTTGCTGGGTATCGACCGAGAAAATCACGTTGTCTACCCCTACCTTAAAGTCGGCCAGGGGCACCGGGCTTAGGGGGTGGGCAGGGGGGCGGTGGAGGTTTGCGGACATGGGTAGAGGTGGTGTTGAGTAATGTAGGCCTGCACCGCTGGGGTCAGCCCCGGCGCGTTGGGGTGGGTTTGCGGGTCAGAACACTGGCGGTAGCGGGAGGAAGAAACATCGATTTCAGGCATCTCCGCCACGGTGACCGCCGTGCGCTGGCGCAGGGGGGCGAGACTGGCGTCGCTGAGGTCGTAGCCGGGGCGCGGGATCACCAGCAGGTTCACCGCCGCGAAAATGTCTTTGGCCCGTTGCCAGGTGGGCAGCTGCTCAACTAGGTCGGCCCCCACCACCAGCCAGAACTTGGCCCCCGGCCAAATCTGCCTGGCCCGCTCTAGGGTGATGACGGTGCGCATGTGGCTCAGCTCGGGGTGAACCTGCACGCGCCCGCTGGGCGCGTCTAGCTCGTCGATCAGCAGCTCTAACATGCGGCAGCGATCGCCCAACTCAGCCTGGTGCGCTTTGAAAGGGTTGTTTGCCGTCCACACGGCCACGTGGTCAAACTGGGTGGCCAGCCAGGCAAGAATAGCGCCGTGGCCCTGGTGGGGCGGGTCGGCGCTGGTGCCAAACAGGGCAATGCGAAGCTGGGTGGGGCAGTCCATAGCGCGATCTGTAGAACAATCCGTCGAGCAATCCGCAGAGGGAGCTGCTGCGGTCATTGGGGCCATATTCAGAGCTGAGGTGGCGCAACGGAGCGGCGGGTGCGGGCCGCCAGATCCACCAAGGCGTCGGAGAGATCGACGGAGTAATCGGTCGGCTGCTCGATCTGGCGCACGGCATCGGGCAGGCTAGCTACCGAGGCGGCGGTGCGAGCGGCGATCGCAGCCAGCTTCTCCTCACCCCGCACCACCTCCCCCTGCTTGATCACCAGCTCTAGCAGAGGCTGCTCGTCAGGGGCCGGAGTATCAGTCATCAGTCCCAGGCGATCGCCCACCGCCCGCCCCTGCTCATGGCGGCGAAAAATCTGCTTGCGCCCCGGCAAAGTCACCTTGCCGCTCGATTCTTTCATCACCGCAATGCCGTCGATCTCGACTAGTTTGTACACGCCGTTGACCGGATCGCCAGTCACCAGCTTGGTGCCCAGGCCGTAGCCATCGATTTTAGCCCCTGCGGCCCGCAAGCGAGCGATTTCGTACTCATCGAGGTCGCCGCTGGCGAAGATTTTGGTGTCGGGCAGGTGCGATCGCACCGCCTGAGACAAGGCCACCAAATTCCCCGAGTCAAGCCGCACGCTGGCCACCTGGCTCTGCCCCTGCTGCACCCGCGCCGCCAGCCGTTCCGCCGCCGCCACCGTGTCGTAGGTGTCAATCAGCAGCGCCGCCCCCGGAAAGTAGCGGTGAAACGCCTCAAAAGCGCTATCTTCGCTACCCTCTAGGGCGGCAAACACCATCACCAGGGCGTGGGCCATGGTGCCCGCCGGTTTGCGCCCCAGCTGCACCGCCGCCAGCACATTAGAGGTGTCATCGAGACCCGCCGCCAGGGCCGCCCGCGCCGCCCACAGCGCCCCCTGGGGGCTAAAGGCCCGGCGGCTGCCAAATTCTAAGAGCTTCGCCGCTGGCCCGGCCACATCCCGCAGGCGGGCGGCGCGGGTGGCCACCAGGGTCTGGTAGTTGAGGGTGTTGAGCAGATAGGTCTCAGCGATCTGCGCTTGCCACAGGGGGGCCTCGACCCGCAGCAGCGGCTCGTTTGCAAACACCGCCGTGCCCTCTGGCACCGCCCACAGATCCCCGGTAAATGCGCCATCTTTTAGCCGCTGCCAAAACCCGTCGGGGGCCTGGTCAAACAGCCCCGTCTGCTGCAATGCCTCCAGGTGGCGCTCAGAAAATCGTAGGTTGCGCAGGTAGTCTACAGCCTGGGCCAGCCCCATGGCCACCAGATAGCCGTAATTAGCTGGCAGCCGCCGGGTAAACAGCTCAAAGCTGGCGATGCGATCGGCTACGCCCTCGCCTGCGTAGCAGCTGGCCATAGTCAGCTGATACAGGTCGGTCAGCAGGCTATAGTCTTCGGGAGTAGCCAAAAGGGGGATCGGGGTCATGCAATGGGCGCGGGATTGGCGGGCATAGGGCAGCGGCTGAGCCGATTTTAGTTGTTTATACCATAATTATTTCGACCCTGCCTGGCCCACTGACAGCGGTGGACAGGGTAGTAGGTGGCTGTTTGCGCTCAGTAGACTGGCGAGCTTAAGCTCGCCAGCAAGTGGGTATACAGCGGTGTGCGGTTTCAGGTTCAATATCGCCCGTAAACCGCATACCCTAGACCGCTGGCCCCTGCCATAATCAGCTTGGTCAAGGCAGCTCGGTCAAGGCAGCTTGGTCAAGGCAGCTCGGTTAAGGCAGCTTGGTCAAGAGCCAGTCGTAGGGGGCATTCGCGAAGCCATGCCCCAGCAGATAGTGGCTGGCTCCCATAACTTTTGCCCCGGCAACGCTTATTTTCTGTAATAAATCCCAGAAATCAAGCGAAAACCTCTATGATTAGAGTGGTTTGGCTTAATTCTTCCCTAAACCCCGTTGACCTATGGATAGCCTGGCCCAATGCCACCTTTGGCTGACCTGGGAAACCAGCCCAGATAGCAATGCTTTGCTGACCCTGCCCAGACCTGTTGATCGGGGGTGCCCCACCTGGGCTGCTCCGGCGATCGCCCTGGCCGCAGGGGCAATTATTCTAAGCCAGAGCCTGGGCGCTCCGGCCCTGGCCAACGGCCAGCGGTTTGGCCACACTGTCTACGTCAACACCCCCGAGGGCTACGCCCTCAACGTGCGCTGGGGGCCAAGCACCAGCAACGGCATCTATCGCCGGGTGCGTCGAGGCAGTGCCCTACAGGTTTCGGGGGTGCGCCGCAGCGGCTGGGTGCAGCTGGTCGATGCCACCTGGGTGGCGGGCAACCTGGTCAGCAGTTTTCCGGTGACAGCGGTGCCGGTCGATCCGCCGCAGGATCTTCGTAACCTGGCTACGGTATTCACCCCACAAAACCTGGCCCTCAATATTCGCTCTGGCCCCGGTTTCAACTTTCCGGTGGTGGGGCAATACCTCAACGGCAGCCGGATTGCGGTGACGGGGCGGTTTAGCAATGGCTGGGCACAGCTCACCAACGGCAACTGGGTCGATGGCTCTCGCATTCAGTACAGCGGCCCTATTCAGAACGACAACCGCCCCACCCCAATCCCAGAGCCCATCCCCGACGCCAATGTGATGGAATTGCAGCGGCTGCTGCGCCAGGCTGGCTATTTGCCCTCTAATTTCATTGTTTCTGGCATCTACGATCAAACCACCCAAAATGCCGTGCGTGAGTTTCAGCGAGTCAACCGACTGCCTGTGACCGGCACCGTCGATGCTGCTACCTGGCAAGCTCTCTACCAGGCCACTGCGCCTGCGCCCACCCCTACGCCCACCCCCTCCCCTACTCCTACGCCCTCTCCTACACCCACCCCCACTCCTACGCCCACCCCCACCCCCCCACCC
>RECJ01000001.1 GCA_007694115.1 Leptolyngbya sp. DLM2.Bin27 | reverse complement strand
TAATATTCAATTGAGGTGGCTACTTACCCAGCAGGATTGAAGCCAAAGCCCCAATGCGCTCAAAGTCGATTTGGGAGGCGATCTCCATCACCCGGCGACCATCGACCTGCAAGGTGCTGGCCTCAATAGATCGCAGCACATCTAGCATCGTCAACTGACCGCTGGCGGCGGTGTCGAGCACAGCGTTGCGCAGCAGTTCCCAGGCCGGGTTAGAGCTGTCGGCAAAGGAGACGGTGGTAGCCAGCAGCCGCCAGACAAACTGCCCCGCAAAGGTGTTGGATGCTGCACGCAGGTTGTCTACATCGACTAGCACGTTTTGGGTGAGCGCCTGGCGGGCCTGGGCTGGGTCAATGCGCAGCACGTTGAGCAGCAGCTGCAGGTCGCGGCTAGGGATGCCGGTACGGGCAAAGGCTTCTAAATCGCTAACGGAAATCGGCGGTGCTTCTAGGGCACCGTAGGTAATTTGAATTTCGTCTACGGCCTGGGCCTGGGGAGCGGCCACCGCCAACCCAGCCATGGAAGTAACGACTAGGGCCAGGGTGGTTGTGCTGCGCCCCAGCCGTTTAGCCAGATTGACCCAGGCTGAGCTTGGTTGATGGGTAGTTTGCCAGATTTGGTGCATGGTGCTTAACCCACTCCTAGTCGCAAGATAGTAAAGGACGTCAATGAAGGGCAATCAAGCAACGGCTAAGGCTACCTAAGCGCTGCCCCTAGTTCCATCCGCTGGGCTAATTCTCGCTGATCCTCGGGGGCGCATAGAACCATGCTCCCGATCAGTGAGGAACTATTTTCAGGATGTGTTTGCATGGTAGCGATTGGGGGCGGGCATTGCCCCCGAGGGGTGTGCCACTATACAAGTCTGGACAATTCTGGCTACAAACGTTGGCTCAGGTGCGATCGCAGATCGGCCCCTGGGGTCGATCAAGCCTCAAGTTTAGGGTTGTGCCTATTAGTATGACACAACCACCCGGCGCTGCCTGGCGACAGGTTGGCAAAGCTTCGCCTGAGCGTTTTGCCCCCTGCGAGACCCTAAACATTAAGCTTGACGCTGCCCTAGCCTAATCGTTGAAGTCAATGTCGTCGGAGCCAAAGTCGGCCCCCAGAAAAGAGCCCGACACCGTGTGCTCTAGCTCCATGCGCTGCTCCATCTGGCGGAGAAAGTAGCCGGTCATCATGGCGGAGGCCAGCAGCCCGGCGAGGTTTTCGCGGTCGGTGGTGACCTGAACGTTAAAGCCTTCGCTGGGCAGCACGCCCACGAGGCCCTGCACATTGTGGGCAATGATTTGTTTGATCTCGCCGCTGACCGACTGGGCCACTCGGGTTAACACCTCCGGTGACTGGTGCTGGAGATATTTGAGCAGTTCATTGGGATGCTCGCTGTTGGCGGACATCCCAATGAATTCAGCGTCTTCAGGGTTAAATACCATGGAATCTTAAGGACCTTTGGTCACAACGTAGGCGCGGCGGGCGACAACCAGCTTGGGCTGTGTAGTTCCACTGTAACAAAAGGCAACCCGTACCCTGCCTGTGCCTTTTAGTATGGCCGATCATAGCGTAACGAATCATGAAACATGGCTAAGACGCTTCATCAACCGCTGATTCAAACTCGGATTTGTCCTCAGATTCGTTGTCTTCGTCGGGGCCAACATCGCCTTCCAGCAAAGCATCTGAGCCTTTAGGCCGAAGCTGAGGCAGCTGATCAATTTCGAAGTGTTGATAAAACTTGTCGGTCACCTGCACCAGGGAGGATCGCCCCTCGGGCTGGCGGCGTTTACGCACAAAGCCCTGGGCCACTAGCTCGGGCACATGTTGGTAGACGCCAGAACCGCGCAAATCGACCAAGTCGGTCTGGCTGATCGGGCCTTTGAGGGCGATCGCCGCCAGGGTTCTCAGCGCCCCCACGCCCAAGTCGATGGGAATCAGCAAATCGACTAAAAATCGGTAGCGCTCTTTGAGCTGAAGACAGTAGCCGTCGACGGTTTCAACGATTTCCATGGCGCTATCGCGGTGGGCATAGTCATTCATTAGCTCGATCAGCCCTTCTTCGATATCTTCGCGATCGCAGCGGGCCAGCTCGGCCAGCTTACCGATGTCGAGGGGCTGCCCTTTGAGGTACAAGATTGCTTCTATAGTGGTGGCCAGAGTAGACATAGACCATCGCTACCGTAAAACCATCCCCCAGCCTAGCGCCGATTGCTGGAAACGACTGATGTTTGGAGGTATTGATTGGCCAGCAAGGTCGGGGCAAACGGCGTTTGCCCTCACAAATTTGGGCTTGGCTTTAATCCAAATTGCGGCCCGTCAGCTCCACAAAGATATCTTCGAGATTAGAAGGGCGGGTCATCATGCCGGTTTTGTCGGGCTGCTGGTCGAGGTGGGCGTTGGCCGCCTCCAGCGTAGGGAAAAAGCTGTAGTCCCATCGATCGCCCCGCTGGGTCATGACAATGCCTTCGCCGTGGCGCTGGCGAAACTCGTCTAGGGTGCCCAGCTCGATCAGCTGGCCCTGGTCGAGAATGCCGATGCGATCGCA
>RECJ01000227.1 GCA_007694115.1 Leptolyngbya sp. DLM2.Bin27 | reverse complement strand
TTCCGAACCCCTCCCCGCTGACCCCACCGGCCAGCGGCTGTGTGAAATCTTTGGCTACTACCCCTGGAACTTCATCCGCGCCGACCTGCCGGATGACGCCACCACCAAAGCCGCCTGGACGACCGTTACCACCTACCCCCTGCGGCCCCGCGTTCTCTGGAACCAGTGGCAAGACGCCAACCAGCTGATCGGCGTCCGCTTCACCCACGACACCCGCTACGCCCTGCTCGACCTCGACGCTGGCGGCGACTACTGCACCCCCGAAGGCGTCGCCCAGATTCGCGCTGCCCTAGAGACCATCGGCATCACCCGCACCCTGCTGATTCGCTCCAGCTGGAGCGGTGGCCTGCACCTGTACCTCCCCTTTGCCGAGCTGGTCAACACCTTCAACCTGGCCGTCACCCTCAAAGAATGCCTCACGGCCCAAGGGTTTCGGCTCCAGGCGGGGCAGCTCGAAATCTTCCCCAACGTCAAAGCCTACGGCGTTCAGACCTTCATCGAATACATGGGCCACCGGTTGCCCCTCCAGCCCGGTAGCGGCTCCTGCCTGCTCGACGATGCCCTCAACCCCATCGGCGACAGCCTAGCCCGGTTCTTCTGGCTCTGGGATGGCGCAGCGGGCCACCAAGACCTGGAGACCCTGCGCCATGCGATGAAAATTGGCCGCGACAACCATCGCAAAAAGCCCAAACGCCGCCGCCACCCGGTCGAGAGCTGGCGGCAGGATATGGATCTCGAAATCACCGAAGGCTGGACCGCTCACGGCCAGACCAACCACCTGCTCAAAACCATCGCCTGCTACGGTCGCGTCTTCGAGGGCCACGAAGGCCAAGCCCTGCTTGACTACGCCCTGCACCTGGCGATCACCCGTCCCGGCTACGAGCAGTACTGCCGCCACCAGCACGAGATCGAGCGCAAGGTGACCGCCTGGGCCAGAGCCGTCGAGGGCTACTACTGGCCCCTGGGCACCACCCCCAGCCGCGACACCAGCCAGCCCAAAAACAACCTGGTGCCCTTCAACCAGCAGCAGGCCGAAGACGCCCAGCACCGCATCTGTGCCGCCTATACCGAGCTAGAGCAAGCCGGAGATCTGCCCGAGCAGATCACGGCCCGAGCCAAGGCGATCGCCCAAGCGGCCAAAGTCAGCCAGCAGACCCTCTACAAGCACCTCAGCCTCTGGCACCCTGCCCACCAAGAGGGTGTAATAGCCCAGCTAGCAAGCCTTCTAGCCTCTGAAGAGACGATCACTGCCCCCACCCCCGAATCGCCAGAACCCCGAGAAATCAAGGAATTACACCCCTCAGAGAGATATATGAAGGGTGAGGCGCTCTGCGCCGGTGATTTGGGGTCGGATCAAAACTCTTTTTCTCCGGAAAGGGGGGTGCGGGGGGATGAGCCTGCTTTTCCACAGGAGGCAGAGCCTGCGGCTTACGACCCAGCCCTGCATGAGCAGATTCAGCACGAGATTAGGAGCCTGGGGTGGTCTGGGGAGGTGATTCGCCAATTCATTGCCGACCGATTTGAAGGCAAACGCTGGTTTGAGCTGACTGAGGATGAGCGGTTGCTACTGCTCTATCATCTGCGTGTGCTTGATTCTCTCAGTGCTGGTGAGCCTGCTGCCGTGACTATCCAAAACCCCTCACCCACTAACCAATAGTTTCTTCTTCAAGAGTGTCGCTATGCCTGAGTTTCGCGCCGGTCAAATCATCCCCCTGCGCTACAAGTCCAGGGAAATCAAAGCCATCATCATTGACCCCAGCGGACTGGGGCCAGATAAACCCTCCATCGGCATGGGTTTTCGCGGTATGGATCGACACATCGGAGTACCCCAGCAAACACTGACAAATAGGGTGACCCAAATCGAGGGGGTTAGGTGCCTAGAACTCCCCTCTGGTAAAGCTTTCAGGGTGACCCAAATCTCGGCAGATGACGGCAATGAGTACCTGCTGCTGGAAGCATCCGACTGGGCAGCTCTAGCCCAGGATTGGGCTAAGAACCCTGGCAAGTTGCGGAAGCCTGCCCGCGATGGATTGATCGACTTTCTGGCCTGGTTCGCGGCTGAGGGCATCTACGCCCAGGCCTACACCATGCTGAAGCGGGCCTATACGCGCGAGGACAGCCAGCGGGTTCAAACCTGGATTATGTCGCGGGAGTCGGGTAAGCCTGCCCGTGCCGAATGGGGCTGGGAGGTGCAGGAGAAAGACTCACGGGGCCGCTACGGTTTCTGGACAAACTACGTCTACCGGGGCCTCTTCGGCATGGATGCCACCCAGATGAAAGAGGTTTGGGCAAACCCGGTACATGGGGATGCCCGCATTGCTCGTAACTATGTGCCGGAGTCGGTGGGCCTGGAGGCGATCGCCTACTGCGAGAAAATGGTGGGCTTCCTCGACCTCGACGATATCCAACAGGCCCATGATCTAGCTATTCAGGCCACACAGGTTAAGTTTGCCAAGCATTTCCCGATGGCATGAGCTACGAACTCCCGGTTCGCTCATTTTTGAGTGAGGTCAGGCAATTGGGTTAGATTTGGGC
>RECJ01000202.1 GCA_007694115.1 Leptolyngbya sp. DLM2.Bin27 | reverse complement strand
GGCCAGGGCTGATCAGGCGAATCTGGCTAAATTGGTAGGCCCGCAAATCGGGTTCGCCGGGGATGGCGATCGCACCGACCTGGTCGTTGTAGTCGGTCTCGACTCGATAGCCGTCATGGGTGGCGATCGCCACAATGCGGTTGAGCCCGTCTCGCTCTACGGCGGTGGCTTCTGGCACCCAAGCTTCTACCTGGGTGCGGCTATAGCCCGAGGGCTGATAACGGACAAAATAACCCTCGGGATGCAGCGACCAGCGGCCCTGGGGAATTTGGCGACTGCCTGCGCCCATATCCACAGCCCCGGTCAACACCGCAATCTCTTCAAGCTGTTGATAGGTGGCGTTGCCCTGGGTCAAGAGCCGTCTAAGATTGGCCTCGGCCTCTAGCACTTGGCGCACCGGGCGTGGCAGATTGGCAAACATCTGTCGCTGCACATCTTGGGGAATCAGCCCTAGGGCCCCGCCGTTGATCTGCTGCCGCTCACCGTCGGTGAGCATGCGCTGGGCCACGGCTTGGGCATCTGCCGACATATCTCTGAGCTGGGTGCGGGAAATTATGCCCCACAGCAATACCTGAATCTGGCGTTGGGGAATGTCTGGATGGTTGGCCGCTTCCTGTAACAGCTTTCGCACAATTCCAGAGCGCGGCCCTTCTAGCTCGGCATAGCCGTAGCCATTACCGCCACCGGGGCCATGGGTGCCCGCCATCAGACAGTAGCTTTCGGCGACAAAACTATAGGCTCCGGGCAGCGCTAGATAGCCCAGTTGGGGGTCCCAGGGCAGGTCGGTCATGGGGCTAAAGGTGGCAGGCTGATGGCCATCGAGAATGGGCATCTCTAGCACCACGTCGTCTAGGCTGGTGGTCAGGGGCGGATCGCCCTCCATGATCTGCTGTAGGCTCGGCACATTGGCGGGGATGCCGACGGGGGGAATGGGGATGGGCAGTCGGGGTAATCGAAATTGGGCTAAGCTCGCCGGAGTGCTGTTGTCTGGGGGAGCGTCTGGCGGCAATTCTGCCCTGAGCCCTGTAGTGGTAGCCAAAATGGCGATACCACTGAGTAGGGCTGCGGCTCTGATCTGGCTCAACAATTGTTCTGTTGACCGTCTCATTACACTATTTCCTCGTACAGGTCATACACATTTCTGTGGGGTGTAAGCTCAAAGCTGGATTAGCTTACCTCTAGGGCGTTAGGGTACCCATGGCTACCTCGGCACAGTCAATTGGATGCCGGCTAGGTCGCCTGGGGCGTTGCGATCGCCCCTTACATCTTCAAGCCGTTGGGCTGTAATTCCGGATATTGAACGCCGTAGATCCCATGGACTCACTGGGTTCTGAAAGTTGCTGCGTTCTGCGTAGCCATGCTGCCTATGGCGCTCTTGGCCCGACAACAGAGCCGCAGAGTCTGGGGGCAGGGTCAACGCAGAGCCTAGGCACGGGCGTCAACACTTGAGGAGAGGCTGGGGGTGAGGACAGGCAGGTGGTCTGATTTACCGTGCTCCTCTGCTGCGTCTGGGCTAGTCGGATAGCTGGAGGTTGATTTCCTGGATGCCGTCGCTCATTTCGGTGAGGGTCACGCTATTGGGCTGGACGGGGTTGCCGTTTACCCGCAGTTGATAGGTGCCGGGGCGCAGATCCTCTAGATAATAGATCCCGGCCCGGTTGGTAACGGAAATGCGGGTTGTGTCGCCGTTTGGGGGGATGGCTTCTACGCGGGCTCCGGCCACTGGATTGCCCCCCCGGTCTACCACCCGTCCGGCCACGGTGTAGGCGCGGGTGATGGCGATAGGCACGGGGGTATAGCTGCCGGGGGTGACCTCTACGGCATAGGCGGTTTGGCTGGGCTGACCGTCGATGGGAAAGCCTGCCGGGTCGAGGTCGAGGCGGTGGAGGCCGGGGGGCAGGCGCAGGAAAATGCCGTTGGGCTGGATCTCAAACTGGCTAGAGCGCAGGGGCTGATTATTGACCACGATCAGCAGCTCAGCATCATCGAGATATAAGGGTTCATCGCTTTCCCGCTGGCCGTTGCCGTTGCGGTCTAAGAAGGGCTGAATCCACAGACCGCCCTCCTGCCGGAAATAGTCGTAGCGGGAATCTTGGGACCGAACCCCGGCCTGGGTGTTGGCAAAGGGCACCAGCTCAACCCGGTAGTTAGCGGTGCTCGTGAGGGCAGAAATGCCCTCATACCTGGCCCGCAACATCACACCGGGCAAAATGGCGGTGCCCAGGGAGGCCACCAGGCCATTTCCCTGAGTCCCCAGGCCATAGCCCAAATCTGCTTCCCACAGGTAGCGACCATCGATTGCACGGGCGGGGGAGCGGTAGCGCCAGCCCAGGATGGCGAGGTTATCGCCTCTCTGCGCTTGGGTTTCGTAGCCAAGGCGCAAAAAGTGACCCTGGCTAAAGTTGCGGCCTTCGGATAGTTTGACGGTGAGTTCGTTATTGGTGCGCAGTTCGTTGCCGGAGCTGCGTAGTTCGGCTCGATCAAACCGCGACAGCAGACTCCAGCGCAGATTGTTGTCGGTGGTGTAGTCTAGGCTGCCGTTGAGGTTGAAGTTGGTGGTGTTGTAAAAAAACG
>RECJ01000002.1 GCA_007694115.1 Leptolyngbya sp. DLM2.Bin27 | reverse complement strand
TGGTGCCGCTGTTTAGCCTGCTGGCCTGGCTGCTGGCCCCGGCGGAGACGCTGCCGTATATTTATTTTGACTTTTAGAGCGGTGGGTTTTGGAGCGGTAGGTGAGTAAGCGGGTGGGTGAGTAAGCGGGTGGGTGAGTAGGCGGGTGGGTGAGTAGGCGGGTGATGGTGGACATAGTGCTGCCGGAGGAGCAGCTGACGCTCACGACGGATCGGCTGGTGCTGAGGCCGTTTGGGCTGGCGGATGTGCCTACGGTGGTGGCGCTGGCGGGCGATCGCACCATTGCCGAAAATACCCTCTCCATCCCTCACCCCTACACCGAGGCTGACGCGGAGGACTGGATCAACCAGCAGCAGGCCGACGGGGCTGCGAGCAAGGCGATGACCTTTGCCATTACCCTGCCCGACGGCACCCTCTGCGGGTCGGTAGGGCTGGGCCTGTACCCGGCCTACAACATGGCAGAGCTGGGCTATTGGGTGGGGCGACCGTTTTGGGGTCGGGGCTATGCCACTGAGTCGGGGGCCGCTGTTGTTGACTGGGGCTTTAGCCGCCTGGGGCTAAACCGCATTAATGCCACGCACTTTGGCGACAACCCCGCCTCGGGCCGGGTGATGGAAAAGCTGGGTATGACGAAGGAGGGCTATCGCCGCCGCCAAACGCCGAAGTGGGGGGTGTATCGAGATGTGGCCCTCTACGGTCTGTTGCGCGAAGATTGGGGAAAGGGTAGGGATAGTTGACGCCAATGTAGGGGCGAATGGCATTTGCCCTGGGGGGTATCTGGTTTGGCGACCCCAGACTGGGTGGGGCAAACGCCGTTTGCCCCTACGGGGTGGCTGTTGACGAATTGAATGGGGCTGGCGAGTTGGATTTGCCGTTACATCGCGGCATATGTAGGGGCGAATGGCATTCGCCCTGCGGGGTACCCGGTTTGATGACCCCAGACTGGGTGGGGCAAACACCGTTTGCCCCTACATCGCGGCTTTTTTGCAGGGCTGGCGTTCGAAGCGCTGGCCCAGATCTTCGACCAGGGCGTCGAGGCCGCTGCCGTCGCCGTGGGCTTTGGCGTGGCGATAGACCTGAAGGGCGGCGGTAAAGGCGTCGCTGCCGACGGCGGCGAGGGTGTCATCGAGGTCGGCCTGGAGCTGGGCAAGGGCCATGGCCAGGGGATAGATGGTTTCAAACAGGTGCACGTCGCGCTGGAGTTCGGCGATGTCGAAGGAGCGGGGTAAAAGTCGGGGTTCTGAATGGCAACATCGAGGGCTTTTTGCACAAAGGCGCGGCTTTTGTCGCCCATTTTGGGCATCGTATTTTGTCTTCGACGGTTCTAAGCAGATTTGAGCTGATAGATGATGGGGCGATAGGTGGGCAGTGGAACGGGTTTGCCTTCGGCTTGGGCGGTGTCTAGCCAGGCCTGTTTGGCCAGGCTGAGTTCTTGTAGGGCTTCGATGGGGGTTTCGCCAAAGGCGGAGCAGCCGCTGAGGTCGGGGATGTCGGCGATGTAGCCCTCGTCTTCGTCGCTGTAGAAGATGTTGATGTGGTAGTCTTTCACGGTAAATTCTCCGCAGGCAACGCAGGGTATTTAGGGTGCTAGTTGGTATTGTTACATCGGTAAACGGCGTATTGGTTAGGCTGACTGAGGAGCGGTGGGGTCATATTACGTCTCAGCATCCTGAAATGGAGGCTTATCAGGCTGCTATTTTAGATGCAGTAGCAAGTCCAGACCGGGTGCTCGACGGCAACAATGGTCAGTTGATAGCAGTGCGGTCAGTATCTCGGCAAAAATGGCTGCTGGTGGTCTACCGAGAAATTGAGGCGCAGGGTGCGATTGTGGACGGATTCATTGTCACGGCGTTTTTTAATCAGCGACTACGTTATCTGGAGGGTAAAAAGCAGCTATGGCCTTAACTCAAGTTAATGTTGGCAGCTATCTGAATATCGCTAAGGCGCTACAGACTGTAGAACAACGTCCCTGCTGGATGATGTTTGATGCCGAGGCGGATGTGCTTTATGTCAATTTTCAGCAGCCTGCTAAAGCCGCCACCGATAGCGAAGTCACGGATGATGAGGTGGTGATTCGCTATGCTGACGACGAGGTGATTGGCATCACGATTTTGTCGGTGAGTCAGCGGTAACCATCGGCAGCGGTGCGGCTGGCGGGGGGAGAAACCGGGTTTCTGGAATAGGGTGAGGGGGGCGGGTGTCGCCAGAAACCCGGTTTCTGGCGACACCCGTTTTAATCAGCAGCATCCAGAGCGGTTTGAACCCCTGCAACCCATCCTTTCAGGTTTTGAGTGTTGGGATGCGCTGGGCCTAATTTCGCTTCATAGATGAGCAGCGCTTCTAGAAGTAGCGATTTCGCCTCCTCTAAATGCCCCTGGTCATATCTCAAGGCACCAAGATTAAATAGGCTACCTGCCACATCGGGATGGGTCTCACCGAGGAGCTGTTTCCTCAGCGCTAGCGCCTGTTGGAGGAGTGGTTCGGCCTCGCTGTAGCGCCCCTGCGATTTGTACAAGAGTGCGAGATTGTTGAGGCTGGAGGCGACATCGGGATGGGCCTCGCCGAGGAGCTGTTTC
>RECJ01000151.1 GCA_007694115.1 Leptolyngbya sp. DLM2.Bin27 | reverse complement strand
AAGCTGGTCTGGCGCTTGCCGTTGGCGTTAAAGGGCGAAATTCGCACCAGACGGTGGGTGCCCTTTTCCGACTTGAGGTAGCCGTAGGCGTAGCGCCCGGTGATTTCTAGGGTGGCCGACTTGAGCCCGGCCTCTTCTCCCTCCGACATTTCGACTAGGTGCACCTGGTAGCCCTGGCGTTCGGCCCAGCGGGTGTACATGCGCAGCAGCATCTCGGCCCAGTCTTGGGCGTCGGTGCCCCCCGCCCCGGCGTTGAGGGTGAGCACCGCGCCTTTTTTGTCGTAGGGGCCAGAGAGCAGCTGCTGTAGCTCCCACTGATCGAGCGCTTGGCTGAGGCTGGTAACGGTGGCCTCGGCTTCTTGAAAGAGGGCGTCATCCTGGTCGGCTTGCAGCAGCTCGAGGATGGCGGCGGTGTCGTCAAGGCTGGCTTGCCAGGTGGTGAGCTGGCTGAGGCTGGCTTTGTAGTCGCTCAGCTCTTGCAGACTGTCTTGGGCTTTGCTCTGGTCATCCCAAAAGTCGGGCTGGGCGGCCTGCTGCTCTAGGTCTTGGATGCGGGCTTCGAGGGCAGGGATGTCAAAGATACTCCTGGGTTTTACCCAGGCGATTGGTGAGTTCGTCTAGCTCGCGCTTGAGGTCGGTGGTGTCTAGCATGGTCTGCCATTAGTTAGCTCGAAAAATCACTATAGCGAATGTTGGCAGAGGGTTGACTCAGCCCAAGAGCCAGGGCAAAGGGTGGGCAATGCCCACCCTTTGCCCTGAACGCTAAACATTTCACCAAAAACGGCTGGGGCCATCGGAATTGGCCACCCCTGGGCCAGAGCAAAATGCCCAGCGGTAGCAAGCCAATCTATACCGCTAGGTGCTGGCTCACCGCCTGTACAATGTGCTGGGTCCAGCGGTCGACTAGACCCGCATCGATCGCCTCGACCATCACCCGAATCACCGGCTCGGTGCCGGAGGGGCGCACCAGCACCCGGCCCTCGCTGCCCATGGCCTGCTCGGCAGCGGCTACGGCCTGGCAAACTGGGTCGCAGGCCTGCCAGTTGAGTCTGCGATCGCGCTCAGTCACCATCACATTCTGCAATTTTTGCGGGTAGGTGACAAAGCTGTCATCGACTAGGGCCGCCAGCGACCCGCCCAACGACTGCACCAACGTCGCCAAATGCAGCGCGGTGAGAATGCCGTCGCCGGTCAGGCTGTAGTGGTGGCAGAGAATATGGCCCGACTGCTCGCCCCCCAGTTTGGCCCCCCGGTTGACCATCTCGCTGAAGACATGCTGGTCGCCCACCTGGGTGCGTACCAGGGTGCCGCCCAGGGTTTCCCAGGCGCGCTCAAAACCCAGATTGGCCATCACCGTCGATACTAGGGTCTGGTTGGGCAGCCGCCCCTGCTCTTGCAGCCGCTTGCCCCAGAGGTAGAGAATATAGTCGCCATCGACCACACGCCCCCGGGCATCCACCGCCATCACCCGGTCAGCGTCGCCATCAAAGGCAAAGCCCAAATCGGCCCCGTGAGCCTGAATGGCGGCTTTGATTGGCCCTAGGTGGGTCGAGCCACAGTCGACATTGATGCGATCGCCGTCGGGCGCACCGTGGAGCGCAATCACCTCAGCGCCGGCATCGACAAACACCTGCTCAGCCAGGCGAGTGGCCGAGCCCCAGGCCATATCGAGCACAATCTTCATACCCGCCAGGTTGAGGCCGGGCATCAGAGGTTCGTGTAAAAAGCTGGCGTAGCGATTGACCAACTCAGGGCGGTAGTAGCACTGGCCCCAGGTGGCGGTAGCTGTAGTCTGACCCAGGCCGCGCAGCGCCGCCTCGATCTTGCCCTGCACGCCGCCGTTGAGTTTGGTGCCGTCGCCGCCAAAAAACTTGATGCCGTTGTCGGCGGGCGGATTGTGGCTAGCTGAAATCATAATCCCGCCCAGGGCCTGACACGACTCAGCTAGGTAGGCCACAGCGGGGGTGGGGCACAACCCGATGTGCCACACGTCTATGCCAGCAGACGTCAGCCCGGCGGAGAGGGCGGTGGCCAGCATGTGCCCCGAAGTGCGCGAGTCTTGCCCCAAGATCACCGGCCCCTCGGCCAGCCCCTCGGCCTGCATCACCTGCCCGGCCCAGTAGCCAATTTCCATCGCCAGGGGGGCGGTCAACAGATCCCCTGCTTTACCGCGAATGCCGTCGGTACCAAACAGTGGGCCGGGGGGCAGATTGAACCCGCCCAGGCCGCTGATCGATCGCCCTGATAACTCTCTACCCGATGCCTCTGCACCCGATGGCGTCAAGGCGGCATGATCGCCATTGCTCTGCTGACCGGCGGGTACTGTGCCCGCTGGTCTTACCGGAGTACTAACCATATTAATTTTCCTCACACCTCACACTCACAGTGGAGGATAGCACCTCTGCCCTAGGATGGAGCTATTACCTTAGGTCAGTTCTCTCCTTGCTATGGTGTCAAATTGCCCCTCCGATTCAATTGATTCTCCCCTAGGGAAAGGTATCGATCTATTCAATCGAGGGGAGTACTACGCCTGCCACGATGTGCTGGAGGCAATCTGGATAGAGGCCACCATGGTAGAGAAGCCGTTTTACCAGGGGATTTTGCAGATTGCCGTGGGGCTGTATCACCTGGGCAACCACA
Organism: Leptolyngbya sp. DLM2.Bin27; assembly: GCA_007694115.1. Lineage (GTDB taxonomy): Bacteria > Cyanobacteriota > Cyanobacteriia > Phormidesmidales > Phormidesmidaceae > Nodosilinea. Next base: position 10,243 of record RECJ01000151.1, on the reverse strand, counting down.
ACTGGCAGGGGGCGAGCATTTTGTTGGGTGAAGGGGTCAATCGGCTGCGCCCCTTTGAGCCAGCCTACGCTGGGGTCGATGTCGCAGGCCTGGTGGACTGCGGCTGGGCCTGGTTGACGGCTCTGCACCAGACTGGACGAGAGCGGGTGGTCGAGGTGGCTGCCGCGATTCCCCAGGCCCAGGGCAAACCGATCCCAGGGGCAAGCCCAATAGCCATCGCTGGCATCGAGGCTCCGCTGGTTCTACCCGCTCTCTATATCTATTCTGGCGAGACCGCCCCCAGCGATTTTGCCGCTGGCGACCCCTCCTCTGCCGACAGAGAGACTTGAGCGGCGGCGTTTAGCCGCAACGGCTCTCCCTGCTACGATTAACCTTGTGCCGTTGGGGCGCGCTGTTCTCTCGTTCATTGGCGCAGATCATGCAAATTTATCTCGACTACAGCGCCACCACACCGCCTCGACCCGAGGCGATCGCCGCCGTGCAGGCCGCCATGGCCGAGCAGTGGGGCAACCCCTCTAGCCTGCACCAGTGGGGCAACCGGGCGGCGACGGTGCTAGAGCGGGCGCGATCGCAGGTGGCCGACCTACTCCAGGCCGACATCAATGCCGTGGTGTTTACGGCGGGGGGCACCGAGGCCGACAACTTGGCCATTCTCGGGGTCGCCCAGCGCTACCCAGCGCCCCAGCACCTGATTATTTCGGCGGTTGAGCACTCGGCAGTCGAGAAACCAGCCCAGCAGCTTGAGCGCCTGGGCTGGCAGGTGACCCGGCTGCCCGTCGACCCCCAGGGGCGAATCAGCCCCACCGATCTGCGGCTGGCCCTGCGAGACAACACCGTACTGGTGTCGATCATCTACGGCCAGAGCGAGGTGGGCACCCTGCAACCGATCGAGACCCTGGGGCAAATTGCCCGTGACCACGGGGCGCTGTTTCACACCGACGCGGTGCAGGTGGCGGGGCGGCTGCCGCTCAACGTGCAGACCCTGCCGGTAGATTTGCTGTCGGTCTCAAGCCACAAGATCTATGGCCCCCAGGGGGCCGGGGCGCTGTACGTGCGCCCTGGAGTCGAGCTGCTGCCCCTGCTGGGGGGCGGCGGCCAAGAGTTTGGCCTGCGATCGGGCACCCAGGCGCTGCCCGCCCTGGCGGGGTTTGGGGCGGCGGCGGCCCTGGCGGCCGCAGAGATGCCCAGCGAAACCCTGCGCCTGATCGGCCTGCGCGATCGCCTGTTTGACCAGCTGGCCGATGAAGTCGAGCTAGAGCCCACGGGCGATCGCCGCCACCGCCTGCCCCACCACGTTAGCTTTTGCATCACCGCCGCCGATGGCGAGCGGGTCAGCGGTCGCACCCTGGTGCGGGAGATGAACCTGGCGGGCATTGGCATCAGCGCTGGCTCTGCCTGCCGCAGCGGCAAGCTCAGCCCCAGCCCGGTGCTCAAGGCGATGGGCTATAGCGATCGCGCCGCCACCTGCGGCCTGCGCCTCACCCTAGGGCGCAGCACCACCGCCGCCGACATCGACTGGACGGCAACAGTGCTGCGCCAGGTGCTGCACCGCGCCCTGGCCCCGCTAACGCTTAGCCCTGTATGACCTACCCCCCTATACCTGACCCACAAACAAACGCTATGGATGGCGCTATGGATTCTGTGACCACCGTACCGGCTAGCCTCGAAGAGGCGATTGCCCAGGCCCGTGAGGCCACCAAAGCCGCGCTCCAGGCGGGGGTACCCCGCATGATGGTGGAGCTGGTCTACTCTGAGCTCAAGGGTATGCCCGTAGCCGAGCAATTTTACCCGGCCCTGCAAGAGCTGGGCCTCACCTTCAAAATTTACTTTCCCGATGCGGGGGCGGCGGCCCTGGCCCGCCGCGACTGGGGCAACCCTGACTTTGTGGTGCGCGGCATCGGCGAGCTGCACAGCGAGATGGAACCCGACGACCAGGCCTACCTATTTGTCGAACCCTCCTCTGTGGAGGTCAACCAGGTCGAAGACATGTGCAACGAAGCCGGGGATCGGTTTGTGATCATGCTCAACCCCAAACTGGAGGACGTAGCCACCATCGGCATTGGCTACGCCGGGCGACAGCTGCGCGATCGCTTCCTCAGCACCCTAGAGCCGGTGTACTACCTCAGACCCCGCGACGGCGCGGTGCTGCTGCGCTGCTACCCCCACCCCTGGCAGGTGTGGCAGGAGACCGAAAGCGGCTACCAGCTGCTGGCCGAGGTACCCCAAAAACCCTCCGGCGAAACCCTCGACCGCATTTTGATGGGCGAAACCGCCGCCGACTCCACCGGGGCCGGCGCAACGGGGCCGGCTAAAGGCAAACGAGGCGGATTTTTAAACGAGCTTCAGACCTTTCTGCGTGCCCTCACCCAATAGGTAGAGTTTACCCAGCCTATCCTGGGCCAAAATTCCCAGATTAACCTTCAAAAGATACTGTCTTGAGCCGTAGGCTAGGGTTATACTGCCTGCATCCCTCGGGTTTGAGTAGCGATGTCGAGGTCGAGAGGCAAATTGACCACGGTGGTTGCCTGGGGCAATTGTCAGGGTTTCCTCACAATCTCGCTCATCTCGGTTAAAACTATTCGGGGTGCCTCCTAAACTGAGTTATTCAGGTTGGGTAGTTGAGTCAATTTTTAGCAAATATTTATTTCCACGGGTTTGACGATGGCTTTGAGGCTGACCGGGCTTTCCTCAAGCAACCGCTCGCCGACGCCCCATCGGTGCCGCCATCGCCTCACCGATGGGGCGCAGCTATCGATTTAACTTATCAATTCAACTTAATCAATTCAGATTTCTTTTCTACAGCCCCAAGCTGACGTTGTTTTACGACTGGTGAGTCACCACAGCCCATGCAAATTCTTAAGACCCAGACTCTACGAGGGCCAAACTACTGGAGCATCCGGTACCCCAACCTGATTTTGATGCGGCTCGATCTCGAAGACCTGGCCGATCGCCCCTCCGACCAAATCCCTGGGTTCTACGAAGCGCTGGCCGAAACCCTGCCTAGCCTAATCGAGCACTTTTGCTCACCGGGGCATCGCGGCGGCTTTCTCACCCGGGTTCGCCAGGGCACCTACATGGGCCATATTGTCGAGCATGTTGCCCTAGAGCTGCAGACCATGGCGGGCATGCCCGTCGGCTTTGGCCGCACCCGTGGGGTGAGTGAACCAGGGGTCTACCAGGTGGTGTTTGAGTACCAAAACGAGCAGGCTGGGCGCTACGCGGCCCGGGCGGCGGTGCGCCTGTGCAACAGCCTGGTCGAGACGGGGCATTACTCCAAAGCAGAACTAGAGCAAGACCTAGCCGATCTCACTGAGTTTCGCCTGGATGCGGCCCTAGGGCCTAGCACCGAGGCCATTGTACGGGGGGCTGAGACCCAAGATATTCCTTGGATGCAGCTGTCTAGCCGGGCGATGATTCAGCTCGGCTACGGTCGCTATCAGCAGCGATTGCAGGCCACCCTGAGCAGCAAAACCAGCATTCTGGCGGTCGAGTTGGCCTGCGACAAAGAGGGCACCAAGCAAATTTTGCGCAACGCTGGCGTGCCGGTACCCCGGGGTACGGTGATCAACTATTTAGATGAGCTAGAAAACGCCATTGAAGATGTGGGCGGCTACCCCATTGTGATCAAGCCCCTCGATGGCAACCACGGTCGCGGCATCACCATCGACATCGACAACTACCAAACCGCCGAAGAAGCCTACGAGGCGGCGAAAGAGGTGTCTCGGGGAGTAATTGTCGAGCGCTTTTACCAGGGGTTTGACCACCGGGTGCTGGTGATCAATGGCCGGGTGATTGCGGTGGCTGAGCGGGTGCCTGCCCACGTGGTGGGCAACGGTAAATCGACCATCGAGCAGCTGATCGAGCTCACCAACCAGGACCCCCGACGGGGCGAGGGCCACGACAACCTGCTGACCCGGATTGAGGTTGACCGTACCACCTGGCAGCTGCTCGACCGCAAGGGCTACACCCTTGACACCGTGCTGCCCGAAGGCGAGATGTGCTACCTGCGGGCCACCGCCAATATCAGCACCGGCGGCATCGCCATTGACCGCACCGACGACATTCATCCCGACAACGTGTGGGTAGCCCAGCGCATCGCCAAGACCATCGGCCTCGACATCGCCGGCATTGACATTGTCACCACCGATATCTCTAAGCCCCTGCGGGAGGTCGATGGTGTAGTGGTTGAGGTCAACGCTGCGCCGGGGCTGCGGATGCACGTGTGCCCCAGTGTGGGCATCGCCCGCAATGTAGCTGAGCCCATTCTGTCGATGCTGTTTCCGCCCGGTACCCCCGCCCGGATTCCGTTGGTGTCGATTACCGGCACCAACGGCAAAACCACCACCACCCGCCTGATTGCCCACATTTTCAAGCAGACGGGGCAGATGGTGGGCTACACCACCACCGACGGCATCTACATCGGCGACAATATGGTCGAGCCCGGTGATACTACCGGCCCCCAGAGCGCCCAGGTGATTTTGCAAGATCCCACCGTCGAGGTGGCGGTGCTCGAAACCGCCCGGGGCGGCATTCTGCGATCGGGCTTAGCCTTTAAGGACTGCGACATTGGTGTGGTGCTCAACGTAGCCGCTGACCACATGGGGCTAGGGGATATCGAGACCCTCGAAGACATGGCCCACCTGAAGAGTGTGGTGGTTGAGGCCGTTCGCCCCAGCGGCTATGCGGTGCTCAATGCCGACGACCCGCTGGTGGCGGCCATGGCTCAAAAGGTGAAGAGCCAGGTGGCCTATTTCTCCATGGATCCCCACAACGAACTGGTGCGCAAGCATGCCCAGCAGGGCGGCTTGGCGGCGATCTACGAACAGGGCTATCTGTCGATTTTGAAGGGGGACTGGCTGCTGCGCATTGAGCAGGCTGAAAAAGTCCCCTTGACCATGGGGGGGTTGGCCCCTTTTCAAATCGCCAATGCTCTGGCAGCTAGCCTGGCAGCGTTTGCCCAAGGGATCGATATCAGCTATATTCGCCAGGCTTTACACACCTTTGAGGCCTCCACCGACCAAACCCCTGGCCGGATGAACCTATTTAACCTAGGCCGCTTTCACGCCCTAGTCGACTACGCCCACAACCCCGCTAGCTACGAAGCCCTGGGGGGCTTTGTGAAAAACTGGCCGGGGCAGTGCATTGGCGTGGTGGGGGGGCCAGGCGATCGCCGCGATGACGACTTTATTACCCTGGGCCGACTGGCGGCCAAAATGTTTGACGAGATTATTGTCAAGGAGGACGACGACACCCGGGGTCGGGAGCGGGGCGATGCGGCCCAGTGGATTGTCCGTGGGATTGAAGAAGCCGCTGGCGGAGCCACCTACCAGACTATTTTGGATGAAACCGCAGCCGTGAATGCAGCCCTTGATGCGGCCCCCGATGACAGTCTGGTGGTGATTTTGCCCGAGAGCGTAAACCGTGCGATCGCATTGATCAAAGCCCGCAACCCCCTGCCAAAGACTGGCCCCGCTCTAAACGGTGCGGTGGAAGCGGTGGCCCAACCCCTCGATCAGTACGCCCCAGCCCATCCCTAGGGGTGATCAGCTCTGGCCCAGGCACCTAGACGGCAAGTGGTCTAGGTGCCTGGGCCAGAGGGGCACTAGAGGGCCAGCAGGCGGTTGACAAACTCAGCCTCTAAGGTTTTGTGCTGGAGATCGCGGGCAATGATCAGCCCTCGGGTAAAGGCCCGGTGAGCCGTATCTCGATCCTCAGTGAGTAGGTAGTAGTCGCCCAGCCAGCGGTAGGTAACAGCGGTTTCTAAGTTAGCAGCGGTGCCCAGGGTCAGCGCGGCGCGCTGGTCGAGATAACCCCTGGCAATGGCCAGGTTGCCCCGCCCCAAATAAATACCCAGCAGTCCGTCTAGGGCACGAATTTGTAAGGGGCCATCGTCGGCATCGATCCCGGCTCGCAGCCCCACCCGGTAGGCCACAATGGCGCTTGACTCGCGCCCCAGGGCCACATACACATCGCCCAAACTGTTAGAGGAGTGAGCTTCGCCGACGTAGTCGCTGGCCAAAATCCGGTAGTTGATGGCGGCTTCTAGCAGACGCGCCGCCTCTGCCAGTTCACCCCGCTGGGTCGCCACCCGACCCAGGTTGCTAAGAGACACCCCTAGCGCTCGCGGATCACCGATGGCCCGAGCAATTTGCAGCGCTGCTTCAAAGTGGGCCTGCCCCTCCAGCAGCCGACCTTGGTTGGTATAGAGATTACCGAGGTTGTTGAGCCCGTAGACCTGGCCGAGCCGGTCGCCGTTGTCGCGGGCGGTGCCCAGGCGCAGCACCAAGGCGCGTTCGGCTTCGGGGTAGCGCCCCAAGCGGCCCAAGGCAGCCCCCATAGAACCATAGGCCCGACCCGCCGACTGAGTGTCGCCCAATAGGCGGTAGATCTCAGCGGCTTCGGCCCAAGATTCAGTGGCAGCGGCCAGATTGCCCTCCGCGAGCTGCTCGTTGCCCAGCTGCATCCAGCCGTCGGCCACATCGCGAGACTGCCCTCGGGTGGCGTTGTTGGGTCGAAGGTCGAGCTGTTCGTCTAGGTTGGCGGCCAGGCCAGGCATTGCCTGACCCACCCAAAGCACCAGAGCCAATAGCCCCAGCCCCAGCTGCTGTCTGTGGTTCATGACTGTTCCCCTCCTTGGCGTGGTTCTCGCGCGATCGTGTGGCACAGCTTGGCGGTTTGGCTACGCTGGCAGCTTTTGGGGCAGCTTTTGGGCGGCCCCTGCTTTCAATTGGCCCATTCACCCTCGGGCTCATGGGCGGCACTGACTAGATCCAGCCCCGCTAGACTGGGGCCATCTAGGTCGGGCACATTGAGCAGGCTGTCGAGATCGTCGGGCAGGGGGTCGGGCTGCAGCGACCCGCCATCTAGATAAATTTGGCGAATGTCGGCGGGCAAAGCAGTCTCTAAATGCTGAAAAGCCAGCCCCAGCTTTTGGCGCACATCGGCGGCTGACAGCGATTCGCCCTCGGCTTGGAGGTAGGCGGCAATGCGATTTTCGCTCCAGCGAAAGGTGAGGGCCATGACCGCAATCAGGCGCTCGACAGCAGGCAGGTGATCGAGGGCTTGCTCCACGTAGCACCACAGGGGCGGCGTAGCCTGGTCGAGGGAGTAGTGGATGGCCTCCACCTCAGGCACCACCGCCTGATTGATGCACAGGGCGGTGATGTTGATCAGCCAGTTTTGGAGAGTAAAGGCCCCTGGCCCTTCTCCAGCGATAGATTCGGGGCAATCAACGCCGCCGAGTTCGTGGAGAATATGCCGCCAGGTGAGGGCGAAGAGATACTCGGCCTGCACAGGCGATCGCGCCGAGTGGCGAATCAGACTGTAGACCATGGGGCTGTAGCGGCAGAAGATTGCCGTGAAGTATCGCCCGGCATCGCCGTGGTGCTGAAACAGCTGCACCAATTCGCGATCGCTGTGGTGATGCAGCGCCTGCACCAACCGGTGGTCGCACTCAGGAAAGTCAGGAATATGTGCAGTACTAGGCATGGGTTGAGCCGTGGAGAACATAGACCCGAAAGCCCCCAATCGCAGACAAACTCGCCGCCCCTGGGGTGAAGGTCACTATTTAGCCTGATAAATCAGCCTTTAATATACCTATCGTGACGATTTTAGCGACTTATTTTCGGGAGCTGCTCCAGTCTATCAGCGGGCCTAGGCAGCTGGCCCCGCTGTCTGGCATCTGTCATCTATGTACCCCCTCTGGCCAGCAGACCGCTAGCGCACCCTAGAGCGCCGGTACAGAAACCCAGAAGACAGGCCAGACTCTTCGGCAATCAAGAACCAGGTTTTTAGCCATACTGTACCGATGCCCTAGGCGTGGATTGCAGAATTGATACACTGGTGTAGAGGTGAGGTTTTAGGCGGGCCTGGGTTCGCCCCATGGGCTCGCTGAGGCCGAGTTTCGCCTCGGGCCAGATAGCTGTCTTGATTCTTTATGTGGGGGCCTATGTTGTTTGACCTATCGCTGATATATTCCACCCCGGTGGCGCTGCTGGGGCTGCCCCTCGACAGCATTATGTCGACCCAGGGAATTATGGTCATGCTGCTGGTGGCCTACGCCGGGGCAATGTGGATGTTCCTGAAGAGTGCCCCCAAGGTGTACACGGTGATGGTCTCTGACCTAGAGGTGGCTCGCCAGTTTTACGAGGGCATGCTCAACCTGTCGGCGGCCGAGGTGCCCCTGCACTACTACTACAACTACGAGCAAACCCTGGGCACCGCCGGGCTTGACCCGATGTACATAGGTGGGGCCAGCTTGGCCAATGCGGGGGGCATGGGCACCCCCGAAGGACTGTGGTATCAGCTCCGCAAAAATACTCAGCTCCATGTGGTGGGTGGGGCTAGGTTAGGCGATCGCAACCAGCAGCGCCACGTCTGCTTTGACCACAGCTGCCTGGAGTACATTCTCATGCGGGTGCAGCTCAGCGGTGTAGACCACAAAATTCGCCGCGAACAGCCCCTGAATTTCTTAGTCAGAGACTACGATGCCCAGGTGATTGAGCTAGCCGAAATTGACGATTAGGTCGGTGATGGATGATCTTTTGGCGGCGCGGCGCGCCACCGACTAGCCCTAGAACAAGGGTATCGTAGCGTCAATAGCGGCCCCAAAAAAGGTGTCGTTGAACTGCACCCTGGGCTCAGACGATCGCCCAAAGCTAACCCCACCGTAGACGCTCAGGCGCACCCTGGGGGTAATGCGGTAGACCACCTGCCCCAAAATCTGCTGAAATGCGTCGTAGCGGTCTTGGGCTGTGTAGTCGATCAAATTGAGCTGATAGCTAAGCCCGGCTTGGAGTTGAGGGCTAATCTCATAGCCCAAGTACCCCCCTGCCGACTGAAACAGACGGCTAAAGTCAGTTATCACCGGGCCGCTGGCGGTTTCTGAGCGTGACTGGGCACCGTTGAATTGAATTTGGTAGTAAGAGTCAAAGGTCAGCCTGGGGGCGATTGGGTCACGGCGACCTAGGGTTAGCCCCAGGGAGGTATTTTTAAAAAAACGAGCCCGATTGCCGCCAGGCCGAAACAGCTCTTGGTAGGTGAACATCAGCTGTCCGTAACTCCGGGGGCTGAGCCCCTGGCGCAGCCCCACCCGAAAGCGCAGGTCGTCGTAGTTGAGCGTAGATTGGCTGACGTAGCGCTGTAGGCCCAGGTCGGCGGTGCCGATCAAAACGGTCTGGGGGCCGAGGGTGGGATATACCGCAAACGCCAGGGAAGGACGCAGAAAAGTGTCGCCGGTCAGACCGCCAACATCGTTGAACGCCAGCAAAATGTTGTCGCTATTGGCAATGGCCAAGCGAGCAGTCAAAAACCCAACCTTAGGACTAGGCGGGGCCGCTAGCACCGGAATCTCAGGCGGTTGGCGAATGCGCAGAATACCTAAGTCAGCATCTTCCGCCAGGCTCCGCACCTGAATCACCCCTAGCTCTGGATCGGAGGGCAGGGTTTCGTCGTTGAGGTCAGCCTGGGCTAAGCCCTTGCCCGCTTCGTCGGAGTTATTGGCCACAGCGGGGCTAAACTCGGGCTCTGGGGTCAGCGCCGCCGCTGTGGTGAGGTAAAGCCCTGAGGCAAGCGCCGGGTCAGTCGCCGTCAGTGCCGGGGAGGGAAGTGAGGCGGCGGGTGCATCGCTAGCCCCGGTGTCTAGCGCCCCAGCGGCATCCCCCGAAGCGCTGGGCACCGGAGCTAGCGGCAGGGTATGGGGCTGAGGGGCTAGGGCTTGCTCCAGGGCGGGTTGAATGTCTAGGGGTCTAGGGCTGGCCTGACCGGGCAGCGCTTCAAGACAAAGCAGGCCAAGGCTAATGAGCGTCAGATGAAGCGGGTTGTGCTGCTGAGCCACGAAAACTTGTCCGAGATAGAACGGTTGCAATATCGTCACCAGCAGAATCACTGATTTTCCCAATCATTCCTGAAAGTCGCTCCTAGATTTACTCAATATTCAACCGACCGAGATACAAGATTTATAAATTAGAGCCCATCGCCAATCATCAGAAACCTACTATGGGACATAGATCCCCAAGGCTAGATTTCATTTTTTCGTTTCTATGACGTTAGAGTCTCGATTTAGTTTCAGGCTTCTGGGGCCGCTGCCCCTGGTGCTTGGCCCACCCGGCCAGGGCACGCTTAGCCTGGAGAGCATGGCTAGGCAGCCGTGGCGAGTCTTGAGCTACGTCTACGCCAAGGCCTTTGGCCCTTCCGCCAGCTGTGGTCAACCTGACTTAAACTATGGTTTTTCGTCCCTATGGTC
>RECJ01000248.1 GCA_007694115.1 Leptolyngbya sp. DLM2.Bin27 | reverse complement strand
GGGGGGGGGGTTTTTGTGGTTTCTCAGAGCACCACCCCCAGTGAGTCAAACTCAGGTGGGTGGCTCAACTGTGTCATAATTGTTTACAACAAGCATTTTTGGCCTGCACAGTGGGCGAGGTGTTTGAAACCCCTGAGAGATGCGCCGGCTGCCTGGTTAGCTCTTGTCGAATTAAGGTGCCCTAGTCCTATGAATGTTGAGTCTGAGTCTTCGGCCAATGCTTCTGAATCAGTCGAATCTGTAGATTTAGTGGCGGCCGCTGGGGCAGCGACTGGCCCAGTAGATAACCCAGAGGAAACTGCTGGCGAATCGGTTCCCGCAGTGGCTGTAGTCCTATCTCCCGAGGAGATGGACTGCTACGAATGTCGATCCTGCGGCTACTCCTATGAGCCAACTAAGGGAGACAGCCGAGCCAAGATCGCTATGGGCACTGCCTTTGAAGATCTGCCCTTGAATTGGCGCTGTCCGGTGTGTAGCGCCCCTAAAAAGCAGTTCAACAACATTGGCCCAGTCAACTCACCCTCTGGCTTTAAAGAAAACCTAGACTACGGCCTAGGGGTAAATCGACTGACCCCCGGCCAGAAAAACATTCTGATTTTTGGCGCATTGGCCCTGGGTTTCATGTTTTTCCTCAGCCTTTACGGCCTGAAGTAGGGTGGCTTGATCTCCCTGGTTAGGCGCGATTGGGTGACTCGTCTGCTGTAGGCTGATGCTGATAGGGATGTTGTTTAGGAAGTACGGGTTCTGATTGTCTATGCACGCTGCGTTTGATTGGTTAAAACGAGGTCTGGTCGTGCTGGCGGTGGTGATGCTGGCTACCGGCTGCTCTAATTATTTTCTAGCGGACGCAGGCGTGCATCCTTGGGATGTCGTGCAGGTGCCGGTGAAGGCGACGCTGTCGGATGTCGCCTTCACCCAAGATGCTGACCACGGCTGGATTGTCGGCAGCCGCAACACGCTGCTTGAAACCACCGATGGGGGCGAAACCTGGCAGCCGCGAGAGCTGGCCTTGGGCGATCAGCCCTACACCTTGACTTCCATTGACTTTGAAGGCAACGAGGGTTGGGTGACGGGGATTCCGTCGCTGCTGCTGCACACCCCCGACGGCGGCCAAACCTGGGAAAGCCTGCCCCTGAGCAAAGAGCTGCCGGGCTCGCCCTTTCTGATCACAGCGGTAGGCCCTCAGGCAGCGGAAATGGCCACCGACATTGGGGCTATCTACCTCACCGAAGACGGTGGACGCACCTGGAAAGCGCTGGTGCAAGGTGCGGTAGGCGTTGTGCGCAACATGGTGCGCTCTGAGGATGGCCGCTATGTGGCAGTGTCGTCTCGGGGTAACTTCTACTCCACCTGGGCGCTCGGCCAAGACCAGTGGATTCCCCACAACCGCCAGAACTCCAGGCGCTTGCAAAACATAGGCTTTGACAAAGGTGGTAAGCTGTGGGCCATCGCCAGGGGCGGGCAGGTGCGGTTCTCTAACAGTCGGGGCTCAGAAGACTTTACCGACGCTATCAGCCCTGAGTTTGGCACCAGTTGGGGGCTGCTTGACATGGCTTTTCGCACCGCTGACGAAGTTTGGGTGACTGGCGGCGGCGGCAATTTACTCTGTAGCTTTGACGGCGGTGAAACCTGGTTTAAGGATAAATCCGTCGGCGATGTGCCGTCTAACTTCTATCGGGTGAAGTTCCTAGGCCCTGAGAAGGGCTTTATCCTAGGGCAAGAGGGCACTATTCTCAAGTACAGCCCTGAGGTTGCCTAGACCAAACTGGGGGAACTTCGCTGAAAGAGCTTGTTAGGGCCTCCGGTGTTCTCTATGATTAGATTAGATCTTCCGCGTTTAGAGAGGAGACGTTGATATGGCAGGTACTACAGGGGAGCGCCCCTTTGGCGACATCGTAACCAGTGTTCGTTACTGGATTATTCACAGCATCACCATCCCCATGCTGTTTATTGCGGGCTGGCTGTTTGTCAGCACGGGTTTGGCCTACGATGCGTTTGGCACGCCTCGACCCAATGACTATTACCCCGACAACCAAATGCAGCTGCCGATTGTGACCGATCGCTTTGAGGCGAAAGATCAGATCGATATGTTCTTGAATCAATAGTGTTTTAGATATTCCAACATTTGATTTAAACCATGCAAAGCAACTCCCCCAACGAGCCCATTACCTACCCAATTTTCACCGTGCGCTGGCTGGCCGTGCATACCCTAGGGGTGCCCAGCGTTTTCTTCCTCGGCGCGATCGCAGCAATGCAGTTTATCCAACGATAAGAGAAATCCATGGAACGCTCTCCCAACCCCAATAAGCAGCCCGTAGAACTCAACCGCACATCCCTGTTTTTGGGTCTGCTGTGTGTGTTTGTGCTCGGCCTGCTATTTTCCAGCTATTTCTTTAACTAGGCTTTGATGGCGGCTGTCACGATCAGTGCAGCATGATCTAAAGCTACTCAGGCTGTGTTGAGTTATTTTCCCAAGTAGTAGGAGGTGGATATTATGCTTCAGAGTGGACGTATTCCGTTGTGGATTGTGGCAACTGTGGCTGGCACTGGTGTGCTGGTGGTAGTGGGCCTGTTTTTCTACGGTTCCTATGCGGGCGTGGGCTCTGCCATGTAGCCACTGCGGCTAGGCCAAGCTTTTGTCAAAGCAGGGGTGAGTGAACTTTAGTTTACTCACCCCTGCTTTTTTGCTGTTCTTTCGAGGCTAACCCTAAGTAAACCAGGTGTGTTATGCCAAATCTGAATCGTATAATCCCGATGTCAAACAGGCGGCTTGCGTAGGGGCAAACGGCGTTTGCCCAGCCCAACCGGGGCTAGCCAAGGCGGATTTAGGATTTCGCGACTGGTTGAATTGCGTCTACATAGCCTGTGACCAGGCTATCAATGCCCGTAATTGCGGTACCGACAACCACGGCGTAGGCCCCTAGCTCTAAGGCCTGCCGCGCCTGGGCCGGAGACGCAATTCCCCCCTCGCAGATCACCGGTACCGGGCAATGCTGCGCCAGGGTCTCTAGCAGGGCCAAGCCTGGCGGGTTATGGCCCTGGGTGGCTTCGGTGTAGCCAAAAAGAGTGGTGCCGACGCAGTCTGCCCCGGCCTCTGCGGCCCTCAGCGCGTTGTCGAGGGTATCGATATCGGCCATGACGGGTTTCTTCAGGCGGCGGTGAATTTGATCAATCAGCTGGGCTAGGGTTTCACCGCCGGGGCGCAGGCGCTGGGTAGCATCGATGGCAACAATATCGGCACCCGCCTGGGCTACCGCCTCAGCGTGGTAAAACTGGGGGGTGATGTAGACCGAAGCGGGCGGCATCACCTGTTTCCAAAGGCCAATAATCGGGCAATCACAGCGTTTCTGTACCGCCTGGATGTGATCTGGGCTGTCGATGCGTACTCCTGCCGCGCCGCGATTGAGGGCGGCCTTGGCCATGGCGGCAATCACCTCAGCCTGGTGCAGGGGGGAATCTGCCGGGGCCTGACAAGAGACTATTAGGCCCCCTTGCAACGGTTCCAGAATAGTTTTCAATGAAAAGATTGCTCCTAGGGTAGCGGTTAATTGAGCCAGCGGTTTGTCTACGTTCTATCTAACTCTATGGCGGTGCGGATTTCAAAAACTTTGCTGGTGGCGGCCATTGGGCTGTTGGCGGCAGTGATTGTGCTCAACAACTTGACTGACTATGGCGTCAACTTTCAATATATTCAGCATGTTCTCAGCATGGACACGGTGCTGGCCACCAATCAGCTGACCTGGCGGGCCATCCTATCGCCCCAACTGCAGCAGGTGGTCTATGGCGTGATCATTGCTACTGAGGCGGCGATCGCGCTGCTGTGCTTGGGGGGTGCAGTCCGTCTGTTTCAAGCGATTGGCCACGATGGCGCTAGCTTTAATCGAGCCAAGAGTACGGCAACCTACGGCCTCACTCTGGCATTTTTGTTCTGGTTTGTCGGCTTTATGGTGGTTGCTGGTGAGTGGTTTACCATGTGGCAATCGGCAGACTGGAACGGTCAACAGCCTGCCTTTCGATTTATTGGCTGCGTGGGCTTGGTGCTGCTCTATCTCAGCTTGGTCGACGGCGACCTAGATACCTAACGGCTGGGGAAGACTGTGCAGTAGCCGTCTGATGCGGTCAGATTGCTGCACATCGAGCACCTGGGGAAACTTCAGGTCAATCCGAGTTCCTTGGTCAGATCGATCAATCTTGTCGATTTGCGCCACTACGCGCACCGGTTCGTCACTGTCGACTGCCACAGACAACCCCACTGGTTCACCCGATCCAAAAATCTCCGGGTGCAGAATCAGTGGGTGATCGTGCTGCAGGGTGACCTGTAACCCCCGGCTGTTGATGGCGTGGGTCAACACATCGAGATAGTGGCCGTGGCTATAGATCTGGGCGGGAGCAGAGACCCGTCTGAATACGGGGACAGCAGCTGAGGGTTTGGGGTCGTAAAACACCCGTAGCAGGCTGGTGACCAAAAAACGAATTGACTCTAGCGGCCTGTCGGAGTTGGTGCGCACCTGAGAATACCACTGCTGTACATCGGAATAGAGCACCAGGATTAGATCGTCGTACTGGGCTGGGGTGAGCTGATCAAAGGCCAGGGTGATCACCACCGCATTGTCAGATTCAGGGGCTACCCGCAGCACTCGGGCACTGACGAACACCCGACTGTTGGTGTCGCCGTGGAGTTCGAGATCAACTACGTCAGGGAGGTTAGGCCAATCGGGTAGGCGCACCCGAGCACCGGTTTCGCTGATATCTACGGTGGTGCCCTGAATCGTGTTCCCGCCGGAGAACAGAGTGGCAGCTAGGTGGCGATCAAGGCGGTGAGACTGGCGCATCTGGGGCTGTTCAAGCGCCACTAAAATCGCGGCGCTGAGCAACGACACATTGACGATGCACCAGACGGCGTTGATCAACACGGCATCGGTGTCTTGCAGGTCAGTGATGATCCAGTAGGGCACCAAAACCAGCGACAGCAGACTCAAGCCGCTGACAATCAGTAAGATTTGCACTGAGTTCCAGTCAAAGCTGCGCTTTGAGATCTGCGTGCCTTTATCGGTGACGTTAAAGCTGCCCATCTTAGGGTTGATTAGGGCCATAAAGGTCACCAACCCGTCCTGAAAGGCCATGGCATATTCAAAAATTTCGTTCCAGAACGAAAAGCGCACGCCTTTGTGAACGATGAAGTTGGCGTTGAGGGCAATCAAAATTGACGGTAGGGCGTAGGTCAGAGTCTCTAGACCCAGCCCCCGCACTGAGTTAATGCCAAAGACTAGGAAGGCAATGGGGGCGATCGCATACATCAACCGTGGAAACCCAAAGAAAAAGTGAGTAGTCGCGGAGGTGTAGCAAATTCGCTGGGGGATGCTGAGCGTGCGGTTAAAAATAGGCCACTCGAGCCGCAAAATTTGTGCCATCCCCCTGGCCCAGCGCACCTGCTGCCCCACGTAGGACGAAAATGTTTCTGGGGCCAGCCCGGCCACCATAATTTTGTCGTAGTACACCGTCTCATACCCCTTACCGTGGAGGCGGAGGGCGGTGTGGCAGTCTTCGGTCACCGTTTCAACCGCAATGCCGCCGACCTCTAGCAGGTGGGTTTTGCGCACCACCGCCGCCGACCCACAGAAAAATGATGCGTTCCAAAAGTCGTTGCCCTTCTGCAGCACTTTGTAGAACAGCTCGTTACCCACCGGAATTTTGCCCTGGGTGAGCAGGTTGCGCTCAAAGGGGTCAGGGTTGAAGAACCAGTGGGGAGTTTGCACCAAAGACACAGTCGGTTTGAGGAAAAAGCCGACGGTCTCCTGCAAAATGTTGCGGCAGGGAATGTGGTCGCAGTCTAGGATCAGCACCAGATCGCCGGGGGTGCGAATGAGGGCGTGGTTGATGTTGCCCGCCTTGGCATGGTCATTATTGTCTCGGGTCATCAGATAGCAGCCCAGGTCGGCACACATCTGCCGCAGTTCTTCTCGCCGCTGGGGGTATTTGCGCCCGTCGTCAAGCACGTAGACCTCTTTCTTGCCCGCCGGGTACTCGATGGCCATGGCCGCCAGCACCGTCTTTCGGACAATGCCAATGTCTTCGTTGTAGGTGGGGATGTACACATCCACCGCCGGCCACTGAGAAATCGGCACCTGGGCCATGCTCACCGACTGTCGCTCGCGGATCTTGAGGGTCTGAAAATAGGCCAGCAGCAGCGTTGCGATCGCGTATAGCTCTGCCGCGTAGAGCAATAGGCTAAACGTACCGTTGAGCCAGCCGTCAAAGTTGAGGGTATTAAAGGTGCGGTACCAGAGGTAGCGCAGTGTTACCACCATGCTCAGCCACATGAGCAACAGGTGCAGTTGTTCGCTTAGGCGGCTGTCTTGGTAGCGTTGCTCTAGCTGCACCAGCGCCCACCCCAGGCCGATTAACAGCACCGCTAGCCAAAGCTGTTGCCCCAGGGGCAGCGGCGTGATGATCAGCGGCAGAGACAACAGTAGGGCAACCAGTATCAGCACCGCCAGGCCGCCCTGGCCCGTGCGGCCTAGGACAGACTCTAGGCTCCGGGGTATGACATCTAGTAGGCGAATAAACCAAGCATGGGAGCGTTGAACTGGGTTAGAAGCCTGGGTCATTGGATTCCCTCCGGACGGCTGAGACGGTTGAGAAAGAGTTGAGACAGACCGTAGAGCAATAGTGCTAGCAGCACCATGCCACCGGGCAGCAGTATCCAGTTCGCCTGCAAAAAGGCAATGGCGCGAGTGATGGGGCCGCGACGGTCGATGGTGCGTGTTGGCTGCTGGCTCAAGGTCGTGACTTGATAGTCAGCCTGATTAAAGATTGATGGGTTGGGTGTCGTGCGCTGCACAATCGCCGTATCTCCCGCTAGACGAGAGAACAGTGCGTCTTGGGTAAAGACCTGCTGCAATTCAGTTAGGCCTGCCGGTTGCTGGGCTATCAGCCCCAGCAGCAGCCGCTGGTTGTTCCAGGGCGACACCTGGGCTTGAATGACCCCAGCCTCGTCGGAGAAGGTTTGCATCTGGGTCTGGTTGAGCTGTCGCCCAAACTGGTTGCTCAACACCAGACCCGCACCGCCCTGAATCACCTCCGGCAGCGGGAAGCCATCGCGCAGGCCAATGGCGACTATATTGTGCTGACGGGCCTCGTTGGGTAGCCCGTCAGCCAGGTAGGCTCCGAGCTTGACCGACTGGGCCTGGCTCAGTCGGCCGAGCCGCCCACTGACCTGCAGTAGGGTGAGAATGTCGCCATCTGACGGTGTTGCTGGCAACACAAAGGATGCCTGGGATAGATCCTGGGGAGCCGTCAGGGGAAAGCCCGTCTGCAAACGCTTGAGATCGGGTAGATCGACGACGTTGGCGCGATTTAGATCCAGGCTGCTGTTGCTGTGCACAGCACCCCACATCGGCTGATCGGGTATGGCACCGCAGTTAATCGCCACATCTGGAAAGGTGTAAAACTGTACCGCCAGACTGGAGGTGGGGGTAACCAGCTCCGGCGGAATGTCAACGGTGACTGAGTCAGTGCCGCCATCGGCCGATCGCAGCCGCTCTCCCCCAATGCCCTGGCCATCTAAAATCACCGATACCGAAGATCGGCGTGGGTCAATGCCGGGGCCATAGCTGTAGCGCAGGGTAAATTTGCTGCCCCGTAAAATCTGCTCATCGGGCAGGGCCTTGAGCGGAATTTCTACCGCTGGGGGAATGGGCAGTCCATTGACGGTCTGATCTTGAAATGGCTGACCGTCCTGGGTGGTGAGGTCAGCTAGCAGCACCTGGCGAACATCTCTGGGCAGGTGACCTGGCCAGTCTCTGGGGTCAGGTGTAGCGACCTCAGATAACTGGTTGACCAGCGCCGCCTGACCGGTTAGCAGCTGACGATCGGCGGGCTGTACTAGGGCCTGTACGGCTTTGAGTACGCCGGCTGAGTCGTTGCCCGTGGCCACCAGCACCGGCACCTCGCCGTTGGCTGTTGTTGTCACCATCAGTACGCCGACGCTGTCGGGCAGCGGTGCCCCGTCACCGTCGAGCACCTGATCATCTGCGATCGCAAAGGGCAGATCGAGATCCCCTAGGGCCGGCTGCTCTGCCGGAGTGCCAATAATCACCAGTCGGTCTTGCCCATTGAGCTGATCGAGCTGATTGACCAGGCGGGTTTGAATCGGTCTGCCATTGCTGAGGCGGCTAGCCGCCGCCTGGTAGCGGCCACTGGCGGTCAGCCAGGAGCTATCGACCTTCTGAGGCCGTAGGTAGGTGAGCTGATCGGCCTCCAAACCGAGGCGGTCGAGAAAGGGATAGGGATAGTTGGTCAAGTCCAGGGCAATGGCCTGGGGTCGGTAGTTCAAGACCACCTGGGAGTCAGGCAAAATCTCCGTCCACAGGGTGGGGTCAGTGGGGTCGGTGCAGTCTGCGGAGGTATGCTGCTGCACCTCCATAATTACGGTGTTAAAGTCTTCGATGAGATTGGCTGGTACGTCAAACAAAACATTGCCAATCTCATCGGCGGTCTTGTTCAGGGGCACGCTGCCCAGATGGCGATTATTCAGCCGCACCGTTAGATTAGATCGCTCAGCATAGAGGGCTGGCGACTGGCGAAACCGCACTTGAATTTTGGCCGACTCTACCTGCCAGTGGCGGGGGCGGGTGAACCCCAACCGGGCCTGGGATAAAATTCCCTCCATCTGTAGGGCATTGCCCACCACTGGCGATCGGTTGAACTGAAGGATGTATTGGCTCAGGGCTGGCGCTGCCGAAGTCGACTCTGGCTCTGGCTCCGCAGCAGTGGCCTCTGGCGCTGGGGCTGGCTGACTGGCCGGAGCTGGGGCTGGTTGACTGGGGGCTGGCTGACTGGGGGCTGGCCGACTGGTCGGGGCGGGCGGACTGGTCGGGGCGGGGCTAGATCGCTGGGGTGCGGCGGCAGGCCGAGGTGGGGTAGCGGGGCGACTCGGCGGCCTAACTACCGGCGCTGGCGGCGTCGAACGGGGCAGAGAATACTGCTGAATCACCGAGTCCTCCTGCCGCTCTACTGATTCACTTGTTTGAGCCAGGGCGGGCAGCAGGCCGACCAAGGCCATCAGCAATGCTCCCATTAGCCCCAAGCTTAGAGGCCTCAGCCTTTTCCACCGAGGGCGCGAATAGAATTTAAGAGGATTGAATCGAAATAACCAATTACGCATAAGTTCTCCTTATAAGCCAGGGCGGTGCCCGCTTTGATAGAAGCTTTGAGATTGTCAACCGGGTTGTCGCCCCGCCCAAACGCCGCATGTTGGCTTGGGTGATGCTCTGGGTCCATGGCCGTAGGGCAATCGATACTCAGGCTGCGGGTTTTCTGGCTGCAAACCGCCACACGGGCGACCCCAAGCCCGCTAGCAAGCATTAAAAGCGTTCCCACGACGGTTGCATGCCCCGCTGCAGCAGCAAGCCGCCTTGGATCTGCTCAATTTGGCGGACGACCTGGGGATTGGTCTGTCCCTGGGTAATTTGCCATTGCTGGAGCTGCTGAATGGCAGCCAGAGGACGGCCCTGCACCGCATTGAGCGCGGCTAGAGCCGTTCGAGCCGTGGCATTCTGACTGTTCACCGCTAAAGCCTGCTGATAGAGAGCATCGGCCTCCCGGAAGTTGCCCAGCTCAAACTCCAGCCCGGCTAGGGCCAGGAGGGCATCTTGCTGGTTGGGCTGGCGCTGAAGCACCGCTTGATAACTCTGCCGGGCCGTGTCGTAGTCGTTGGTTTGCTGGGCAATTTCTCCCTGCACAAAGTACCAGTCGAGCCTGGTGGGGTTGGCAGCCACCAGGGCGGCGGCCTGGGCCTGGGCCTGGGCCGGGTTGGTAAGTGCCATTACCTGGAGCGATCGCAGCTGTAGCTGCGGGTTGCCTGGGTCGCTAGCCAACAGGGTTTGATATATCCCCGCCCGCTCAGCCGCTGGCGGCAGCACCGCAACTAGAGCAATCAGCTCTGGCGGGGGCGTGGCCGCGCCATACTCTCTGATGCCCTGGTTTAGCAGAGCTGTCGCCTGGGCATCGGAGATCAGCCCCGCCTGGTAGGCCAGGGCGGCCCGCCCGAGGGGATAGGCTGTATTTTGGGGATTGGCTGCAATCAGAGAGTCGTAGAGGGCGATGGCGGATTGCAGCTGTCCCTGGGTCTGGTAAACCGCCGCTAGCCCCTGAATTGCCCCGGTGCGAATTGGCCCAGCCTGAACGGTACTGAGTAACCCCTGGTAACGCTGGGCGCTCTGGGCCAGGTTGCCCTCTCGCCGCTCAATATCGGCCAACAGCAGCTGGGTTGTCTCGGCATCGCGGCGGCCCGCCGGGGTGTTGCCATAGGTCGAAAGCGCCTGCCTCGCCTCGGCCAACCGACCCTGTTGGGTGAAGATCTGGGCCACCCGAAAGTAGAGAAAGGCCTCGGTGGCCCCACCGCTGAGCAGGCTCTGGTAGAGGGGTAACAGCTCAGCCACCGGAGGGGTTTGGCGACTCAGCAGCTGCCCCATATAGCGCACCTGTACTGGGTCACTAGGTAACTGGGGAAAGGCCGATCGCACCTGCTGCACGAGGTTAGCCTGGCTAGTCTGGCCCATTTGGTAGGCCAACAGCTGGCGCTGGAGGGTGAGACTGGCATCTCCAGGTTGCTCCTGGGCCAGCTGGTCGACCAGCTGAAGGGCCGTCGGGCGGTGCTCTGGCAGGTTGCCCAGCGCAAAGCTGGCCTCTCGCCGTACTCCGGGTGACAGGTTTGACGTTGTGGTCAGCACCTGGAGGTAAAGGCTGGCTGACTCTTGGTTGTAGCTGGCCTGCTGACCGTAGTCGCCTAGGGCGTTGAGCGCGCGTGCCAGGGTCAGGCGAGAATCTGTACGGCCACGCAGGGGTTGCAGCAGCTCTAGGGCTGGCTGAAACTGGCGGTTGGCGGCATAGGTGCTGGCCAAGGCTCCCCGTAGCCGAATCTGCTGGGTATCTGAATTAGCCGGACGGCGCAGCTCTTGTTCGAGGATCTGGATGGCTTGATCGAGCTGGCCGCTCTCCCGCAGGGCCTGGGCGTAGGCAATCGCCTGGTCGCCTTGCACTGCTCCTCCGGCGGCTCGGTAGCGCTCAAATAGCGCCAATCCAGCGGCATAATCGCCGCTGAAAGTGTGGGCCTCGGCGGCTGGCCCGAGAATTGTCGGGTCGCTGGTGCGCGACAACACCTGGGCGTAGTCGGCCAGAGAGGCAGAAAACAGCCCCTGGTAGTAGTAGAGCTTGGCCCGCTGGGCGCGAGCCTCCAGGGAATTGGGCTCAAGCTGCAAGAGTTGGGTGAGGGCCTGAATGCCGATCGGCTGCCACTGGGGCCGAAATTCGCCCAGCAGCCCCAGGGTCGTTAGGGCCAGGCGGTTGTTGGGGTCGAGGGCCACCACTCGCTGATACACAGGCAAGGCATCGGCATCGCGACCAGCGCGGCGGTAGGCAATGGCCAATCCCAAATGGGCTTCGACATTGTTGGGGTTTTGCTGCACCAGTCGTTGAAAGGTGGCGATCGCCGCCGTGATCTGCCCCTCCGATAGCTGGGTATAGCCCTGCCCAACGCTCTGGGCATAGACCGGCGCTCCGGCCCCGGCTAGGGCTACCATGAGTCCTGCGATCGCTAGGCCTGTTGCAGCACGGCGGCAGGGCCAAAAGTTATGCCGATAGGTTTGATTTATCACCAGGTGACCTCACTCACTCTAAAGACCGGCCAGGAAGCAAATTGAAGTCGCTGCGAAGGCGGAACCCAGCAAAGGATTCTTGGAACTGATCTCGCTGCTGGAAGGTAAAGCCAAGACGCAGGTTGGGCAGGAGTTCAAAGTCGTAGAACAGCTCTAGGGCATCGGGAGTGCGGCCATCAACGGCCGCCGTAGCCAGGTTGCGACCATAGCCCAGGCCCAGGCGGTCGTCCTCCATAAACACGTCAAACAGGTTGAACCCCAGGCTAAAGGTATCGCCCGAAAACCCGCTGCCGCTGTTGTTGAGCTGCCCGTAGCGGCCAAACAGCCCCAGGTTGGCCTGGGGCAGAAACCATTCAGCGTTGACGCCGTAGGCATCTAGGCGACCGCCCGTACTCTGGAACCCGGTGTCGCGTGAGGTGATAAAGGTGCCCCGCAAAATTAGGTCTCCCGTCCGGAAACCCACTTCGCCAGCAAAGCCATCCAGGGCAAAGTCAGTAATATTTCCCGCCGATGAAAACACCGCCGCATTTAGGGTGATGTCGTCGGTGACGGCCCACTGCACCAACCCCCCCGGACGGGAGGCGGTGGCATTGGCACCGCCGATGATGGCTGGATTGGTCTGAAACACGGGGTTAAAGAAGTCGCGCGAGCTGTCTTTGGCGAAGCTATTGCGGTCGAAGTAAGAGGTGATGTCGAGCTGCCCCAGCCGAAATCTCAGGCCCGGAGCCCCAGGAAAGGCCGTCGCCAGATAGAGTTCGGTCAGCTGCACGCCATCATTCGCCGTTAGGTCAGGCCCTGTCACCAAGTCGAGCGCGCCGCCGACCACCAAGTTGGGTGTCAAGAACGCATCCCCTGAGAGCCGCGCCCGGGCTGAAGACTGATCGCCCTGGAGAACATAGAGCCCTTGAAGATTTAGGTTGGGCTCAGGTAGAGAGGCGGGTGCGATCGCTCCCTCTGGAGCTAAGGGGGGTACTTCAAACCCTGAGGCCTGGCCTAACAATCCGCTCGGCGTCCCGGAGGGGAGGTAGGTGCCAGCGGCCACGGGCGGCAGCGGTGCGGTTTGCCCCCAAGCCGCTGCTGCCCCGGGCAGCGGCGGTACAGCTCCCGGTACAGTACCGGCGGGCAGCGTGGGTACTCCTAGGGGCACACCGGCTGGAGCCATCTGAGCCAAGGGCGGTACTGCTGTCGGCAGCGGCGGTACTGCGCCATAGCCGTAGGGAGTGGTGGGGGGGGGGGGCTGAGCGCGCCAGGAACGCCCACC
>RECJ01000289.1 GCA_007694115.1 Leptolyngbya sp. DLM2.Bin27 | reverse complement strand
AGATGATCAGCTTAAAGCCCTGCCACAAGCCGCTTTTTAGTTGTCGAACTCACGTTAAACAGAGAATCTCGTTCCCTGATCGGGAGGGGCAGGGGTGGGTCTTACCTAGCTGAGGCTTGACCCACCCGGCCCTGGGAGCACCCTACCCAGGCGGGGAGGGTATTTTTACCAGGGGTGTAAGGGGGCAGTGCCCACCCTACGGGGTGCTAGCTTGACCCACCCGGCTCTGGGGGCACCCTTCCCAGGAGGGGAGAGTGTTTTTCCCGGGGGGGGTAAGGTGGGCAGTGCCCACCCTACGGGTTGCTAGCCAAAGCGGCTAGAGGTCGAGGCGATGAGGAAGGCGGCGTAGGTGAGAATGTAGCCCACGGTGAAGTGAGCCAGACCTACCACCCGCCCTTGAATGATCGACATGGCCACGGGCTTGTCCTTCCAGCGAACCAGGTTTGCCAGGGGAGTGCGCTCGTGGGCCCAGACCAGGGTCTCGATCAACTCCTGCCAGTAGCCCCGCCAGGAGATCAAGAACATGAAACCCGTTGCCCAGACCAGATGCCCGAAGAGGAACATCCAGGCCCAAACCGCTAGGTTATTCATGCCGTAGGGGTTATAGCCATTGATTAACTGCGAGCTGTTGAGCCACAGATAGTCTCGGAACCAGCCCATCAGGTAGGTCGAGCTTTCATTGAACTGAGCCACGTTGCCCGACCACAGGGCCAGGTGTTTCCAGTGCCAGTAGAAGGTCACCCAGCCAATGGTGTTGAGCATCCAGAACATCGCCAGGTAGAACGAGTCCCACGCGGAGATGTCGCAGGTGCCGCCCCGACCAGGGCCGTCGCAGGGGAAGCTGTAGCCGAAGTCTTTTTTGTCGGGCATCAGCTTCGAGCCCCGGGCATCTAGCGCCCCCTTGACCAAGATCAAGGTGGTGGTGTGCAGACCCAGTGCGATCGCATGGTGCACCAAAAAGTCGCCAGGGCCAATGTTCAAGAACAGCGAGTTGTTGTTGCTGTTAATGGCCTCCATCCAGCCCGGCAACCAGACATTGCCAAAGTTGGGCCAGGCGGTGGTGGCGATGCTGTCTGGGTTAGACAGTAGGGTGTTGAACCCGTAAAGCATTTTGCCAGAAGATGCCTGTACCCACTGGGCAAAGACAGGCTCCACCAGAATCTGCTTCTCGGGAGTGCCAAAGGCCACCACCACATCGTTGTGCACGTACAGACCCAGGGTGTGGAAGCCCAGGAACAGCGACACCCAGCTCAGGTGAGAGATGATCGCTTCCTTGTGCTCTAGCACCCGGTAAAGCACGTTGTTTTGGTTAGCCTTGGGGTCATAGTCACGCACCAGGAAGATCGCCCCGTGGGCAAAGGCCCCCACCATAATGAACCCAGCGATGTACTGGTGGTGGGTATAGAGGGCCGCCTGGGTGGTGTAATCCTTGGCGATAAAGGCGTAGGACGGCAGCGCGTACATGTGCTGCGCCACCAGCGACGTCACCACCCCGAGGGCGGCTAGGTGCCAGCCCAGCTGGAAGTGCAGCGAGTTGTTGTAGGTGTCGTAGATGCCCTTGTGACCTTCACCGAGCATGCCGCCAAAGGGGGTGCCCTCGGGGGGGCGGTGGGCATTCATGATGGTCTTCATGTCGTGGCCAATACCGAAGTTAGTCCGGTACATGTGGCCCGCAACGATGAAGAGCACTGCGATCGCTAGGTGGTGATGGGCAATGTCCGTCAGCCACAGCGCCTCAGTCTGCGGGTGGAATCCACCCAAGAAGGTGAGAATCGCCGTTCCGGCTCCGTCGCTAGTGTTAAACAGGTGGTTGGCGGTGTCTGGGTTTTGGGCGTAAACCCCCCACTGGCCCGTGAAGAACGGCTTCAACCCAGCCGGGTGGGGCCGCACCGAGAGGAAGTTATCCCAGCCCACATGCTGGCCCCGCGCTTCGGGGATAGCGACGTGGATCAAGTGCCCGGCCCAGGCCAGAGAGCTGACCCCAAACAGACCCGCCAGGTGGTGGTTGAGCCGCGACTCGGCATTCTTAAACCAGGCCAGGCTAGGCCGAAACTTGGGCTGTAGGTGCAGCCAGCCCGCGAATAGAAAGGCAGCCGACACAATCAGCAGAAACATCGCACCGCCGTAGAGGTCGGCGTTGGTGCGCATACCGATGGTGTACCACCAGTGGTACACTCCAGAAAAGGCGATATTAACCGGATAGCTGGCTCCCGCCTGGGTGAAGGCATCCACAGCGGGTTGGCCAAATTGCGGATCCCAAATCGCGTGTGCGATCGGTTTCACGCCCAGCGGGTCTTTGACCCACTGCTCAAAGTTGCCTTGCCAGGCGACGTGGAACAGGTTGCCCGAGGTCCACAAAAAGATGATTGCCAGATGGCCAAAGTGCGAAGCAAAAATCTTTTGGTAAAGATTCTCCTCCGTCATGCCGTCGTGGCTTTCAAAGTCGTGGGCGGTGGCAATCCCGTACCAGATCCGCCGTGTGGTCGGATCTTGGGCCAAGTCCTGGCTAAATTTAGGGAATTTAGTTGCCATGAATCAAAACAGGTACGAATGGGTCAAAGAACGCAATTCGTGCAATGCGGTGGTGTGGGTCGCCGTAGGGGCAGACCAACGTGTCTGCCCTTCCCCAGGGTTGGGGGGCGAACACATTGGTTCGCCCCAGGGGGTTGCCCATGACCAAACGGGTCATCCCACCGCAATTATTCGCGCCAGGAAGAAGGCCCACGTGGTGGCAATCCCCCCCAGCAGGTAGTGGGCCACACCCACGGCCCGACCTTGGGTGATGCTCAGGGCACGGGGCTGGATGGCCGGAGCCAGCTTCAGCTTGCTGTGCGCCCAAACAATCGACTCGATCAGCTCTTGCCAGTAGCCGCGACCACTGAACAAGAACATCAGGCTAAAGGCCCACACAAAGTGCGCCCCCAAGAACATCAGCCCGTAGGCCGACAGCGCCGACCCGTAGGAGCCGATCACCTGGGACGCCTGAGCCCAGAGGAAGTCGCGCAACCAGCCGTTGATGGTGATGGCACTGGCCGCAAAGTTGCCGCCGGTAATGTGCGACACGGCCCCATCCGGCGAGACTGTACCCCACACATCCGACTGCATCTTCCAGCTGAAGTGGAAAATCACAATCGAGATGCAGTTGTACATCCAGAACAGGCCCAGGAACACGTGATCCCAACCGGAAACCTGGCAGGTACCACCCCGGCCCGGCCCATCGCAGGGGAACCGGAAGCCCAGATCGCCCTTGTCGGGCACCAGCCGAGAACTGCGGGCAAACAGCACGCCCTTCAGCAGAATTAGCACCGTCACGTGGATGGTGAAGGCGTGAATGTGGTGAACCATAAAGTCGGCAGTGCCCAGGGGCATCGCTGCCATGGCCACCTTGCCGCCAACGGCCACTAAGCCACCATCAAACACCGGGCTGACCCCAGCCAGCACATTGGGCGCAGTATTGCCCGCCGCTGCCCCGTGAATACTTTGGATCCACTGAGCAAACACAGGCTGGAGGTTAATCGCCGTATCCGAGAACATATCCTGGGGACGCCCCAGGGCTCTCATGGTGTCGTTGTGGATGTATAGCCCAAAGCTGTGGAAGCCCAGGAAAATACAGACCCAGTTGAGGTGCGAGATGATCGCATCGCGGTGGCGCAAAACGCGATCGAGGTTGTTGTTGACATGCACCGAGGGCTCATAGTCGCGCACCATGAAGATGGCGGCGTGGGCTGCCCCTCCCACAATCAAGAAGCCGCCAATCCACATGTGGTGGGTAAACAGCGACAGCTGAGTGGGGTAATCCGTCGCCAGGTACGGATAGGGGGGCATCGAGTACATGTGCTGGGCCACAATGATGGTGAGGGACCCGAGGAGGGCTAAGTTCCACCCCAGCTGGGCGTGCCAGGAGGTGGTGAAAATTTCGTACATGCCCTTGTGGCCTGCGCCGGTAAAAGGCCCCTTGTGCGCCTCTAGCACCTCTTTAAAGCTGTGGCCAATGCCCCAGTTGGTGCGATAGAAATGGCCGGCCACGATAAATAAAACGGCCAAAGCCAGGTGGTGGTGAGCCGTATCCGATAGCCACAGCCCGCCGGTCTGGGGGTTGAGCCCGCCCTTAAAGGTGAGGAAGTCGGCATAGGCCCCCCAATTTAGGGTAAAGAATGGCTTCAATCCCTCGGCAAAGCCGGGGTACAGATCGACCATCAGGCTCTTATTCAAAATCCACTCGTGGGGCAACGGGATGGCTGCCACCGAATCAATCACCCGACCGCCGATAGTCAGCGGTCGACCCGCATCAATGGCGTCCATACAGGCGTTGATGGGCAGCGAAACGTGGATCTGCTGCCCCGCGTAGCCCAGGCAGCCCAGGCCCAGCAGCCCGGCCAGGTGGTGGTTCATCATCGATTCCACATTTTGGAACCACTCCAGCTTGGGAGCGGCCTTGTGGTAGTGGAACCACCCGGCAAACAGCATCAGGCCAGCCATCACCAGCGCCCCAATGGCGGTGCAGTAGAGCTGGAAACCGTTGGTAATGCCGTTGGCCCGCCACATCTGGAACAGGCCAGAGGTGATCTGAATGCCGCTAAAGCCGCCGCCCACGTCGGCGTTGAGAATGTCTTGGCCAAAAATGGGCCAAACCACCTGGGCGCTGGGTTTGATGCCGGTGGGGTTGGTGAGCCAAGCCTCGTAGTTAGAGAACTTGGCACCGTGGAAATACATGCCGCTTAGCCAGATGAAAATGACGGCTAAGTGGCCAAAGTGAGCACTGAAGATTTTTCGCGAAATATCTTCCAGGTCACTGGTGTGACTGTCAAAGTCATGGGCATCGGCGTGCAGGTTCCAAATCCAGGTGGTGGTTTTGGGCCCCTTGGCCAACGTGCGGTCGAAGTGGCCGGGCTTGCCCCATCGCTCAAATGAGACGGGCACCGGATCTCTATCGACCACGACCCTGACTTTTTGTCCCGGTTCAGGGGGACTTTTGGTCATGGGACTCTCCTCTCTTCTTCTCGAAAATACAGAGCGGATACAGGCGCTTCCTACTACAGAGACAGCTATGAACTGAGCTATAGAAAGCTTAGATAAACGGGTTTAATCACCATAGGGCCACCTAAGAAACTAGGCTCACCCCACCAGCTAACCAGATAGAAAGCTGATGAATTCAGGCCTATGGTCTTTAATTGCCGAGATTGTGGGGATGCTCAGACGGTCTGGCGGATAGCTCAGAAAGCGTGACATCGATGAAATCACGGCAGGTTAAGTAACAAATTACAGAATCATCATCGCTCTTGGTAAGCGAACGTTTCACAAGTTAATAACTCTGAGAAGATGAAAATAGAGCAGCTCTAAGCCATGATTTTAAGGGCGGTTTGAGCCGGGCTAATTTCTCGCTCTGTAGAATATTTAGGCAGAAAAAATAGCGGCTAGAGAATTAATTGATCGAGCATTTGTATAACTCTCAACGGTCGGTACTGTAGGCAAACTTCTGGCCGGTATGGGTGCGATCGCACCCATACCGACCACCCATCCCTCACCCTCAGCAACGCTATCTAATCGCGGCGACGGGCCAGGCCCAGATGACCGTGAACCTCTAAATAGTTGGGGGTTTGAGCCGTGGTGGCACTGAGGGTGTGCAGGCTGCCCAAAACAGGCTTGAGTGGTTCGATCAAGGGGTTACTGTGGAGGTCAAAGACCTGATACGCCAGCGATAGAGTAGCCCCGACATTGAGATAAAAGTAGCCGTTGTTGGGCTGGGGTAGGGGGGCTAGGGCGCTGCGAAACCCAGAAAATCGCGCCAGGGGATCGTGGGGTGAGGGGGCCATGACCCGATCCATCGGCCCCAGCCCAGAGACTAGGGCGAGGGTGTTGTCAGTAACCCAGCCGTGGCTGAGTAGGGTAAACCCCGGTGATGTGGTTTCGCCATCTAGCGGTGTGTCGGCGGCGGGGGCCAGAAACCCTAGGGCCGTGACCGGCTGACGGTTAACGGTGGCGGGTAGGGCCGCAATGTCAAAGCCCGCAGCCAGGTCGGCTAGGGTCGTCAGAGTCTGGGTGGCGGTGGCGCGATCGCTGGTTTGCAGCAGCAGACCCAGGCCCAGGTGCAGGTCTGGGGAAATGGCCTGAAAAGGGCTGTCAGCGGTCGGGAAGGCGGCCAAGGCGACTTCGCCATCCATCCAGCCAAACAGGTCGCGGTCTAGATCTAGGCCCGTCGCCAGGGTAAAGAACGCCCGAGCGCCGTCTAGTCCCTGGCGAATGGGGTCGCTGGCCGAGGCTAACGTGCGGGTTAGCCCTTGCCACAACCCGGCGATATCGCGCCCGCTGATCAGCATGTAGGTGGAGGCGGGCAGCAGTTCTAGCAAACTATCGGCCTCGGTAACGGTGGGGGTGAGGCCAAAGGTGAATGGGGCCAGGTCGTAGTAGTAGCGGCCTCGCAGCTGCATACCCTGGGCTGTGGGATAAACCAAGGCCTCAATGGTGCCGCCAAAGTTGAGCGATCGCAGTGTTTGAATCGTACTGGGGTCGAAGACGGGGGGAGACGGCAGCGGCAAGGGCAGACCCAGGCTGGGCAACCCCGCCACCGAGGGGTCAAAGTTGAGCAGCTCTAGGGCGCTGCCGTAGACGGCAACGAGGGCTCGGTGGCGCTGGCGGTGGGTTAGGGTGCGCTGAAACTCGGCACTTGCGGCCAAAGACGATGGCTTTTGCTGGCGCAGGGTGAGGTATTGCTCAATGGCTTCGGGGGTGGCGGCGGCGACGAGGGCATCGGGCAGAAAGGCGATCGCCAGCCCCCCAGGGCCAAACCCCGGCACGGGCATGGGCAGTTCTAACTCAAATTCTCCATCGTCTGCGTGCAGTGACTGCACCGTCAGAGGTAGCCCTACCCCACGGTTAAATCGCAGTGCTTGAGGGGCGATGGCGCGATGGGGCGATCGCGTTTGGCCCGATTCTTCTAAAGGCGTTTCGTTGCAGGGGTCTAGCTCAGTCTCGCAGGCCATCCCTGGCTCATATTCGTCACCCCAGTCGCCGTCTCCCCCGTCGCCGTCACCCCAGTCGGCAGCCCCGGGGCCGGGCCATAGGTAGATATTGGTGCCGAGTACCGGCACTACTGCCTCGGCTTCGCCCTGGAGGTCAAACACCGTTGCCCGAAAGCTGTTGAGAGCGTCAGGACTGGTGGCAGGGGCCACCATCACCAGGTGGTCGGCCATAGAGGCCAAAGCGCCGGGGGCGGCGGGCAGCAGGGCGACTACCGCCGTGTCGCCGACCCAGGGGGCAACCTCGGTGGCAAAGTCTACGCCGTAGGGCAGGTAGGGCAAGGCCAGGGGGCCGGGGGTATAGCCCAGGCTCTCGTCTAGCAGCTGAAACAGCTGAAACTGGTTGAGCTGGCCCCAGGTGGCAGCGGTGGTGTCCAGCAGCATCACCAGGGCGGTGTTTTCGGGCAGGTGGTGCCAGGCTGGGGTGTCGTCGGCCCGAGCCCCAGGCGCGATCAGGCTGCCCCCAGCCAGCCCAGCCCCCAGCAGGCCGTAGGCGAGCCAATGCCTAACACAACGGGGCTTTGCCCCCCGCCCCCTGGCCTTGGATCGTTCGCCCCAGCCTGGCCCTCGGTTTTGTGTGCCCATCGCTGCCTTTGCTCTAGTAATGTTTCTCTATCAATCCTTGAGCCCAGGGGCAGTTTACGTAAAGAGGCAGAATTTTATTTACGTGTACGGTGCGGTTTCTACCACATCTACGGTTGGTTGCCCTGCGGCCCAGGCCCGCAGGGCTTGGATGATGTGGATATTGGCCTTTGGAAACGGAAATTCTTCTAGGGTGTCTAGGGAGACCCAGCGCACCTCGTCGCACTCGATTGGCTGGGGGTCACCGCTGAGGTGGGTGCAGTGGTGCACGTTGAGGGTGACCTTAAAGTGAGAATAGGCGTGGGTAACGGTGCAGAGGCGATCGCCCACCGCGATCTCAATCCCCAATTCTTCTTGAATCTCACGGGCAATGCAGGCCTCTACCGTTTCACCCGGCTCAATTTTGCCGCCGGGGAACTCCCATAGCCCGCCCAGCAGGCCCTCCTGCTTGCGGCGATCGATCAAAATTTGCCCTTGGCCATTCCAAATCACCGCGACGCCGATTTGCTTGTGGGGCAGGGGGCCTTTGGCTTCTGACATGGGCAGCTCCGATTGTATATTGCGATTATAGGCGCGGCAGTGGGCCGGCCAGGGGCAGCGATCGCAGGCCGGACTGCGCCGCGTACAGAGAGTCGCCCCCAGATCCATGATCGCCTGGTTAAAGTCGCGGGGGTGGTCAGGGTCGAGCAGCGATTCTGACAGCGCCCATAGGTCTTTTAGCGCTCGGGCGGGGGGCACCGGCAGCGCCACCAGCCGGGCCAGCACCCGCTTCACATTGCCGTCGAGAATGGCGTGGGGCAGGTTAAAAGCCGAGCTGAGAATGCCCCCGGCGGTGGTTTTGCCAATGCCGGGCAGAGCGCTGAGGGCCTCAAAATCTTGGGGAATCTGGCCGTGATGCTCGCTCACAATTTGCTGGGCGGCTCGGTGCAGGTTGCGGGCGCGGCTGTAGTAGCCCAACCCCTCCCAGGCTTTGAGCACCGTTTGCTGGTCGGCGGTGGCCAGCGCCTCCACCGTGGGGAACTGCTCTAGCCAGCGCTGGTAGTAGGGCAGCACCGTCTTCACCTGGGTCTGCTGGAGCATGATCTCCGAGATCCAGATGGCGTAGGGATGATCGATGTTGCGCCAGGGCAGACTGCGGCCCGAGTCGCCATACCAGGCCAGCAAGGCCGCCCGCAGCGCCTCCACAGGAAAATCCGGCCAGGGCAACTGCACCTGGGCCGGATTGGGGGAAAGGGAAGGCTGGGTTAGAACCCTCGTTATGCTCGTTGTGTAGGAACCTTCGACGTCGTGCGCGGTACCGCTGCCGTCGAGGTTTGGGGAGGAAGGGACAGTGTCTAGACCCTCTGGAGAAACCTTGGGTGAAGCTTCTGGAGAAACCTTTGGGGCTGGTCGTTGACTAGGGCTCACTCAGTCTCGGTAATAGACTCCGCCGACATCAGCGAGGACTCAAAGGCCATGCGCTGTTCGGCCCCTCGCAGAAAATACCCGCTCATCATAGCAGAGGCCAGCAGACGGCCCAAATTTTCGCGGTTGGTGGTGATTTCGACATCAAAGTGCTGAGACGGCAGCCCGCCGAGCAGACCAATGATGTTGTGCTCCATCATTTGCTGCACCTCGGTCGAGGTCGGGTTAGAGAGTTGGGCAATGGTCTCAGGGCTCATGCCGTGGACGTACTGCATGAGAGCGTTGGCATGCTCAGAATTTTTGACGCCGCTGAATAGGTCTTGTGCTTTACCGGATGAATTGCTCACAGTGGATACCTCACTTGGCTGGCATTATTGGTGCGATCGCCTGGGTCTATCAAATTGAGCTGGATGAGGATAGTGTTCCCCCATCGGGAATGTAACTCTACTTTTGTCGTTCAGATCACTGGTCAGATCGCTTTAAGATCACGTATTGGCCTCTACATTGGGCCAATCAACGATTCCTTAAACCCATGTGCCTAATCTAACAGCCTCGGCTCTACCGTTGGGTAAGTAGAACCGTACTGGCTTTGGAGGGGTTGTGCCCGACTGAGTGGGTCGAGATGTTGTTCTATGGATAGATGTTAGGGCTGAGATTAGCCCGCAAGCTGACTACTGAACCAAATCTCAGGCTAGGAGCAGAATTTTGCCCGTGGGGAACCACAACTCCCCGATTGGGCTTGACCTACCTCTCTCTGGCCTCTCTCTGGCCTATCTGAGGCAGGAGTGAGAGAGCTTAAGGCAATCATCATCTTGCCGAGGGTCAGGTCTGTCACAATTGCCAATCATGTCCCTAAAATCCTTAAAATGACTCTTTTTTCCCCAGCGGCCCCAGTTTTAGATGCCGATCTGGCGAGTACAGATCTAATCGCCCCTTACCAGGCAGTGCGTCACCTTAGTAAAGCCCTATGTCAATCCCTCGAAATCGAAGACTACGGCCTGCAAGCGATGCCCGATGTCAGCCCACCCAAGTGGCACCTGGCCCACACCACCTGGTTTTTTGAGACCTTTCTGCTGCGGCCCTATTTAGAGGGCTACCAAGATTTCCACCCCGGCTACGGCTTTTTGTTTAACTCGTACTACGAGGCAATCGGCGATCGCCATCCCCGCCCTCAGCGCGGTCTGCTGTCACGCCCTACGGTGGCCGAGGTCTACCAGTACCGCACCCATGTGGATCGGGCCATGGAGCGGCTTTTGCGACCCCAGGCCGCCCCCCCCGCCGTGGCAGAACTCACCCATCTGGGCCTGCACCACGAACAGCAGCACCAAGAGCTATTGCTCACCGACCTCAAGTACAACCTGGCGATCAACCCCCTGCGCCCCGCCTATCGTGACCATGTAGCCCTGGCAAACGCCATAGACCCGACGCCGCTAGAATTTGTCGATTTCCCCGGCGGGCTGTACGACCTGGGCCACCAGGCCCCTGGGTTTGCCTTCGACAACGAAGGCCCCGCCCACCGGGTCTACCTACAAGACTTTGCCCTGGCCAATCGCCCCGTCACCAACGGCGAATATCTCGAATTCATCGCCGATGGCGGCTACCAGACCGCCGCCCACTGGCTGGCTGAGGGCTGGGCCACAGTGCAGAACGAAGCCTGGCAGGCCCCCCTCTACTGGGAACAGCGCAACGGCGACTGGTGGGTGTTTACCCTCGGCGGCATGCAGCCTGTGAACCCCGCCGAACCGGTGTGTCACCTGAGCTACTTTGAGGCCGATGCCTTTGCCACCTGGCGGGGCTGCCGCCTGCCCACCGAAGCCGAGTGGGAAGTCGCCGCCTCGGGCCTTCCCATTCAAGGCAACCTGCTGGCCACCGACCACCTCCACCCCCAACCCGCCCCCGGCAGCCAACACCTCCAACAGCTCTACGGCGACGTCTGGGAATGGACCCAGAGTGCCTACCTGCCCTACCCCGGCTTTCGCCCCGCCCCCGGTGCCGTGGGAGAATACAACGGCAAGTTTATGTGCAACCAAATGGTGCTGCGCGGCGGTTCCTGCGTCACGCCCCCCGGCCACATTCGCCCCAGCTACCGCAATTTCTTTCCGCCCAGCGCCCGGTGGCAGTTTAGCGGCCTGCGGCTGGCAAGAGAGTTTTGAATTTTGAGTTTTGAATTCCACTTCTTCACTCAAAACTGAGCACTCAAAACCCGAAACTTCCACCCACTCACCTACTCACTCACTCACCCCCATGCCCCCCATCTCCCCCATAAAACCCTCCCCCGTCAAGCTCTACGACTTTCACCCCACGGTGGCAGACTTTCGCAGCGCGGTGCTGCGGGGGCTGAGCCTGCCGCAGAAGGCGCTTTCGCCCCAGTTTCTCTACGACAAGCGGGGGTCTGAGCTGTTTGACGCCATCTGCCAGCTGCCGGAGTATTACCTCACCCGCACCGAGATGCAGATTCTTCAGGACAATGCTGGGGAGATTGCGGCGGCATTGGGCAATCGCGCCCTGGTGGAACTGGGCAGCGGCAGCAGCCAAAAAATTCGCATTTTGCTGGAGGCTGCGCCCCAGGTGACGACCTACGTGGGGGTCGATATCTCGCGACAGCACCTGCAAGAGGCCTGCGCGGCGCTGATGGATGATTTTGTGGGGTTGGATGCGATCGCAGTCTGCGCCGACTACACCCAGCCCCTACCCATCGCCGCCATTCCAGAGCTAAAAAACCGCCCCACCATTGGCTTTTTCCCCGGCTCTTCGATTGGTAACCTAGAGCCTGCGGAGGTGATCGCTTTTCTGAAAACCGTGGCGGTGCTGGGAGACTTGATCGTGGGCGTAGACCTGAAGAAATCGCCGATCATCCTCGAACCCGCCTACGACGATACCCAGGGGATCTCCGCCGCCTTTGCCCTGAATTTGCTGGTGCGCATTAACCGAGAACTGGGGGCCGACTTTGACCTAGAGCAATTTGAATATCAGGCCCGCTACAACCAAGCACTGGGGCGAATTGAAATGGCGATCGCCAGCCGCTGCGATCAAACCGTTCACCTGGGCAATGCCGAGATCTCCTTCCAGGCGGGCGAAACCATGCGGACAGAGCATTCCTATAAATACACCGTGGATGAGTTTCAGCTCTTAGCCATGGAAGCGGGGTTTCAGCCCGTGCAGGTATGGATGGATCGACATCAGCTCTTTAGCCTGCACCACCTGAAACAGATATAGGAGGTTGAGAAACGACAATGGACGGTGAATTAATACTGGAGTGGCCTACTGATATACATCACGGCGGTGTCTAACGCGGGTGACGATAAGGTGAGTTTACGAAACTCCTTGGCGGCGGAGGCTTTGAACTGAATCTCATACGGTGCCATTGTTTGCAGCGTCCGGTTCAAGCTCGGCTTTGAGGTCGTCCCAGCTGACGGTTTCTTCTTCTGCCCGCGATCGCGTGACGAGAATGTCGTAAAAGTCTTCCCAGAGATCGCCCCATTGCTCAAGATCTAGCAGGACGGCTGTTTTCTCTCCCTTTTCATTGATCAAAAACTGCACACCGTCCATACAATCACCTCGCGAGAGAAGGAAAATTGACAAATCCGCAGAGCGATGACGCAACTTGAACTACTCACCTAATCATGCCATGGCTGATAGGGGCGATGCCTAGCTCTGCGGGCAGGCAGCAAAATCTAGGGTTGTCGGCTCGGGTGGGGTCAATCTGGCTCGAGGTTTCCCCAATATGAGACGCTAGAAGCCTGTGTTAACTGGACGCTCTCCCCATGCAGGTTGACTGGCAAGACGTAAAGCCCTACGACGACATCATTTACCAAAAGGCCGATGGCATCGCCAAAATTACCATCAATCGGCCCCACAAGCGCAACGCCTTTCGCCCCAAAACCATCGTTGAGCTGTACGAAGCCTTCTCCAACGCTCGCGAAGACAGCCGCATTGGCGTGGTGTTGCTCACCGGGGCTGGCCCCCACACCGACGGCAAATATGCCTTTTGCTCCGGCGGCGACCAGAGCGTGCGCGGCCACGGCGGCTATGTGGATGAGGGCGGCGTGCCCCGGCTCAACGTGCTGGATT
>RECJ01000241.1 GCA_007694115.1 Leptolyngbya sp. DLM2.Bin27 | reverse complement strand
ATGGGGTGGCGGGGTGGATGGGGTGGCGGGGTGGCGGGGTGGCGGGGTGATGAAGGGGGGCTGTCCGGCCTCGCTATCTCACCACCCCACCATCTCCCCTAGGTTGCGACAGCCAAATCTCGCTCCTGCAACCACCCTGCCTGGTCGTCTTTAAAGGGCGACATAGCGCGGAGGCGTTCGACAATCTCGGGCATGACGGTAAGCACCTGGCGAATTTCGGCTTCGGTGGTATAGCGGGAGAGGCTAAAGCGAATGGATCCGTGGAGAATGGTGTAGGGCAGGCCCATGGCGGTGAGGACATGGGAGGGGTCAAGGCTGCCGGAGGTACAGGCGGAACCGGAGGAGGCGCAGATCCCTTCGCGGTTGAGCATGAACAGGATGGCCTCGCCTTCGATGTACTTGAAGCCGATGTTGGTGGTGTTGGGCAGGCGAGGGGCACCGCCGCCATTGACCACCGTGTCGGGAATAGTAGCGAGTAGGCCGTACTCCAGCAGGTCGCGCAGCTCGGCTTCGCGCTGGGTGTGGGCCAAGTTGAGCTGGGCCAGTTCGGCGGCTTTGCCCAGGGCGACAATGGCAGGGACGTTGTGGGTACCGGCCCGGCGACTCCGCTCTTGGTGACCACCTAGCAAAAAGGGGCGGAAGCGGAAACTCTTGCGGACGTACAGCACCCCGATGCCCTTGGGGGCGTGGAGCTTGTGGCCCGAGAGGGTGAGCAGGTCGATGGTGCTAGTGGCCAGGTCAATCGGCACTTTGCCCACCGCCTGAACGGCATCGACGTGGAAGGTAGCGCCGTAGGCTTTGGCGATTTCTCCAATCCGCTCCACCGGAAAAATCACCCCGGTTTCGTTGTTGGCGTACATGGTGGTGACTAGGGCAGTGCCGCCGGTCATCGCCGCTTCCAACTCAATTAGATCTAGCTCGCCCCGCCTGTCCACCGATAGATAGGTGACGGTGTAGCCGCGCTTTTCCAGGTGCTTGCACACCGCCAAGATGGCCGGATGCTCGACTGCAGTGGTGACAATGTGCCGCTTCTCGGGCTGGGCCGCCAGGGCAGCGTGGATGGCGGTGTTATTGCCCTCGCTGCCGCAGCTGTTGAAGATAATCTCCGTCGGTTCAGCCCCTAGCAAGGTTGCAACCTGTTCGCGAGCCGTCTCAATCACCGCCCCGACCTGGCCGCCAAAACTGTGCATCGACGACGGGTTGCCGTACAGCTCGCTCAGGTAGGGCAGCATTGCCGCCAAAACCTCGGGGTCGGTGCGGGTGGTGGCGTTGTTGTCGAGATAGGTAACCATAGCGTTTGAGGAGATGGGTGGATGGGTGGAGGGGAAAGGTTTGAATTTTGAGCCGGGGTGATTTCGTCAGAACTCAAAACTAAGAATTCAAACCTTGGTTAGGTCGTTTGCAATCGCTTCACGACTTGGGAATAGCCGTCGAACCAGGTCTGCCAGTAGCTTGACTGCGGCGCGCTTTGCAGCCGGGCGACCATGCGGGTGTAGGTGGCAAACCACGATTCCCAGTAGTCCTCCGATGCCTCTGAGGCAGAGGTCAGAGACACCGCTGCGGCCCCGGTGCGGAGGGAAACGCACCCTTCATTGGTGGGGCAGGTGGCCCAGCACTGGGGCACCCCGTAGGAGCCCTGGCACTGGTTGCAGCGATCGATCTCAATCCAGAACGCTACACCGTCGGTTTGAATGGCCTGGGTTGGGCAGGCTGAGATGCAGCGCTGGCAACCGATACAGCTTTGAGTGATGGAGTAGGGCATGGGAGGAGCCTTGGGGGAGGGGGGAGGGGGGGGAGAAAGTTTTGAGTTTTGAGTTTTGAGTTTTGAATTTGAGTAATTGATCGAGAATTCAAAACTCAGAACTCAACGTTAAGCACTAAAGGCCCTAGCGATTCAGCACATGCTCGTCGTAGAACCGCCGGGCCACGGTCTCAATGACGTCATAGTCTTCGACCACCACCAGGCCTGCTTCCTGCAATTGCTTGCTGGGGCAGGGGCCAACCTTGGCGGCTAGCACCGCTTTGCAGTCAGAAACGGTGTCGATGATGCCGGTGAGCATAGCCTCTTCGCCGTAGCCGCCCTGGCAGTAGTCGGCGACTTTGCGGTGGCTGATGAACTTGATCTCGGCGGCATTCACTTCGTAGATCATGAATTCCTTAGCGTGGCCAAAGTGCTGGTTGACGATGCCGCCGCCCTTGGTGGCGACCGCAACTAACACCCTGGGCGAATCCTCTAATAGGGCACCGGGAATGCGGGCAGCGGATTGCTTTTTGGCATCGACGGCGGCCTTGGCCTGCTCAATGCCAATGTGCACAGCCTGGCGAGTTTCCAGGTCGTAGGACACAGGCATTTCCATGAACTTTTCTTTGGTGAATTCTTGGCTGCGGTCTTCGCCCAGCAGGCCCACGGCGTCGGCACGGCACTGACGGCAGTGGCGCATCAGCTTCAAGTTGCCAGCGCAGTTGTCCTGCACCTGCTTTAGCTCCTTGGGGTTGGGGCCACGCTGGCCGTTGAGACCAAAGTAGGTGCCGTGCTCGGGGGCCGAAATCAGCGGCATGATGTTGTGCAGAAATGCGCCTCGCTCCCGAATGGCGGCATTCACTTCGGGCATGTGCTCGTCGTTAATGCCGGGGA
>RECJ01000116.1 GCA_007694115.1 Leptolyngbya sp. DLM2.Bin27 | reverse complement strand
GAAGGTAAAAAAGACGCTAGATCCTAGAATGAATCCAGGTTATCGCCAGCTTACCCGGTCTAAGTTGGGATGACTTAGGGGATTTGAGGAGTTCCTACC
This sequence comes from Leptolyngbya sp. DLM2.Bin27, assembly GCA_007694115.1. GTDB lineage: Bacteria > Cyanobacteriota > Cyanobacteriia > Phormidesmidales > Phormidesmidaceae > Nodosilinea. The sequence continues at coordinate 13,071 of RECJ01000116.1, read as the reverse complement.
TCCTCTCATCCCCGCCCAGAGTCATTCCCCGCAAGACTAAAATACAAGCAGCACGTTTAGAGTGCAACCGTATTGGCTAGAAATTTTTTGGCAGCGGGGGGAGATAGCGCGCCTGGCCCTGAGTCATTGATCTGGCTAGGGCACCTGCCAGGCCCGCTGGTGGTAGTCATCGGGTTGGGGAAACAGGTCTACGGGTTCGCCGTGGTGATCGTGCCCATGGCCGTGATCGTGGCCGTGGCCGTGATCGTGGCCGTGATCGTGGCCGTGATCGTGGCCGTGCCCGTGGCCGTGATCGTGCCCGTGGCCCGGCTGAGCCCCCCCGGCGGCAAGGCGAAACTTGCACATTTCGCAGTTCATCGCCACCTGGCCCAGGTGGGTTTCAATTTCGCGATCGCGCAAAATCTGCATCAGCTGCGGATGGCTACCCATCTCCGGCAGATAGCTAACCAGCTGCTCAGGGTAGGCGATCTGCTCCTGTTCGCAGATGCCCATAATCTTTTTGATCAGCACCCCGGTGAACAGAAAATAGGGCAGCACAATGATGCGCTTGGGCGCGTACATGCGGGCGCGGCGAAAACCCTCTTCGAGGCGGGGGTGGGTGATGCCGATAAAGCAAATTTCGACCGTTTGATAGCGGCTGCCCTCCCAGACAATCCGGGCCAGCTTATAGACATCGCCGTTGGCGTCAGGATCGCTGGCCCCCCGGCCCACAAACAGCAGCACCGTGTCTTCGCGGGCAATGCCCTCGGGGTTAAACCGGGGGCCATCTAGCTCGGCCAGCCGCTCTTGCCACAGCTGAATGATCGCCGGGGTAATGCCAAAATGACGACCGTAGTGGAAGGTCACCTGGGGGTGGCGCTGGCGGGCGCGGTCGAGTTCGTTGGTGACGTCAAACTTGTTGTGGCGGGCGGCAAACAGCAAAATCGGCAGCACCGAAATATCGGTGTAACCCTTCTCTACACAGAGGTCTACCCCATCTTGAATGGTGGGCTCGCTCAGCTCTAAGAAGCAGGGAATCACCGGGCGCGAGGTGTCGAGCGCCTGGTAGGCGGCGGCAAATTCGAGGACGCGATCGCGCCCTTCTGTGTCGCGGCTACCGTGGCCCACCAGCAGCAGCGGGCGCTGGGCGGGCAGCGGCGACCAGGTGCCGGGCGCAGTGGGAGAAAAATCTTGGGGAGTGGTGATGATAGGTGCGATCGCCATAGGTGCTCAGAATGCCGCAGTGATACTAAATCTAACCCTCAGCTCAACTAAAAGATACCGCCTGTGACCAGTTAGCCCATCATTACCTGAGTAGGTAGGCAAACGTTAACCTAGACTCAGTTCAGACCTTAAACGCTAAATTGATCACCAGATATACCTAGTACCAGAGTCAAGAACGCTAAAAAATCGCAGCCAGATAAAAATCATGCTGCCTGGTTATCTTAGCCCAGGGCTGAGTGTAGAACTATCCTGGGGGTGGGCATAAACCCAATGGCAAAAGGCTCAGATCAACCGCCAAGTGCGGGGCACAATGGCCACAGCCCCCCGCTGCGCGAACGCCTACGCGGCCACCTCAACACCACCGACACCCTGGCCGGACAGTTAATCAACGGTGCGATCGTGCTGCTGATTTTTCTGTCTGCCGTCATTTTTGTTGCCAAAACCTACCCGATTTCACCCGTCCTCGACGCCTGGCTCAACGCCCTCGACTGGCTGATTGTGGTGGCATTTACCCTAGAATATGGCCTGCGGTTATGGGTGGCCCAGCGGCCCTGGCGCTATGCCCTCAGCCTCTACGGTCTGATCGATCTAGTGGCCCTGCTGCCCTCGTGGATTGGCATCTTCGATATTCGCTTTTTGCGCTTTTTTCGGTCGCTACGAATTTTGCGCCTAGTGCGAATTTTTGACGACAGACGCTGGTTTGGTCAAGTGACCAGCACCGACAGCCTAATTTTGATTCGCATTCTGTTAACCCTGGGCACCATTATCTTCATTTACTCGGGCCTGATTTTCCAGGTCGAGCACCCCAGTAACCCCGAAAATTTTGGCACCTTTCTAGACGCCCTCTACTTTGCCGTCGTCACCGTGACCACCGTCGGCTACGGCGACGTCACCCCCATTTCTGCAGCCGGTCGAGGCCTAACGGTGATGATGATTCTCACCGGCATCGTCCTGATCCCCACCCAAATCAGCCGCCTGATTCGCCAATTCCGCAAAGTTTCCCAAACCCAGGCTTGCCCCAGCTGCGGCCTGAGCCTGCACGATGACGATGCTCAATTTTGCAAACGCTGCGGTACCCCTCTAGAGCCGTAGGCACGATAGCGATACTGTTTTCTCAGTAACAAAACATCACGATTATTAAAAATACAAATATGTCTTTTGCCCGATACGGTCTTTCCGGTACAATAGCCACCCAAAAGCCATGCCAGCCCGGTCTCCGCTTTTGGCTGCGCGGTGTTCGTGTTTAAGCCAGACTCATCCCTCAGCCTGGCTAATCCATCCACAGTTAGGACGTTCCATGACTTCTGTGCTCCACCGCTCCACCGATCCTGCTCCGCTGGCCGACCTGCCAGAAAACGTTAGAACTAGGCTGCAAGACCGCTTCAAACTTGTAGTGCCCGCCCGTTCTGACTCCGACCCCGATCCTGTGCTCGACCATGATCCTCCTAGCGATTCCTCGGTTCTGCCGATCGTTTCGCTGACCGACGTTGAAAAGACCTACAGCAACGGTAGCCAAGCCCTAACCGGCGTCAACCTCACCGTCAACCCCGGCGACTTTCTCTTCGTCACCGGCCCCTCTGGCTCCGGCAAATCAACCCTCCTAAAACTGCTTTACGGTTATGAGCGCCCCACGGGGGGCAGCATTCGGGTGGCCGATGAGCCCATTGCTGACCTGCGCGGCAACCGCCTCGCTAAAATGCGCCGCCGCATCGGCATCGTGTTCCAAGACTACAAGCTGATTCCCAAGCGCACCGTGGCCGAGAACGTGGCTTTCGTGCTGTGGGCCCAGGGCTTTACCCGCAAAGAAATCCACCGCCGACTCTGGCCCACCCTCAAGATGGTCGGGCTCCAGAGCAAGGCCCAATGCTTCCCCGATGAGCTGTCTGGCGGCGAGCAGCAGCGCGTCAGCATCGCCCGCGCTGTGGTCAACACCCCGCCCCTGCTGCTGGCCGACGAGCCCACCGGCAACCTCGATGCCGACAACTCCTTGCAAGTGATCAAGATTCTCAAAAAGCTGAACTCCATCGGCATCACCGTCATTGTCACCACCCACGACGAGCACCTAGTCCGCATCTCCAACCACCCCGTCGTGCAAATCAAGAACGGTCGCCTGCACCACCTGCGCCGCTGACGCTACATTCCTTAACATCAAGCGCTACGCCCTATCCAATCAATAGGATAATGATCAGAGTTAACGTTCAGGTGGTCTTGGTTTAAGCCGCCGAATGATGTTCGACTCTGAGAGGAACGTGCCTTGATCAGTACAGCCCCATTTAAAACAGCAAAATCAGAAGAAATTTTTGCCGCCGCCCAACACCTGATGCCGGGCGGTGTCAGTTCCCCGGTGAGAGCATTTAAGTCGGTGGGCGGGCAACCCATTGTGTTCGACCATGTCAAGGGGGCCTACATCTGGGATGTAGACGGCAACCAATACATCGACTACGTGGGAACCTGGGGGCCTGCCATCTGTGGTCACGCCCACCCTGAAGTGCTGGCGGCCCTGTCGGCAGCGCTCGAAAAAGGCACCAGCTTTGGCGCACCCTGCTACCTCGAAAATGTGCTGGCCGAAATGGTGATCCAGGCCGTGCCCAGCATTGAGATGGTGCGCTTCGTCAACTCTGGCACCGAAGCCTGCATGGCGGTGCTGCGGCTGATGCGGGCCTACACCGAGCGCAACAAAATTATCAAATTCTCGGGCTGCTACCACGGCCACGCCGACATGTTCTTGGTGCAGGCCGGGTCTGGGGTCGCCACCCTAGGACTGCCCGACTCGCCGGGGGTGCCCAAGGCCGCCACCAGCGACACCCTCACCGCCCCCTACAACGACCTCGAAGCGGTCAAGGCTCTGTTTGCCCAAAACCCTGGCGAAATTGCCGGGGTTATTCTCGAACCGGTGGTCGGCAACTCAGGCTTTATCACCCCCGACGGCGGCTTTTTAGAAGGGCTGCGCGAGATCACCCGCGAGCATGACGCCCTGCTAGTGTTTGACGAAGTCATGACCGGCTTTCGGATTTCCTACGGCGGTGCCCAGGCCAAATTTGACGTCACCCCTGACCTCACCACCCTGGGTAAGGTGATCGGCGGCGGGCTACCCGTGGGGGCCTACGGCGGTCGCCGCGACATCATGGAAATGGTCGCCCCCGCTGGCCCGGTCTACCAAGCGGGCACCCTGTCGGGCAACCCCCTGGCCATGACCGCAGGCATCAAAACCCTGGAGCTGCTCCAGCGACCGGGCACCTACGATGAGCTAGAACGGCTGACCGCCAAACTCACCGAGGGGCTGCTGCAGGCGGCCCGCGATGCCGGCCACGAGGTCTGCGGTGGCCACATTAGCGCGATGTTTGGCATGTTCTTTAACCCCGGCCCAATCAGCAACTTTGAAGACGCCAAGCAGTCTGACCTAGAGAAGTTTAGCCGCTTCCACCGGGGCATGCTAGAGCGGGGTGTGTACCTAGCGCCCTCACAGTACGAAGCAGGTTTTACCTCCTTGGCCCACACCGATGCGGATATCGACGCCACCATTGCCGCCGCCCGCGACGTGCTAGCCACACTGTAGAGTGGCGTCCTCGCTGGCTCTTTAAAACCCCCAGGTTGTTGGATCGCCCTGGGGGTTGCTGCCCAGGTGGCGCACCGCTGGGGCTAGTTTGTTGGGCGGGGTGGGCTGGCCGCTGGGGCACCGGAGGTCTGGGACTCAAATGGGGTATCAGGCAAAATCGCTCAACCGAAACCCCAGCCCATCACAGCGAAGGCGCAGCGGTAATCATGGCTTCTAGGGCCGCTTGCAGGTCAGCGGTGAGCTGGGCTACGGTCTGTTTGCGGTTGGCCCTGTAGGCGGAGAAGCGATCGCTCACCGAGATCGCCTCCCCCACCGTCAGCATCGCCCGCTGAGGCCCCAGCTTGGGCCGAGGGAACGGGTTCTGCCCCTGAATCAAACACACCGTATCGCGCAAAATCATCACGGTTTCGGCAAAGCGCTCGGCGCTGGGGCGCTGGCGCACATACTGCCCGGTGACAGCGACAAAGCCTTCCACTAGGCGCATGTGCCACATGCGCAGGTTGGCCTCTTCGGCTTCGCGGTCGGCCAACCCCCGCTCCACCGCCGACAGGGAGCGATCGCCCCCTAGATCCTGGCGAAACATCCGCTCCCACCCGGCCTGCTCAATCCGGCGGCAGCGGTCGATGGGGCTGCCCTTGGGCGGCAGTTTAAAGTAGGTTTCAGCCACCTGCAGGGCGGCATTCATCAGGGCTTCGAGGCGATCGCCCAGGACATTATTCCAGGGCATCGGGTCATCGCTGGGGCCGGGCGCAGCCAGGTCGGTACCGTAGACCCGGTTGTAGTAGCCCTCCATCAGGGTGAGCAAATGCTTGCCCAGGCCATAGAGCCGTTGGTAGCGCTGCTCTGTGGCCGCCTCAGTGGTGTCACCCGGCGAGTAGGTCTGGGCGGCTGGGGTCAGACCGTTTTCTTGCTCTAGGCGGTCGAGCCAGTGATCGACTTCGGCCCAGGGCGGGGTGATGTAGCGGTAGGTGATGCCCACAGGCAAAATGACCACCTGCTCGGCCCGCCCCTGGCTGAGCAGATCTTCGGCGCACCAAAAGCCCATCTGGGCTACCCCTGGCTCTAGGGGGCTAATGATTTCGGTGTGGCCGTTGTTACCGCCCTCGGGGGCTGCGGCCAAGGGCATGGCTCCGTGGGCCAACAGCTGCCGGGCCGACCTCAGCCCCTGGCGGTCGACCTTGCCCCGCTGAATCGGGGTGCCCCCCAGACGACTGTAGATCCACCCCACCCAGTCACCCGCCCACAGGGGAATGCCGCGATCGTAGATAAAGTGGGCATGGACGGGGCGCTTGAGATCAATGCCCAACTGCCTGGCGCGCTGGGGCACCGCCCGCCACATCAAATGGGCCAAACAGTAAGTATCGAGCGGGCTAGGGTGACGAAAGGCCAGCAGAAATCGGGTTTCGCCAGCGTTAAAGGCCTGGAGTAAATGCACTAGCCCATCGACATTGATCACATCCACCTGCTGAAGTTGCTCGCGCCAGCGCATCCAGGGGAGCGCCAGACGGGTGAGGGCCAGCACCCGAGGGTCAAAGGCAGGGGGAATAAAGCTGAGCGGCGGCTGGGCGCGGATAGAGGGGTTGACCACGGGTTTACCCAGAAGCTAGAGAATTGAGCACACCCCGATAATACAGCCCCGGCTCGGGAGCGCATAGACGGAACTATAAGAGCGGCGGCGGGGTTTGAAGCTAGCCCGTGAACCCACCGAGAAATAATAAAGCTTTTATAAGTAACCTCGATCGCAGCATTGTGCAACCTACGGAAACCCAGTTTAATGGCTAGAAGTTTAGCCCCCCTGGGCTAGACCCCTGAGGAAAATCGTCACGTGTGATTCTCACAGTCCCTAAGGAGTTTCTACAGCGCGCATCAATGCCTTCATAGCCAAGTCCTGCTCAGAAGCTGGAGTTTTCCCCAGGCAAACCCCATTTCTGGACTTGGATCAAGATTAAATGCTTTGGCGCGGGTGCACAACCAGGTCACCACTACCACGATCCAAGACCGGGAAGGAGCTACGGCTCAAACTGCTGCGGTTCGCGGGTGACCTTTTCTAGAGACGTAGTTAGCGGTAAATGACGGTTCGTTATGATTCCCTCACGATCTTTTTCTACCGATGCGGAGCAGTGCTCGTTTAACGATGCCCTGGCCAGCCACGACAGCAGCAGCACCGTGGTCTCTCCCCCCTGGATGTTAGACACCCTATTTCGCAACCTGGGCTACGACCTAGAGCAGGTTGCCGACGTGATCGATCCTATTTTGACCGCCCAAAACCACTGCTACCGTACCACCTGGTACGTGCAGGGCATCGTGTCAGAGGATCGAGCTTTTTTGAGCACCAATATCAACAGCGATCGCACCATTCAAGTCACCCTCTGCGCCAGCCGCTGGCTGCTGGGCCGCAGCCGTCGCTGCACCGTGGCCATGTCCCTACCCGGTATCGCCGACTGCCACGCCGCCCTCAACTTTGACCCCGAGCAGGGGTTTTTGCTGACCGATTTGGGCACGGTGGGGGGCACCTGGGTGAATGGCCGCCGCCTCGCCCCCGCCCAGCGCCACTACCTGCAAGATGGCGACTTGATCAAGCTGGGCAGCCTGCGGTTTGAGTTTTTGCAGCAGCACTGCGCCCCCTCCCCCTGGGATGACTAACCGCGCTGGTAGCGCATACCGGGCAGCTGGGTAACTAGCCCTAACAGCTCTAGCTGCACCAGGGCGGCCAGCAGTTCCCCGGTGGGTTGGCTCAGATCTTGCACCAGGTGGTCGAGGGCAATCGGCTCGTCGGCGATTGCTGCCAGCACCTTAGCCATGGCTGGCGGCAGCGGCGGGTCGGGGCTGAGGCGGGCTGGGCCAGCTTCAGGCGATCCAGCTTCAGGCGCTGGCAGTGGGGGATTACTCAGCTGGGGCAATTGCCCCAGCGCTGCGATCAGAGTCTGGTCGTCTAGCACCATTTGAGCCCCCTGGTTAATCAACGCCAGGCAGCCAGCGCTGTTGGGGTTATCCAATGACCCCGGCAGCGCAAACACCTCGCGGCCATAGTCGTTGGCCAGATGCGCCGTAATTAGCGCCCCCGATCGCGCTGGCGCTTCGGTCACCACCACGGCGCGGCTCAACCCGGCAATGATTCGGTTGCGGCGCGGAAAGTGCCCCCGGTCGGGCGGGGTGCCATTGGGGTACTCGCTGAGCAGCAGCCCCTGGCTGGCAATGCTGGCTTGGAGAGCCTGGTGGGCAATGGGGTAGGTCACATCTACGCCGGTACCCAGCACCGCAATGGTGAGACCACCGCTCTCTAGGGTCTGCTGATGGGCATGGCGATCGACCCCCTTAGCCAAACCCGAAACCACAATCACATCGTGGGTGGCCAGCCGTTGGGTGAGGCGGCGAGTCCAGCGCTGGCCGTAGGCTGAGGGGTTGCGGGTGCCCACCACCCCCACCGAGGGCATGCTTTGCAGGGCGCTAACCAACTCCGGGCGACCCCGATAGTAGAGCAGCGGCGGCGGATCGGTGATTTCGTAGAGCAGCGGTGGGTACTCGGCATCGGCGGGGGTCCAAAAGTTGGGATGCTGCTGCTCGTAGCTGGCCAGCAGATCGAGGGGCGAAACCCGCTGTCGGTAGGCCACTAGGCTGGCCCCCAGCCCCAGGCCAATGCCCTCGACCGCCAGCAGATCGGCCCCGTCAGCCTGCCAAGCGGCAGCTAGGGTGCCAAAGTGGCTGCGCAGGCGCTTCAACAAAGTGGGGCCCAGGCCGTGGGCCTGGGCCCAGGCCAACCAGTATGCTCGTTCTGCCATGCCGGGCGGGGTAGACGACTCTCTGGCTCAGTATGCCCGCCTCAGCGGTTGCAGCCCCTATGGCCCTGCCGCCAACCTGCCCTGAGTCGGGTCTATCGGCGCGCCCTGGGCACCCGTTCGCCGCCGCTACGGCGAAAGATCTGCCTGAGGGGCAGCTGGCGTTTGCTGAGCTGGCGAAGCGTCGCCGGTAGCTCTAGGCTGCGGGTGGGTTCACCGCCGGGGGTAATCCACCAGGCCTGGATCGTGCCCCCGGCAAACCCGGCCAAGGCCCCCAGCAAAATGCTGGGCACCACCCCGTAGTCGAGCAGTAGAAACACAAACAAAAAGGCCAGCCAGAGCTTGAGCGCAGGTGGAATAATCTTGTCGGCCACCGATACATCCTCTGTGAAGCGCTGGGCAGGTAGGCTAGGGTTGCCTACGCTCCTACTATAGCGACTATTTGCGGAGCCACATCACGGGTGGTGTCGATGGGTTTGACCAGGGGCTGCTCCGCTGGGGTAAAGGGTTCTAGGTGCTGTCGCTGAAGCACCGCCACGGTGGCATCGGCAATGTCGCCGCTGCGATCGCGCACCCGCTGCTCTAGCACTGGGGCTGGGGCGGTGCAGTGCAAGATCGTCAGCGGCAGCCCCGCCGCTTGAGCCTGGTCAACGGCGGCCTGCCGCAGCCCCTGGCGATCGTACTTGGCATCGAGAACCACAGGGTACCCGGCCTGGGCCAGGCCTAGGCCCAGGGTGAGCAGGCGATCGTAGGTTTTTGCGGTCATGGCTGGGGTGTAGAGGCTGTCGTCGCCCCGCTGGTCGAGGGGCACCCCGGCCAAATGCTTGCGCACCGCATCGCTGCGCAGGTGAATGGCGTTGATCTGGCGGGCCAGTTGGCGCGCCGTGGTGGTCTTGCCCGCCCCTGACAGCCCCGCCATCAGATAGAGGCTGCCGCCCGGAGGCTGGCTGGCCGACCAGGCGAGACGATAGTAGCCAGCGGCGGTTGCGGCGGCTTTGGCCTTGGCGTCGTCATCCACCGAGGGGTCGCCCAACAAAAATGAGGTGACTTTAGCCCGCACGTAGGCCTGGCGGCTGACATACAGCGGCAGCAGCTGTGCCCCCTCCCAGTCGCCCGTGCGCTCCAGGTATTGGTTGAGAAACACCGTGGCCAGATCGGCGCAGTCCTTCGACAGCAAATCCATCACCACAAAGCCCACGTCGTACATGACATCGACGTAGCGAAAGGGCTCGTTAAACTCGATACAGTCAAACAGGTAGAGCTGGTCTTGCCAGAGACAGATATTGTTGAGGTGCAGGTCGCCGTGGCAGGCGCGAATCTGGCCCTGGGCTACCCGTTGCTCGAACAGCTCTCGGCGGGAGGCAAAGAACTGGTCGGTGTAGGCTTTGGTCTGGTCAAACTGGGCCTGGGTTTGCGGCCCGCCGATGAAGCCTTTGGTTTGCTCGTAGTTTTCGTCAAAGGCCTGGCGGATTTGATCGACCGCGCCAAAGCTGCTGATGTGGTCGCTGGTCTCGGCCCCCTGGTGAAAGTCGGCCACCGCCGTCGCCAGATCGGCCATCAGCGCCGGGGTCAGCTCGCTGCGATCGTAGAGGGCGCTGAGCAGGGTGGCTTGGGGAAACTGCACCATTTTGACGGCGTATTCGACCGGGGTGCCCTGCCCTAACTGGTAGCCATCGTCGGTTTGGCCAATGGCCACCACCTCTAGGTACAAAGCCCCCGCCCCCCGCTGGTTGAGCCGCAGTTCTTCGTGACAAAAATGCCGCCGCTTCTCCAGGGTTGAATAGTCTAGAAACCCAAAGTTGACTGGCTTTTTGACCTTGTAGGCGTAGTCGCCGGTCAGCAGCACGTAGGAGACATGGGTTTGCAGCAGCCGAATCGGCTCCACCACCGGATGGGGGTAAAACCCCGGCTCGCACATGTGCTGAATTAGCTTGGGAAGCGCGGAAGCTGTCATAACTCACCTGGAGAAGTCTGTCTGAATACTCTATTGCCTAACAGCTCTGTTGCCTAACAAGAGGGGCCAGGGACAACGTCCCTAGCCCCCATCATTGCCACTGGGCTAAACCAGCGGCGGTGAATTTGCTAGATTTACTCGGCTGCCGGTGCTGCGGCAACCTCAGTGCCCGCCGTCACGGTCGACTCACCGTCGGGGGTGCGGCCCTGCAGCACCGTGGCAATGGTCTGATCTTGATCCCCTGCGACCACAGCTCCCTCGGGCAGCACCAGGTCAGCCACGGTCAGCGAATCGCCGATACCCAGGGCAGATACATCGACATCAATGGTCTCGGGAATGTCGATGGCCTTACATTTGACGGTGACTTCATTGACCTCGGTGTTGAGCACGCCGCCGTCGTTTTTAACGCCGGTGGGTTCGCCTACAAAGTTGAGCACCACACCGACTTCCACTTCGTCTTGGGCCTTGACGGCAAAGAAGCTGAGGTGGTAGACGGTGTTCTTCCAGGGGTGAGACTGCACTTCCCGCAGCAGGGCCTTGCCAGTCCAGGGCATGTCTGGAATTTGCAGGTCAATCATGGTGTTGTTGACGGCGGCCTTGCGCAGCAGCAGGTCAGCATCTTTTTGGCTGACGGTCAGCGACACCGACTCGGTACCCTGGTGGCCGTAGAGCACGACGGGCAGCAGCCCCTCGCGGCGCAGGGCGTTGGGCTTGGCTTTGGCGTCACGCGCCTTGCATTCAATCATCAGTTGCATGGAAAAATCCCCCCGTTAAAAATACTCAAAAAACAAACGTCGCCAACCCCTAGGCGACTTGAGACTCGCCATTCTCGTAGAGCAGCGCCCGCTTAGGCCCGTGAATCGGGTCTTCTACGATGATGGTCTGATCGCGGCTGGCCCCTAGCGACACGATCGCAATCGGCACCTCCATCAGCTCCGCCAAAAACTTGAGGTAGTCTAGGGCGGCCTTGGGCAGATCGCTGAGGGAGCGACAGTGGTCGGTGGGCTGCTTCCAGCCGGGCATGGTTTTGTAGATCGGCTGACAGCGGCTAAAGGCGTCGGCACTGGCCGGCAGCTCTTCGCAGCGCTCGCCGTCTAGCTCGTAGGCCACGCACACCTCGATTTGATCGACATCGTCGAGCACGTCGAGTTTGGTGATGGCCAAGCAGTCGAGACCGTTGATCCGCACCGCGTAGCGACCAATCACCGCGTCAAACCAGCCGCAGCGACGGCGGCGACCGGTGGTGGTGCCAAACTCGGCCCCGCGATCGCACAGCAGCTCACCCACCCCACAGGTCAGCTCGGTGGGGAAGGGGCCTTCGCCCACCCGAGTAGTGTAGGCCTTGGCTACACCGATGACCCGGTCGATCACCGTGGGGCCAATGCCGGTGCCAATGCAGGCCCCGCCCGCCACCGGGTTAGAGGAGGTAACGTAGGGGTAGGTGCCGTGGTCGAGGTCGAGCAGGGTGCCCTGAGCCCCCTCAAACAGCACGTTTTTGCGCTGGCGAATGGCCTGATAGACGTGGAGCGAGCTATCGATGATGTGGGGCCGCAGCCGCTCGGCGTATTCAATATATTCGTCGATCACCGCCGCCGGGTCGAGGGGGGGCAGGTCGTAGAGCTTTTCGAGAATGCCGTTTTTGTACTGGACTGTCCACTCTAGCTGCTTGCGCAGGCGATCGTAGTCCATCAGGTCGGTGATGCGAATGCCGATGCGCTCAGACTTGTCGGCGTAGGTAGGGCCAATGCCCCGCTTGGTGGTGCCGATTTTGTGGTTGCCGCGCCGCTCTTCTGACGCCTGATCGATCAGGCGATGGTAGGGCATGGTGACATGGGCAGCGCTGGAAATAAACAAGTTCTTAGAGGAAATCCCGAGCTCGTCCAGCTTGTCGAGTTCGCCGATCAGGGCTTTGGGGTCGATCACGGTGCCGCTGCCAATCACGCACTCGGTATCGGGGTAGAGAATGCCAGAGGGAATCAGGTGCAGCTTGAAGGTCTGACCTTTAACCACGACGGTGTGACCAGCGTTGACACCGCCCTGATAGCGCACAACTACGTCTGCTGAACGACTCAGCAAATCGGTAATTTTGCCCTTACCTTCGTCGCCCCACTGGGCCCCAATTACTACAACGTTTGCCAAGGGAATCTCAGGCTCTAAAGTTCACACAAATTCCTATTATCACTAAGAGAATGTCATTGTGTCAACTTAAAATCACTCATCTCGCTCACCATGCCGCCGATTGATAGCGTGCCCCCTTACATTAGTGCCCAGGTATCACTCTTAGCTCAGGATGCCTACCACCTCGCGCCAACGATGAAGCACTGTAGCTTCTGGTCATTGTTTCTTTCGCTGCTCTAAACCCACGTCCTCTAATGGTCTCAGCAAATCAGCTATCGAGTCTGACAAATCTGACTGATATCGATATCGCCGAGATAGCCAGCATCCTCACCATTCTTTTGCTTGTGGCGACAGGAGTAGCTCTAATCTCCCGTCGCTATCGGGTGCCCTACATCACTGGCTTAGAGGGTGTTTGAAAAGTTAGGGCTTGAGTAAAAAAGCTCACTCCGTGTAGGTTGCAGATA
>RECJ01000003.1 GCA_007694115.1 Leptolyngbya sp. DLM2.Bin27 | reverse complement strand
TTGAGCATAACCCTCAGCCTTTTTTTTAGCCCTCTACTCCTTGTCGAACTCACGTTTGATCCAGGGCTCATCCCAGGGGCCGCCGCCGACTTCTAGCCCGGCCTGGGTGCTGGTGGCGGTGAGCATTAGATCGAGCTGGCTGCCCCGCCGCTGCCAGAGTTTGAGGGTGAGGTCGCCCAGGGCGGTGTCACGGCAGCTGTAGGCCATGCCCTCGTGGGTGGGGGCGCGCAGGGGCAGGCCCGGTAGGGTGGTGGTGCCCGTGACTTCGACGGCGTAGTCGAGATTTTCACAGCGCATATACCAGTAGCCCCAGGGGGTGATGTGCCAGGTGACACGGGCATTCCAGGGCACAAACTCGTAAAATTTGCCGCCGTGGTGAACGCCGACCATGGCCACCGACTCCATCCAGCCCAGCACCTGGCGGCGGCCCCCCCCGGCGGTGAGGGCCAGGTCGGGTACGCCCTCAAAGGCGTTGCAGTTGAGCCAAAACCACTTCTGCGGGAATGCTCGCCCCCAGTTTTTCTCGCTGTAGGCGGGGGCGTTGACAAACTCGTGGCGCTGGCCCTGCCACTCAAGCCACCCGGTAGAGAGGCCGTGGGCCATGAGAATCTGCCAACCCGGCTCAAAGATTTGCAGGCTGGAGAGCAGCCCGGCGGTGGATTGCTGGGGTTGGCCGGTGCTGCCCCAGCCGTAGACCGGGTCAGTGTGGTATTCCCAGGCCACGGTGCCGTAAACGGGATCGTTTAAGTAGCCCTGGTGCCAGGTGGCGGTGACCTGGTAGCCCTCGGTGACGTGATCTTTGAATTCTGTGGCAGACAGCAGGCGCGGCTGGCTGGGTGAGTCGCCGCGCCAGTGGCCGAGCCCTAGCCCCTCGGGCCAGGCCCAAAATTTGTGCGGGTCGGGGAAGGTGCGGCAAAAGTAACTATCCTCTGGCCCAAGAATTTGGGCGGTGCCGCCGCTGTGGGGCTGGCCCCCGACCGGGTCTTCGATGGAGTACATGAAGGCAAAGGTCTGGCGGGTCTCGGGTAGGGTGAGGCGAAAGTACCAGCCTTCGAAGAAGCGGCGGGTTTGGCCATCCCAGTGGTAGCCGCTGTGGGGAGTTTGGCGGGGGTGGAGCATGGTTATTCTTCGACCCAACGGGGAACATATTGCCAGCCATCGCGGATCTCATCTCGAAACCGCTGGTGGTTGGGCTGCTTTGCTTCGACTAGCTGCCAAAAGGCTTTGGAGTGGTTCATGTGGACGGTGTGGCACAGCTCGTGGACGAAGACGTAGTGAACCAGCTCGGGGGGCAAGAACAGCAGTTTGTAGTTGAGGCTGATGTTTTTGCTGCTGGAGCAGCTGGCCCAGCGGGTTTTTTGACCGCGAATTGATACTCGGTTAAAGGGCAGGTTGACCACAAAGCTCAGCTCGCGCAGCCAGGGGGCAAACTCGGCGCGGGCTTTGCGGCTGAGCCACTGGCGCAGCAGGTCGGCACAGGCGGCGCTATTGTCGACGGGGCCGCGCAGCAGCAGGGTTTGGGGGCCACTCTGGGTCATGGCCAGGGTGCGGGTGGGGGCATTCTGGTAGTGAACATCCCAGGTTTGGTGGCGCGATCGCACCTCGATCTGCCCCGGCTTTTCGTCAAAGTGGTCGTCGGTGAGACCAGCGGTTTGGTGGGCTAGGCGCTGGCGCGATCGCCACAGCCAGTCGCGCCGCCGCATCAGCAGGTCAGGCACCTGGGCCTGGTCAAAACCCACGGGCACCACCACCTCCACCTGGCCGTTGAGGTGTACTTTCAGCGAGACATGGCGGGCGCGGGTGCTTTCCCGAATGCGGTATTCAGGCAGACCCACCGGGTCGGCGGCAAAAAGCTGAAGCTGTTCAGATGAGTCGGCCATGGGCGGCAGGAACAGGGCAGGGGGAGATGTCAGCCAAGACCAGCAGGATAGCTGACTAAAGAACTACAGTTCCTGAACTGGGGTGGCCTGTTCTATCCTACGGTGCTCTAGAAAAGACAGCAAAATTTGCTGGTGGGGCGACCCCATGGGGCGGTCTTCACCAGCCTGGGCCGAGTAGCGGGTGCCCCGGTGAATGTCGGCGACGCTCCACAGACCCAGATCTAACCCTTCGGTCAGCACCAGGCTGGCGACGGGCACCACCAGGGGGCCGTGGTAGACGTGGCGCACAACGGTTTCGTCTTCCACCCGCTCAAATAGCTCTAGCCGGGGGGCATCGTAGCCGATTTCTTCACGCAGCTCGCGGTAGACGGCGGCGTCGGGCGATTCGCCGGGGTCGAGGTGGCCGCCAAAGAAGGCCCAGTGGCCGGGCCAGGCAATGGTAGGAATGTCATCGCGCAGCTGGAGCAAGAACTGGTCGCCCTGGTAGAGAATGGCGATCGCAACTTCAATCTTGGCGGGCCTAGGGGGCTTAGCGGGCTGGTCGCTCATAGCTTCTCGGCCTTGAGGGCGGCCCCAATCAGCCCCACCTGGGGGTTGAGCACCAGGTGCACGGGCACCCGGTCGAGCAGCGGGCTGACCCGGCCTTTGTGGGTAAAGGCTTTGATGAATTCTCCGCCGGTCATCAGGGCCAGGTTTTTGGCGGCGATGCCCCCGGCCACGTACAGGCCGCCGTAGGGCAGCAGCTTGAGGGCCAGGTTGCCCGCCTCGGCCCCGTAGGCCG
>RECJ01000246.1 GCA_007694115.1 Leptolyngbya sp. DLM2.Bin27 | reverse complement strand
CTGCCATCAAATATGCACTAAGCACTTCTACTCATTGCAAAACTGGGATGCACCCCAGCATAACGACGCCGCTCTCTAAGCCATGCCCGGTCACATCACCGATGCCAATCTTGACCGTGCCGTGATGGCGCAACACATCATAGTAATCACCACCAACCTCATCTGCTGGCTGCATAAATCCAGCGATCTCAAGTTCTTCGACTTTGGTCAGCTCCTCTTCCCTAGGCAGAATCATTTGCTGGATCTGCTTAGCAACCGTCAGTTCGGAACTCATGCGCAGGTTTTCAGACTGCAGTTTTTGGTTCAAGGAGCTGATTTTATCATTGGCAGTTTGCAGTTCGGCTGTGCGTTCTTCCACCCGTTGCTCTAGTTCTTGATTGGTCGTAGCGAGGGCACTAAAAGCCTGCTGGAGTTGCTGCGCCATTTGGTTAAACGACTGTGCCAGTCCTTCTAATTCACCGATGTCCTGCGTTTCAATATGCTGATCGAGTTGACCATCTGCGATCGCTTGAGAGGCTTGATTGATCTGGAAAATCGGTTTTGAGATGCGATGGGCGGTAAACAAACCTAGAGCAGTGGCTAATCCTAGGGTACCTAAACACAGCAGAATGGTGTTGCGGGTATTCGCGTTAATTTGAGCCATAAAGTCATTTTCGGGCACCACCACTACAATCAGCCAATCTAAACCCCGCTGATCTTGAAAAGGCGCGACTTGCAAAAACTCACGCTGGCCATCTATGTCAAAACTGAGCTGTTGAACAGACTGAATTTGATTGAGATCACCAAACCGCTCTAGTAAGTAGTTAGCTGTGGTGCTAACTAGGAGATTTTGGCTTTCGGTGGCTGCAATCCGCTGCGTTGCTTCTCCCTCACCTCGAATTAGCTGTTCTTCTTGGGAGGTCGAACTGGAAACAAGCAGTCCTGACCGCTCAATTATAAATGTTTCACCGGTCTTGCCAATCTCTAGCTGGCTGAGAAACTGATCAAGCTCAACCGACAGCAGAAAGTCGGTGGCGCAAACACCTTTTAGCGTACCAGTTTCGTCATAAACGGGCTGACTAGCCGTCACTACGGGCACAAACGCATCAAAATCTAAATAAATTTCGCTCCAGGTGGCTGATCCAGTTTCCTGCGCGGCCTTATACCAGGGACGCAGTCGAGGATCGTAGGGTTTTTGACCCACTTGAGTAATACGTCCAATATTACCTTCGCTATCAAGCTGTTGATAGTGCAACAGATAGTCTGTAGCTGAATTACTATACTGTAGCTGCAGCGTCAAGGTAGCATCGTTAGCGCGTCCCACGCTGAGGAATGCGCCATCTGTCTCGCCACCGCAGTAAATCAGGTTAGTCGTAGGAAATATTTCAGACTGTTGCCAAAACGAGTAGGAATCGTCGAGCTGAGTCAGTTCAATCTCGCCGCGAGCAAATGAGGCAGCGTTGATTTGATTAATTCTGAAAGGGATTTCGATATAGTCTCTTAGTTGCTGGTCGATACGGGCGGTCAACTCACTGCGGAGTTGGGCTGCAACATCATTCACAGCCCGGTTGCCGTTACGAAAAGATAGGTAGCCGACGAGCCCAACTGCTCCCACGATTTGTAGTACGAAGGGGACGACGAGTAGCGATCGCAGTGAGATTTTGCGACTCGACTTCAATTTTTGAGTCATAAATTTAGTCAAAACAACAGGGCAACGTCATTTGGAATTGGTGGTACCTATGCCTTGCTATTGCCTTCCTAGAATTCCCCTCTGCTAGCTAAACTAACGGCGCTATTACAATCGTCAATCTACGGATATTGGGAGGCTAGTACAGGAAAGCAGAAGTAAGAATAATACGGTTGAGGACTTAACGGTTTTCACGGTTATCGTTTAGCAATAACAATGCAGGCTTTTCTACGAGATCCTGAGCGATAGAGTATCGTTCCACCCTGAACCTGCTACAACAGAGGTATTAAAGTAAGTTTTTTTTACTCACGATCTTTACCCTAAGACCTGTGAGCGGTCATCTTCTTGGGTTGAATGTTGCATGGACACGCCCGACCTAAACCATGGACTGCATACCACTACCCTTGACTCACTATGCTACACGATTCGTCGCAACCGGCAAAAACCGATCTGCTCTCACAATTAGATGCCTTACTGAGTGAAAATAAGCAGCTTGTCAGCCAGGTTCACGATTTAGAAGTCACGATTCAAATCATGGCAGAGCATGGCAGTTTTATTGAGGCTGAACTGCAGACCACCAACAAAAAGCTACAGCTCGAAATTGAGGAGCGAAAACAAGCCGAAACTCGCTTACAAATGCTGGCTTCGGCTATTTCCCGACGCAATTTCGACTTGGAAATCGTTCTAGATACGCTGCGCGAGCATGGGGATGCCATTCATGATCAGTGGTACGCCAAAGTTCAGGAAGCTCAGTATTTAGCTGGTGTAGATGGTTTAACCCAAATTCCCAACCGCCGCCGCTTCGATGAACATTTAAAAGACCAGTGGCAGTTGATGGCCGAACAGCAATCGCCATTGTCAATCATCTTGGCGGATATCGACTATTTCAAACAATATAACGACACCTATGGTCATTTACTCGGTGATACCTGTCTCAAGCATGTGGCACAAGCGCTACAGGGAAGCATCAGTCACCGTGCGGATTTAATTGCTCGCTATGGAGGAGAAGAGTTTGTGGCTACTCTACCCAACACCGAACTCTCAAGTGCGATCGCAATCGCCACCCGTATGCAGTCTCAAGTCGAGTATCTCCAGCTGCCCCATGCCTGCTCAGCGGTGAGCCATTACGTGACGTTGAGTATGGGAGTCGCTAGCCTCATTCCATCGCTAGATCAAACACCGCAGATCTTGGTTGCCGCCGCCGATCGCTTGCTGTATGTCGCCAAACAATCGGGCAGAAATCAGATCGCCTATGACGGCAGTCTAGTCGATTGAAAAACGTTAAAAGAGACGGGCAATCGCCTTTAACAAGCCACGCTAAAGCCATCACAGGGGCACAGCACCTGTTGCCACCTAATCTTCAATCCGCTTGGGCTTTATAGCGAGGCCGCCACCGCATCGCGCTGGGGGTGAATCGCCTTTTCTCCCTGCTGAGTAGCATAGAGCCGATTTAGCGCGTGCAGGTAGGCGTGGGCCGAGGCCACCACAATGTCGGTATTGGCCGCATGGCCCGAAAACACCCGGTCTTGGTAGCGCACGCGAATGGTGACTTCGCCCAGGGCATCGATGCCCGCCGTCACCGACTGCACCGAGAACTCGATCAGCTCGTTGGGGATATCGACCACCCGGTTGATCGCCCGGTACACCGCATCCACGGGGCCGGTGCCAATCGCCGCATCCATCAGCTCTTGGCCGTCGGGGGTGCGAATGGTGACGGTGGCGGTGGGCTTGGCGCTGTCGCCGCAGGAAACCTGCACCAAGTCGAGGTGGAAGTGCTCGGGGGTCTGCTGGGTTTCGTCGTTGACGATCGACTCAATATCCCAGTCGGTGATTTCTTTTTTCTTGTCGGCCAGCTCTTTGAAGCGCAAAAAGGCGCGGTTGAGGGCCTGGTCGTCTAGCTCGTAGCCCAACTCTTGCAGGCGAGTACGAAAGGCGTTGCGGCCCGAGTGCTTGCCCAGCACGATCTGGTTGTCGGTGAGACCGATGGAGGTGGCATCCATGATCTCGTAGGTGAGCTTGTTTTTGAGCACGCCGTCTTGGTGAATGCCCGACTCGTGGGCAAAGGCGTTGGCCCCGACGATGGCTTTGTTGGGCTGCACAAACATGCCGGTCAGGTTCGACACCAGGCGAGAGGTTTTGTAGATCTGGCGGGTGTCGATATTGGTCAGGGGGGTTTCTGACTCGGCGGGGCGACCGAGGAAGGGGTTGTAGAAGCTGCGGCGCACATGCATGGCCATCACCAGCTCTTCGAGGGCGGCGTTACCGGCCCGCTCGCCGATGCCGTTGATGGTGCATTCGAGCTGGCGCGCCCCGGCTTTCACCGCTTCGAGGAAGTTGGCCACCGCCAGGCCCAGGTCGTTGTGGCCGTGGACGGAGATCACCGCCTGATCAATGTTGGGCACGTTGGCTTTGATGCCGCGAATTAGCTCGCCAAACTCGCTGGGGGTGAGGTAGCCCACGGTGTCGGGGATGTTGACGGTGGTGGCCCCGGCGGCGATCGCCGCCTCTAGCACCTGGTACAAAAACTCGGGGTCAGAGCGGCCCGCATCTTCGGGCGAAAACTCGACATCGTCGGTGAAGGTTTTGGCGTAGGCCACCATGTCGGGGGCGATCGCCAGCACCTCGTCGCGACTCTTACGCAGCTTGTACTGCATGTGAATATCGGAGGTGGCTAAAAACGTGTGAATCCGGCCCTTGGCAGCGGGCTTGATCGCTTCTCCGGCTCGCTCGATGTCGCCCTTGGTGGCGCGGGCCAGGCCGCAGATGGTGGGGCCGTGCTCGGTGCCCACTTCTCGCGCAATTTTTTGCACCGCCTCAAAGTCGCCGGGGCTGGCAAAGGGAAACCCAGCCTCGATGATATCAACCCCCAGCCGCGATAGCTGCCGCGCAATCACCAGCTTTTCTTCCACATTGAGGGTGGCCCCTGGCGACTGTTCGCCGTCCCGCAGGGTGGTGTCGAAGATTAAGATGCGATCGGGGCTAGGCGGGTTGCTCATGGTGACTCCCACAGGGTGAACGGTGAATCGGGGTGCAATCGCAGCCAAGCCCTTTTCCAGAAAATGCCCGCCAGCAGAACGCTAGCTGGCCCAGAGACAGGCTGCGTAAATGTATCAGTCTTAACTATTCTACCGACACAAAGTCGGATTCGCTACGACTTAGCCTAGACATTTTGAGCATTCGGTGACAAGCAATGGGCCCATCGCTCCACTGCCATCACTCCCAATTCAGTTTCAGTTTAGATGACCTCGATACCCAGGCATCCAGACAATTCCCTTAGCGACTCCCGATGTTAATGGAGAGGCACTAAGGGAAAGAGCGCATCAACAACTGATTTTGGGGTCAATCACAGCGGAGCTGTTTAGCGGGGCACCTAGAGGTTTCTAGCTTCTAAAGTCTCGGGCTCTCATCCGCAAGACCTGGTTAACCTGGTTGATGTAGCCCCTGTCTTGCATCATCTCACGGTTGAGATAGCCCTGCTCAATGGCGGCCTCGACAATATCGTGGCCGAGGGCATGACCCCTGCGCATATCTTGAAGGACTGAGTTGGGGCCACTAAGCCCTTCGTCTAGGTCGCCTCTAACAGCCATATTGGCCAACTGGAAGGGGCTCACAGCATCGCGGGGGATATTGGCACCAGGGTCAGCACCGGGCCACTCAACACTAGGCGTCTGCATGGTGCCAGGAGCCTGGCCAGGGGTTTGGCCTGCGCCAGGGGTTTGGTTTTGGTTAGGGGGAAATTGACCCGGCCCCTGCCCAGGGGTTTGACCAGGACGAGTCTGACCCGCGCCCGGACTCGTCGCCGGGCCTTGGCCCGGAGTTTGCATTTGCCCAGGAGTTTGCATTTGGCCCGGAGTTTGCATTTGCCCAGGAGTTTGCATTTGCCCAGGAGTTTGCATCTCGCCAGGGGTTTGGCCCGCGCCAGGGTTAGGGTTGGTAGTGGGGCCAGGGGTTTGGCCCGCGCCAGGGTTAGGGTTGGTAGTGGGGCCAGGGTTTTGACCCGTGCCGGGCACTTGGGGCGATCCGGGCAGCTGGCTGACAGTCTGGCTCTGAGTCGAGCCTTCAGATGTTAGCGACTCACCTGGGGTCGCCAATACGGCCGGTGAAACTGCACCGGCCAGAAAAAGTGCCGAGATGGTTCCGATGGATAATCGTTTCATGAGTTACCTCCAATTTTGACTTCTCAGGCCTCGTCAGGATCTTTCTGTTGATAGACCATTGACAGACGGGCCTTGAATTGCGACCTAAAATTCTTACCTGTCCTTAGGTTTCAGCTGCCTTCCCCTGGGCTCAATCTCTGAACTTATAGGATTGGGATCAACAGAAACAAGCACAGAATTTTGAAATTCAATCGACTTAATCTGAACCTAATTGATCGACTGACCAGTTGAAGTCGCTCAGAGGTAAGAGATAAATTCTCCTGAAATAGGAGGATCATGATGGGGTAATTTGGTGTCAGATCAAACCTGTCCGATTGCCTAAAGATTGCTTAAGGGGGCCAAACTGCTTCGAGCAAATCATACGATCGGCTGGCGCGATATCCGTCAGCTGAGAGGGTTGAGCCCGAGGCTAAAGCAGTAGTATGGCCGGGCATGCCCTCAGAGCTTAACGACAACATGCTCAACAACAACAAAGACACCTTGCGGATCATTTTGGCCATCTGCATGGTGGTGGCCGGGGTGCTGCACTTTGTTCAGCCCGACCCGTTTATTCGTATTGTGCCGGGGTTTTTACCCGCTCCGGCGGCGCTGGTCTACATCAGCGGCGCGATCGAGATTTTGCTGGGCCTAGGGCTGCTGTGGCCCCCCGTGCGCCAGATTTCAGCCTGGGGGCTGGTGGTGCTGTTTATTGCGGTCTATCCGGCCAATATCAATATGGCGGTCAACCATATTCCCATTGCTGGCATTCCAGATACCTGGTGGTTTCACGCGATTCGTCTGCCGTTTCAGTTGGTGCTGATCGCCTGGGCCTATTGGTATGCTCGCCCCGATGCTGCCCAGTTCTCTGAACGGCCATGACCTCGTTTTCACCGATTCCCTGGATCAACGTTGCGGGCCATCTGGCGGTCGCCGTCATTCTCGGAGCCGTGATCGGTCTCGATCGAGAATATAGCCACAAAGCCGCCGGCCTCAGAACCAATATGCTGGTCTCGTTAGGATCGGCGCTGTTTATGACGGCCACCATTCAAAGCGGCATGGCCGAGGTCGAGGGCACCGCCCTGCCCCGCGCTGTGCAGGGCGTAATTACTGGGGTGGGGTTTGTGGGGGCAGGATCTATCTTGCGCGAAGACCGGGTGCGGGGGCTGACCTCGGCCACGGCGGTTTGGGTCTCTGCCGGGGCTGGTATGGCTGCTGGGCTAGGGCTAGGGCAGCTGGGCCTGATGGGCACCGGGTTTGCCCTAGTTATTTTGCGGCTGATGAAATTTGCCGAAAACCAAATTTGAGCGGTGGTTTGAACCGGGCTGACTGACAAAACCTACTTTGGTGTTGGGTTCCACTTCGTTCCACCCAACCTACGGCTCGAACCCGCAAATCTATCGACGGAGCGATAGGTTGACGGGTTGCGGATTGTTAGCTTGATGATCTTGGCGGTCATGGGCAAAATTGCCCGGCTGGGGGCATCGCAGCCGCTTGATAGCGCGTTAGGCGGGCACTACAACCCCCCTGGCAGCCCTGGCAGGGTACGCGTTAACATCAGCGGCCTAGCCCCGACTTCTAAGCGCCAAGCTAATGTCCATCAGCCAAACAACCATGAGTCAAAAACAGACTAAATCCGCTGACGCTGCCCAGTCTCAACGGCCTGATCAAGCGCCACCTCCGCCCAATCAGCCGGTGATTCACCTGCCGCCTGGGCAAGCTGCCGACGCAGCGGCCCGCAGTGGCCTAGAAGACAACAGCGCCATGATCGGCGCTGAGGTGCCAACCCACGATCGCATGGCCTCGGGCAGATCTACAACGGCGGGAGACCCTGACGCCATGGCATACCAGGCCAAAGTGGTGGGTGAAGAAGCCATTGGTGGCACCACCCCTACCCCCGATCAAAACAATGTCGATCAGATTGGCACTGCTGCCGGTCTCGACCCTGAGCCCGAGCAACCCCTCGCTGTGACCGATGAGATCGATCGTCGCGACGACCAACGGTTTGAGCTAGATCCTGACTCTCAGGATGCTGCTTCTTGAGCATTACTGGCTATGGCGTATCAATTTTTCACCGACGACAGCGTTGAAGCAAATGTTCAACGTATTCTCAGTGAACAGCTAGACAAGGCGATTGAACAACTCAGCGACAATTTTAGTCAAAGCCCTGAGAAGGCGATTCACAAAGCTCGAAAGCACCTGAAAAAGGGGCGATCGGTGCTGCGGCTGGTGCGAAAATCGCTGGGCAAAAAGACGTACAGTCGAGAAAATGCCTGTCTGCGAGATGTGGGGCGATCGCTGGCTCCGCTGCGCGATGGCGCGGTTTACCCCGATACCCTCACAACCCTGCTAGAGACCTACGGGCTAACCATAGAGAACAACGGGTTTGCGGATCTGCAAACCAGCCTGGTCAACCGCTATCAAAGGCAGCTGACTGAACTGTGCGATCGCGATCAGCTGATCGCCCCGGTAATTGGCAACCTAAAAGACAGCAAAGCGCGCTTGAGCCAGATAGCGCTGAAGCAGTCAGGCTGGCAAGCTCTGTCTAAAGGCTGGCAAAACATCTATCGCCAGGGGCAAGAGCGCTTTGAGCTAGCCTACGCCGAGGGGGATGACGAAGCCTTTCATGAATGGCGTAAGCGGGTTAAAGATCTGTGGTACGACACCTGTCTATTGGAGTCGCTATGGCCGCCGATCATGGGTGCCTACGCGTCAGAGGCCCATCACCTCTCTGAGCTGTTGGGAGACGACCACGACATCGCCGCGCTGCGGCAGTTTTTGTCAACCCCCGCCGAAGAGGTGGCAATTAAGGCAGAACACCGGCTGCTGTTGCTGCCCCTGATGAAGCATCGCCAAGACAAGCTGCATCTTCAGGCCCAGGCACTAGGGTATAAGCTCTACGGCGAAAGGCCCAAGGCTTTTATTCATCGCCTGGCCAGCTATTGGCAGGCCGAGTTTCAATAGCGCATGAGCGCAAGCCACAAATCATTGCGGCTTGTTGCGGCTTGATATCTTAGCCTTGATCGTTTGCCCTCACCCAAGAACAACCGTAGGTGAGGTATTTTCTTGGCTAGAAAAAATTTTCTTAGGCGACCAGAGCGTTGGCTCTGATTTAGGCCCCGACCACAACGCCGCCGTTGGGGTGCAGCACCTGCCCCGCCATATACGACGAGTCTTCAGAGGCCAAAAACACAAAGCTGGGGGCGACTTCCATGGGCTGCCCGGCGCGCCCCATGGGCACCTGGCTGCCAAAGGTTGAGACATCGTCACCCTCAAAGGCATCGGGAATAAACGGTGTCCAAATCGGGCCGGGGGCCACGCCGTTGACGCGAATGCCCTTTTCGAGCATTGGCGGGGCCAGGGAGCGGGTGAAGGCCAAAATCGCGCCTTTAGTGGTGGAGTAGCTGAGCAGACTGGGGTTGCCCTTATAGGCCACCACCGAGGTGGTGTTGATCATGGCGCTGCCGGGCCGCATATGGGGTGTAGCTGCCTTGGCAAAATAAAACATCGAGAAAATATTGGTGGCAAAGATATCCCCCAGGCGGGCGGCATCAATGTCTTCGAGGCTGGGCTCTTGGTACTGCACCGCCGCATTGTTGACCAAAATATCGAGTTGGCCAAACTCATCGATGGTTTTTTGCACAGCCTGGCGGCAAAACACTTCACTGCGAATATCGCCCGGAATTAGCAGACAGCGACGGCCATAGTCTGCGATCGCCCGCTGGGTTGCTTGGGCATCGTCGTGCTCATCGAAGTAGACAATGGCCACATCGGCCCCCTCTTTGGCGTAGTACACCGCTACCGCGCGACCAATACCGCTGTCGCCGCCCGTGATCAGGGCAACTTTGTCCTTTAGCTTGCCGCTGCCCCGGTAGTTGGGGTTGTCGTACTGGGGCCGGGGCACCATGTCTGACTCTAGGGCCGGGGTGCGGCGCTGGTGCTGAGGGGGGACTTGATCGGGGGTAATAGGCATGGGTAATCTCCGGTGGGGTGAGGGGCAAATTTGTTGGTTACCCAATCGATGCCCAGGCCGATGCGGATTTTGCATGTTTAGCTTGACGTTCTGGGCTGATCGGTGGGGCCAAATTTTTGCAACAAACCTCTGGGTCAAATCTCTAGATATTGGCCTTACTGTAGCGATCTCAATTACTCGGGATTATCTTTCGTTAGGGTGAACCCTAGAAAGAACGTCACTGAATTAAGGCTGGGGGGCAGTGCCCACCCAGTCCGGTTAAGGTGAAGCAGATTTAGGAGTCAATCCCTCGGATTGGCAGCCGAATTCCCCAGTCTGCTAAGGATTAGGGTTAAAACTGAAGTAAGGCGGGATAGTTGCCCTAAATGCCCTTTAAACCAGCTAAAACAAGCAAATTTTAAATCTATATCTTTAGATATATGACTAAAGGCGTTTACTATTTGAAAATGTGTTGGCTAAAGGCAGACCTGAGGTGAGCCCGTGACTTGACTCAGCTCAGCGGTGCTGTGAAGTAGGTTGGGGCCACGGTCTAGAACGCCGCAGAGCTGGTTTTGGCGTGCTGCACCGCAGATGGAGCAGTCGATGGGGCAAGTGATTGGGCTGGTTGCGTTAGATTTATTGCGTGAAGTTGATTGCGTTGCGTTAGTTGCAGTTGCGTTAATTAGTGAGGTAGAAAAGCTAGGTCAGTGAGTTGGAATTGAACCAATAGTTTTAAACGCTGCTGACATGCGATTGTGATGATCTTCAAACAACTGCATTGGCGACCTAGGGCTTACGGGATTGCGTTACTTAGCGTAGTTGCAGCCCTGGCGCTAATGGGGCTGCTCAATCCTGTGGCCAACATGGTCGTCACCCCATTTTTGCTGTTTTATGGGGCAGTGGTGATGGCCGCCTGGTGGGGAGAAACAGAGTCGGGGCTGCTGGCTACGGTGCTTTCGGCCCTGGCTGCCTGGTATTTGTTTATGATGCCCGCCTACAGCTTTGCGCTGAGACCCCCCATCGTTGTGCGGCTGCTGGTGTTTATGTTCCAGGGATTTGTGATTAGCGCCATGGTGGGCTCCTGGCGCACCAATCGACGGCGCTTGAGCAGCAGTAATTTAGAACTGCAAGCCAGTGAGCGATCGCTCAGCCAGACCAACCAATGGATCACCGCCATTTTAGAAAGCATTACCGAAGGATTTTATGCCCTAGATTTGCAGTGGCGATTTATCTACGTCAATCCCCAGGCCCAGCGCTTACTCAAGCGCCCCCTCAATGAGCTGATCGGTCACTCAATTTGGGCGGTGCTGCCTGAGCTAAATGGCACCACCATGGGGGCAAATTTTAGGCGGGCAATGGCGACCCGACAGCCGGTGGTGGTAGAGACGCCGGGGGTGATGTACCCCAATCGGCTGTTTGAGATGCACATGAACCCGATGGTGAACGGGTTGGCTATCTACTTTAGAGACCTGACTGAGCAAAAAGAAGGTGCCCGTCAGCTCCAGCAGCAGATGCAAATGCTAGATCTGGCCAATGACAGCATCATCATTCGCGACCTAGAGAGCGCCACAATCACCTACTGGAACCAGGGGGCGGCTCGGCGCTATGGCTGGTCGGCAGAGGAGGCGATTGGGCGGTCGGCCACAGAGTTGCTCAAAACGGTGCTGCCCGCCCCCCTAGAGACTATTCAGCAGGTGATTGTGCGGCAGGGCCACTGGACGGGGGAACTGAGGCAGACCACCCGCCAGGGCAGGGAGGTGGTGATGAATAGCCGCTGGACTCTGCAACAAAACTCCGACGGCAAAGCCGATACGATTTTAGAAATTAACTACGATGTGACTGAGCAAAAGCAGGCCGAGGTCGCCCTGCGCAGCAGTGAGCTACACTTTCGTACCCTGGCTAACTCGATGCCGCAGCTGTTTTGGACGGCTCGACCCGATGGCCAGCTGGAGTATTTTAACCAGCGCTGGTACGACTACACCCAGCTGACCCCCGCCGAGAGCCTGGCGGGGGGCTGGCTCTCGGTGCTGCACCCAGACGATCGCGATCGCGCCCAGGCGGCCTGGGCCGAGACGCTGCAAACCGTCCAGCCGCTAACCCTAGAGATCCGGCCCCGGCGGGCGGCGGACGGTCAATATCGCTGGCACCTAGCCCGGGCGTTTCCGCTGACCGATGACCGGGGTCAGGTGCAGCGCTGGTTTGGCTCATCGACCGATATTCACGACCAGCGGATGGCGCTGGTGGAGCGCGATCGCGCCCTAGCCCAAGAGCGCCTGGCCCGTTCTGAGGCCGAGGCCGCCAGCCGGATCAAAGACGAGTTTTTGGCGATGCTCTCCCACGAGCTGAGAACGCCACTCAACCCAATTTTAGGCTGGCTGGCGCTGATGCGATCGCGCCCCCTAGACGAGGCCACCCGCGCCCGCGCCCTCGAAAC
Organism: Leptolyngbya sp. DLM2.Bin27; assembly: GCA_007694115.1. Taxonomy (GTDB): domain Bacteria; phylum Cyanobacteriota; class Cyanobacteriia; order Phormidesmidales; family Phormidesmidaceae; genus Nodosilinea. The sequence goes on along the minus strand of RECJ01000246.1, from coordinate 1,117 downwards.
CATTGAGCGCAACGCCAAGATACAGGCAGATCTGATCGAAGACCTGCTCGATGTCTCGCGGATTTTGCGGGGCGAGCTGCGGCTCGACATTCAAACCGTCAACCTGGTCAACGCGATCAACGCCGCCCTAGAGACGGTGCAGCTCGCAGCCCAGGCCAAAGCCATTCACCTACGGGCCGACTTTGAGCCGGGGGTGGGGCCAGTCTCAGGCGACTACAACCGGCTCCAGCAGATTGTTTGGAATCTCTTGGCCAACGCCATTAAGTTCACCCCTGAGGGTGGTGAGGTGGTGGTCAGGCTATGCCAAGATCGCCACTATGCGCTGATAGAGGTGAGCGATACGGGCCAGGGCATCAGCGCCGATTTTCTGCCCCACGTGTTTGAGAGCTTTCGCCAAGCCGACAGCAGCAGCAGCCGTAGCTATGGCGGTTTGGGCCTGGGTCTAGCGATTGTGCGCTACCTCACCGAGCAGCACGGCGGCGAGGTGGCGGCATTTAGCTCTGGCCCCGACCAAGGCTCGACCTTCTCGGTGCGGCTGCCGACGCAAGAGACGGCACCGCTGCCACCCGAGCCTGACTGCGCCCCCAGTACCGCTAGCCTAGCGGGGCGCACCGCCCTGGTGATCGATGACGATGACGATTCACTGTATCTGCTGACCATCGCGCTGCAAAACTACGATATGGAGGTGATCACAGCCAGCTCAGCCCAGGCGGGTCTGCACCTAGTCGATCAGTACCATCCCGATGTGGTGATCAGCGATATCGGCATGCCCGACCAAGACGGCTACATGCTGATTCAGGCGCTGCGGCTGCGGCCTCAGGCCGAGGGAGGCTGCACTCCGGCGATCGCCCTGACCGCCTACGCGGGCGACAAAAACCGCGATCGCGCCCTGGCCGCCGGGTTTCAGCGGCATCTGACCAAACCCCTCGATTTGCAAGAGCTAGGCAAGACTCTGGCGGAACTGATTGCGCGGTAAGAGGGGAAGGGGGGTGTACGGTGCAAGGTGCGAGGTGCAAGGTGCAAGGTAGGTGGACGGTACAAGGTGTGCGGTGCACGGGATGAGGCCTCAACGGGTGACAACGTACCTAGAGAGCTTGCTGCATCAGGGATAGAGCAT
>RECJ01000173.1 GCA_007694115.1 Leptolyngbya sp. DLM2.Bin27 | reverse complement strand
TATTCTCTCAAAGCGTTGTCCCCTAAAGCGTTGAGTCCCCTTGTCACCCCCTAAGGTTGTCTTGACTAAAGATGAGGCGATCGGGCGGAGGCCAAACGAGGTCGCAGCCATTGCCAACGCCGGAGCCAGGGTCTTTATTTTGGCCTCGGGCAACCTCACTCGCGAGCAGATGGCTCACTTGTTTGTAGCCACCTGGGAAAAGCTGGAAAAGTTTGCCCTGGGTAACCCATCCCCCTTTATCGCCAAAGTCTATAAAGATGGCAAAATTCAACTCTGGCGGAACCGCACCCAACTCTTAAAGATTGTCAGGCAGTCTGGGCTGTAGATCGTCATCATTCTGATCGACGGTAGAGATAAGGCTTACGAGAGTGGAACTTATCCTTGGCTCCAATTTGCTAGAGCATCGTCGGAGCGATCCGAGAAATCACCAAGCCAACCAAAGATTAGGCGTGGTGAGGATGTCAATGGGCGCGATAGGTCACACCATCGTCACATCAATGACACATCGCAGTCATCACTGGCCTTTAGGGTATCGACGCAGGGCTATGGCAGCAATATCCGCCAATTAAAGCCCTGGGGTAGACCTCCACCGGGAGGTTTGCAATTGACGCTATGCGAGGATCATCGCTATGAAACCTTCAACTCTGCTCAAGAGCCTGCTAGCGGCCACCCTAATGCTGGGAGCCCCTGCCGCCGCTGTGGCCCAGGCTCAATCGGCCCCAGCCCCAGCCCAGGCCGCCCCGGTAGAGGTATCCGAGAGTCAAATAGACAGTTTCGTCAGCGCTTACCAGGCGATTCAGGCGATTCAGCAATCGGTGCAGGCTGAGCTAGTGGCGGCGGTTGAGGCCGAAGGGCTCACCGTAGATGACTACAATGCGATCGCAGAAGCTCAGCAGTCGCCAGAAACCGTCGCCGAGGTGGCTCCTGACCAAGCCGCCCAGTTTGCCGCTGCCACTGAGCAGGTTGCCGCCCTACGAGCCGAGGCCCGTGAAGAGATGCAGGCGGCGATCGAGGCTGAAAACCTATCCATCGCTGAGTTTGAGCAAATTCTGACCCAAGCTCAGCAAGATCCTGCCCTACAGGCCGAAATTGTTGAACGTCTAGGCGGTGCCGAGTAATACCGAATCCGGCTTGGCTACCCCCGATACCCAACAGGCCAGCCTGTAGGGCAAACGGTTGTTTGCCCTCAACCAATCGGGTGTAGCCAGGCCGGGTTTTGTATAGTGCCCAATCGCAGTAGAACCCTACCGGGTAACAGGTGGCATTTTGGCCAGGGGGCTTTAGGCTGGATAGCCTAGGAGAATAGAATCAACTGGAATGATCAAAGGTTCTCAATGGATTGGGCTGACGGCGGTAGCCTTGGCGTTGATTGGTTGCACCCCTACCGATGTCAATTCAGAGTTAGAACGGCTGATCGAGCGGATGCCTTCAATTACGCGCATGGGTCGAGAGCCGCCAGCCGAGACGGCCACCGCAGTTGGTGCCCAATCGGTGACCACCGCAGAGATGGAAGCCCTAGTTCACGCACAGATCAATGCGATTCGGCAGCAGGAAGGTCTGAACTCATTACAGCTCAATGGTCGGTTGGCCCAGGTGGCGCGTCAGTACAGCCAGCGGATGGCTGAGGAAGACTTTTTCGCCCATGTCAGCCCCACGGGCGATTCCCCGGCGCAACGGGTGTCAGGCGCAAACATCCCCTACTGGATTGTGGGTGAGAATCTGTTTACCAGCACAAATGCCCCCGATCCAGCCCCCCTAGCGGTGCAAAGCTGGATGGATAGCCCTGGACACCGAGAGAATATTTTGCGATCGAGCTTTACCGAAACGGGCATTGGGGTGTGGCAGCGGGGTAACACCTACTACTTCACCCAGCTGTTGATGCGGCCTTTATAAAAATACTAGGCGGCAACCATAGCGGTCTTAATCGCAAAGATATACTCAATGGCTTCTTCGACCGAGCGATCGGGGGTAGACGCGCCGGAGGTGACGCCGACGGTGATCGGGCCATCGGGCAGCCAGCCCTCGGTGATGGTCATATCGCCGTGGAGCCGCTTGTGCTCGATGCGGTTGCCGGGGCCAATCCGGCTGGCGCTATCGATGTGGTACGAGGGAATGCTGCGCTCGATGGCAATCTCTTGCAGGTGGGTGGTGTTGGATGAGTTGTAGCCGCCGATTACCACCATGAGGTCGAGCTTTTCATCGACCAGCTCAAACATGGCGTCTTGGCGCTCTTGGGTGGCGTCGCAGATAGTGTTAAAGCTGAGAAAATGGTCGTTGAGGGCCTGGGGGCCGTATTTTTTCAGCAGGGTGTGCTCAAAGAGTTTGCCGATTTGCTCGGTTTCGCCCTTGAGCATGGTGGTTTGGTTGGCAACGCCGATGCGATCGAGGTCGGTGTCGGGGTCAAACCCGACGGAACAGGCGTTGCCAAACTTGGCCATGAACTCGACCCGGTCGCCGCCGTTGAGAATGTAGTCGGCCACGTAGTTGGCCTGGTCAAGATTTAGCACTACCAGATACTTGCCCGCAAAGGAGCTGGTGGCCACGGTTTCTTCGTGGTTGTATTTGCCGTGGATAATCGAGGTGTGGTCTTTTTTCTTGTGTTTCTCGACGGTGTTCCACACCTTAGAGACCCAGGGGCAGGTGGTGTCGACGATGGTGCAGCCCTTGTCATTGAGCAGCTGCATCTCCTGCACGCTGGCCCCAAAGGCGGGGAGAATGACCACGTCGCCCTGGCCCACCACGGCAAAGTTTTTCTCGCCGTCTACCACTTCAATAAACTCCACCGCCATATCTTTGAGGCGCTGGTTGACGCTGGGGTTGTGGATGATTTCGTTGGTGATCCAAATGCGCTCGGTGGGGAAATGTTGACGGGTCTCGTAGGCCATGGCTACGGCTCGCTCAACCCCCCAGCAAAAGCCAAAGGACTGGGCCAGCTTGATGGTGACGCTGCCGCGAGTCAGGGTGTAGCTGCGATCGCGAATTTCCTGAATTAGCCCGCTGTTGTACTCGGTCTGCATTTGCCCAGCCACCGCTTCACCATGGCCAAACCCCTGGCGAAAGTACTTGTCGGAGTGGTTTAGGGAGCGCTTAAAGGCCTTGGTATCCATTAGATCCTCAACGGGTGGCAGCATGGTTCTAGGATAGCGGGTTGGGTGGGGGGTTTTGTAGTGCGATCGCCCCAAACCCCCCCAAGTTTCTCAATGGTTTTCCCTGAGGCTCAGCGGGGTCGAGACCGTCTGATCCATCCCCTGAGCAGAGATAATAAATCCGGAACTCTCCATAGGCTGACCCCATGACTGCCGACATTCGTCTACTCGTGCTCGATATCGACGGCACCCTGGCTGGCGTCTCGAACCAGATCAACGCCCCCGTGATCGAAGCGATTCGCGCGGTGCAGCAGCGGGGGGTGGCGGTGGCGATCGCCACCGGGCGCATGTATCAGTCGGCCCTGCGGTTTTACCAGACCGTCGGCTCAACCCTGCCGCTAATGGCCTACCAGGGAGCCTTTATCAAAGACCCCAACACCCAGAAACTGCACCGCCACACGCCCCTACCCCGGCAGCTGGCCCTAGAGCTGCTGACCTACCTAGCCCCCATGGAAGCCAACAACGACCTGTCGATTCATCTCTATATCGACGACCAGCTGCACGTGCGGGCGATAATTGGCGACACCGAGGCCTACGCCGAGCGATCGGGCATTCGCCCCGTGGCGGCAGGCGATCTGGCGGCGCTGCTCAACGGCAATGTCGCCATCGAAACCACCAAGCTGCTGACCCTGAGCACCAACATAGATCTGCTCAGCGATATTCTCAGCGATCTGGGCCAGCGCTACCCCACCGACGACCTGTATCTGACGCGATCGGTCGAATATTTTGTCGAAGCCACCCACCCCAAGGCCAACAAAGGCGAGGCGGTGCGGTTTTTGGCCGAAGATCTGCTGGGCCTCAAGCCCGACCAGGTGATGACCATCGGCGACAACTACAATGACCTGGAGATGCTGCGCTATGCGGGCATTGGCGTGGCCATGGGCGATGCCCCAGAGCCGGTCAAGCAGGGGGCCGACTGGGTGGCTCCGGGGGTAGAGGCGGACGGGGTGGCGGTGGCCCTGCAGGAGTTTCTGCTGTAGCATCTGTAGCCCCTGTAGTATCTGGGGCCGGGCTGGCCGTTGAGGCCGCCAGGCTGTCGTACAGCTCTGAGAGCGTCACCACTCCGTAGCCCTGGTAGTCAATCAGCCTCAGCAGGCCGGGCAGCGCCTCGGCTGTCTGCACACAGCGGGCCATCGAGCCACCGTGCATAACAAAAATCGCCCCCGGAAAAATAAACTGCGCCAGGTACCAGGTGTTGAGGCTGGGGGTGCTCAGCCGCTGCATGGTGTCGAAGGGAATCATCGAGGCCAGGGCCACCAGCGACTCGTAGCCGGGGGTGAGGCGAATGTGGTCGACCATGGCCCGGTTGTAGAGGCCCCGCCCCGGTCGATACCAGCGAATGGGCCGCTGGGTGAGATCGGTGATGCGATCGTGGGCCTCTTGAAAGTGGCGGGCAAACTGGGCGGGCTGCAAGATGGCGGGGGTGGTGTCGGTGGTACCGTGGTTGGCAATTTCGTGGCCCCCGGCAAGCATCTCTTGCAGAATGGTGCTGCCGGGGTTGAAGTGGTCGGTGATCACAAAGAAGGTGGCCCGCACCGGGTGCTCGGCGGTGCGGTTGTAGGTATCGAGCGCCTTGAGAATTAGCCGAGTCGAGGCATCGTCAGGCTCCCCCGGCGTCGGCACATCGTCAATGGTGAGCGCCACCAGGGGCACCTGGGTCGGCGCGTAGAACAACGCATCCGGAAACAACCGGGCCACCTGGGTGAGCAGCTGATGATGGGGAGGGGCCATGGAGGTGACGGAACAGAATAAGAGACGGCTTAGGAGATTTCTAGGAGAGCAGATACCGGCTTTAATCCAGCGGCTGTAGCCGTTGTAGGGTGGGCACTGCCCACCAGTTGGGGCTATTTCCTAGAAGTCGCCTTCTATAGCTCAGTCTACTGCTGGAGATCGAGGAAAAACGCAGCAGGCAAAAGGCAAAAGGCAGAGGGAACTATTCACAAAACCGCAAACTTGACGGCTGAGAACGTACTGAGGCGACTTCTGAAAAACTTCTTTCCTAATGGTGGGCAGTGCCCACCCTACGGTGGTTATTCATCCACCCATCCACCCACCCACTCACCGACTCGTTGGGTCTAAACTATCCCGCAGACGATCGCCTAGGGTATTGATACACAGCACCGTCAAAAAAATCGCCAGACCGGGGGCCAGCACCAGGTAGGGAGCGCTCTCAATGTAGTTTTGGGCATCGTAGAGCATGCGCCCCCAGGTGGGCACATCGGGGGGAAAGCCCACCCCCAAAAAGCTCAGGGTAGACTCGGCCAGCAGGGCATTGCCGACGCCGATGGTGGCGGCCACGATCACCGGCCCCAGCACATTGGGCAGCAGGTGACTGTTGACAATGCCCCAGGGCCTGGCCCCCAGGGCCACCGCCGCCTGCACAAAGGTGCGCTGCTTGAGGCTCAAGAACCCGGCCCGCACCAGCCGCGCCACCGACATCCAGTTGAGCAGGCCAATCACCAGCACCACCAGCAGAAAAATTCCCCGCTCGGCCCCCAGGGCGCGGCGCACCGGGTCGCCAAACAGGTAGACCACCAGCAGCACCAGGGGCAGCTGGGGCAGGGCCAAAAATAAGTCAGTGACGCGCATGAGCACCCCGTCTACCCAGCCGCCATAAAACCCGGCCACCGCACCAATGCTCACCCCCAGGCCAATGCCCACCAGGGTCGCCGCCAGCCCCACCGCCAGAGAAATGCGGCCCCCAATTAGCAACCGGGCCAGCTGGTCTTGGCCCAGGTCGTTGGTGCCTAGGGGTTGCCCTATCCCCGGCGGCAAAAAGGCGCGGCTAAAGTCGATGGTGCTGGGGGAGGCCGAGTAGATCACAGGGCCGAGGGCGATCGCAGCCATCAACATCCCCAGCAACACCAGGGCGATCTGGGCGGTGCGATCGCGCCACAGCCGCCCCCAAATGCGGTGTTTGCTGCCGGTATGATTGACGGCCTGGGACGCTATCACCGGCTCTGGCACCAGGTCTGAGTTAGTGGCCATAGCGCACCCTGGGGTCGATCACCCCGTAGAGCAGGTCTGCCCCTAGGTTAAAGCCCACCACCAGCACGGCATAGATAAAGGCAATTGCCATCACCACTGGCGTATCGCCCCGGTAGATCGACTCGATCAGCAGCGCCCCAATACCCGGCACTCGAAACACCTGCTCGGTGACGATCGCCCCGGTAAAAATCGTCGGCACATCCAGCGCCACCAGGGTCACCACCGGCATCAGCGCATTGCGCAGCATGTGCAGCGTGACGATGCGCCAGCGGCCCAGCCCCTTCGCCCGCGCGGTTTTCACATAGTGCTGCGGGATTTCTTCGAGCATAGCGGCCCGCACAAACCGCAGCAACACCGCCGTCTGAAACAGCACCAAGGTAGCAATGGGCATGATCGACTGCCGCAGCCACTGGGTAAAGCTGGCCAGATCTCGCACCACCAGGGTGTTGTCGTAGATAAACGGCAGCCAGCCCAGCCGCACGCTGAGCACAATAATCAGCACCAGCCCCGAAAAAAACGGCGGCGTCGAAAACCCCACAAACGCTACGGTGGTAATTGCCCGGTCAATCCAGGTGTTGTGGCGCAGGGCCGCCACTATCCCCAACGGCAGGGCCAGGGCCGCGCTCAGCAGGTAGGCCACCCCGATCACCCACAGCGTCACCGGCAGCCGCTGGGCAATCAGGTCTGCCACCGGCAGCCGACTGGTAAACGAGTAGCCCAGGTTGCCGCTAAACAATGCGATCGTCCACCTGGCGTAGCGAATCGGAATCGGCTGGTCAAGACCGAGCGATCGGCGAATATTTTCTCGCACCTCCGGCGTAATCGCCGGGTTAGTCGCCATATCGCCCAGGGGATTGGTCGGTGCCAGGGCCAAGATGAAGAAGATCACGGCGCTAATGGCCAGCAGCGTGGGAATAGCAATCAGCAGGCGCTTGAGCAAGTAACCGAGCATTGGCAGGGGTGTGGGTAGGCAGGTGGATGGATAAGCGGGTAGGCGGGTAGATGGGTTGGAGGGGGAATGGGGGGCATCTTCATCCTTTTATGGTTTCACCTACCTTTTATGGTTTCACCTACCCGCTCATCACACGCCCTCACTCGTTCATCCAATAGCCAAAATTCTCTAGGCAAGATCGGGGCAGACACCTGGGTCTGCCCCTACCCATCCACCCCCTCACTCATCCACCCCTACCCGGCCTTCGGCGTCAGCGCCGCCTTCGGGTAGGCGATGCGCTTGTGGTTATACTGCTGCCACACCCGCACAAAGATTTCGGCTATTAAGGTCATGTGATCGCGGGTCAGGCCCGATTCTACCAGCTGATTATCTTTCCAACGGGCGCGTAGGATACGGTTGACCATGGCTAGGGCTTCGTCGGGGGTGGCGTCGGTGAGCGATCGCAGCGCCGCCTCGCAGGAGTCGGCCAGCATGACAATGCCGGTCTCCGGCGACTGGGGAATCGGGCCATCGTAGCGGAAGTCAGCTTCTTTAACGGTAATGGTGGCGTCTTCCTTGGCCATCTCTTGAGCCTGGTGGTAAAAGAAGCTGATCAGCATCGTGCCCTGGTGCTCGGGGATAAACGATCGCACCGCCTTGGGCAGTCGGCACTTGCGGGCCATGACAATGCCCTGGGTGACGTGCTTTTTGATGATATCGGCGCTGAGCCAGGGGTCATTGATGTCGTCGTGCTTGTTGGGGCCACCCATCTGGTTTTCGATGAAACCCTGGGGGTCGTGCATTTTGCCGATGTCGTGGTAGAGCGTGCCCGCCCGCACCAGCTCTACATTGCAGCCCAGGGCGCGGGCGGCGGCTTCGGCCAGGCTACAGACAAATACAGTGTGCTGAAAGGTGCCCGGAGCCTCGGAGGCCAGCCGCTTGAGCATCGGTCGGTTGGGGTTTGACAGCTCCGCTAGGCGAATGGGCGTCACCAGGTCAAACAGATGCTCTAGGTAGGGGCTCAGGCCCAGGGCGGCAATGCTGGAAAGCACGCCGTAGCCCCCCTGGAGAGCGGCCCCCAGCAGGATCCCCGACCAGGCAGAAATCAGCGAAATGGGGCTCAAGATCAGCGTCAGCAGCAGGTAGACAACCCCCTGGGTGAGGCCCACACCGCCCCCTAGCATGGCCAGTTCTTCGCGCGATCGCATGCGGCTGGCCAGCAGGCTGCACACCAATGCCCCCGCCGCCCCCGCCGCAAAAGAAATGCTGCCCACCGCCGAGCCGACAGGCAGCAGTACAGACACCAGCACCACCAGGGTGCCCCCCAGCACCGGCCCATAGAAGCTGCCCGCCAGCAGGCCGATGGCAGGCAGTCCGTAGGCGGCGATGCCGACCATTTTCATGATGCCGGTGCTAAACACCATGGCCGTCAACAGCAGATAATCTTGCTGGCGCAGGCGCTGGGGTACCCAGCGCTCGATCAGCAGAAATAGCCCCACCCCCCCGGCCACTAGCCCCCCAAACATGGCCAACCCCCAGTAGTTAAACCGGCGCTGGCTGAGGTTAAAGCTGTCGAGCAGCACAAAGTTGCCCTGGGTAATGGTGTCGCCCGCCGCCACAATCACCTCACCCTGCTGCACTTCTACGTACACGGGCTTGACGGCCTCAGCGGCCATATCGGCCTGGAGACGGCTGCGATCGCTGTCTTCGACCAGGTTGGGCTGAAGGGTTGACAGCAAAAGCTCTCGGGCAAAGGGTTCAAGGGAGCGGGGAAGGGTGTCTTTGAGCTGGAGGTGAGTGGCGCGGTTGAGCAGGTCAGGGGGCAGGCCAGAGGCAATGCCCTGGGCTAGCATACGCTCCGCCGCCAGGCGGACTTCCGCCTGGGCGTTGATCCAGTCTTGGGCAGACAGATCCAGCAGCTGGGGCGCTTCTGAGACACCGTCGGTCTGGGCTGCCCAGACCCGCAGGTTGGCCATGGCCTGCTGGTAGCTCTGCCTAGCCGCTTCCACAGAGTCGAGAAGTTGGGCAAACTCCTGGCGGCTAGCGCGCTGGCCGTAGGCCCACAGTTCGCCCAGGGCCACCTGCTGGTCGGGGGTGAGGGTTTGGTTGCGCATCAGGGCATTGAGTTCGATCCGCTCGCCGCGAATGCCGGGCGTAGAGTTGTCATCGGCGAGGGGGTCAATCAGGCTGCGCAGCTTTAGCCAAGTGGCGTCGTCAGAGCTGCGCAGGTAGAGCTGCACCTGGGTCGAGATCAACCCCGTGGGGGCAAAGGGCACATTGCCAGCCTGGCGGCGAATGTCGCTCACCTGGGTCATGAGGCCGTTGAGCGATCGCAACACCGCTTCGTCGATCGTGCTCTCAACTCGCAGCACCCGCAGGGCTCCGGTGCGGGCATCGCGACGGCGCTCTTCAGTGGTGTCTCGATCTTCTACCCTGGCATCGGCGGGGGCAACAATCGTGCTGGGGGCCACGCTGCCCACCTGCAAACTGGGCTGGTTGTAAAATCGCTGCCCCAGGATGGCGGTCAAAGTCAGCGCGGTGAGCGCGAAGGCCAGTCGGGGGTGACGAATATTTTTGCGCCGCCGCAGGGGGCGACAGGGCATCGATCGCACCATCGACAGGGGGTTGAGGCGACTGTTGTCGGTCGGGGGGATCGGCCCTTGATTGAGCGAGTCAGGGGCCAAGAATGTCTGGGAGCGCAGGCTGACAGGGGACCGAGAGATCAACGACTTGAGCGTCTGTCGGTCTAAGACCCACCAGCGCTCAACTGCAGCCACAAGTTCCTGAATTGCCTTCATAGGTTAAGACAGCTAAAGGGAGGCGGGCAGAGGCCGGGGAACCCCAGAACAAATGGCCTGAGAGATCCTGATTCCCCGCGATCGCGCCAGGGCTGTCAGCCCAACCCAAGGACTCTCTGTGGCTATTATAGGCGGCACCCACTCTAAGCGACTCTAGGCAACGCTGAGCGACGCTGAGCGACGACTGCGGGCCTGGCCCGATCTCCCCTTCAAACCCCAATGCCCAAAGGGAATGGAGCCAGGGGTTGGATAGGGATACGCCCCCCCAGCCCCGCCCAGCGGCGGTAGATGGCCATGGCCACCTCCGCCAGGTCGTCATGGCTCAGCGCCGGCTGGCCGACCCCAGGGGCGCAATGCTCGATCAGCCAGCGCTGGCGCAGCCCCGCCCCCAGGCTGGTACGCCCCTGGGTCAACCCCAGCAGCAGCCCCACCAGCGCTATGTCTGCCGAGGCCCCGCCCCGCCGGTCGGCTAGGGCCAGGGCTACGGCCATCTGCCCCTGGCTCTGGGCCGTCAGGGCCAGGGCCGCAGCTAGGGGGTCTAGGGGATCTGAGTCACCGCCTTCTAGTCGGCATTCTAGGTGGGCGGCCGGCTCACCCTGGGCGGCCGCAGCACTGACGGCCCCCATGGTTTGGCACAGCACCCCAAACAGCTGGTCACAGGCCCTGGCCGCCGCTGCCCCCAGGGCTAGCTCTGCCGCCCATTGGCTCACCATAGCCCGCTGGTGGCCATGGGCATCGGCGTTAATCCACAGATAGGGCAGGGCGTTGGTCAAGACTGCGGCGGTGCTGGGCAGCCCTTGAAAGTGGGCCTGCCAGATCCGAGGGCGCAGACCATCGCCCTCGGCGCAGGCCAGGGCCACTCGCAGCAGCCCCGCCTGGCAGATCTGATCGTCCCCCCCTCGGCGATGGTAGGCCCAGCGATCGCCCAGCACAATGGCCTCTAGGGCCGCCGTCAGACGGTCACCCAGCGAGGCAGACGGGTGTAACCCAAGGGTTGTCGCCCCGGTTGTCACTTTACGGGCTGTCACTCTGCTAACTGTCACCCTGGTATATTCCTGTTGCTAAATTTCTGCGTATTATTTCTGCATACTAATGGGTCACAGTATCTTTAGAGAGTTAAAGCGTGCAGCAGCTGAAAGCGTGCAGTAGCTGCTTGACAAGCAGCGATTTTATAATGCTGGCTGCCGCTCGCCCCTGCCGATTACGACCTCTGTCTGGAGCAAAATCTATGTTCTATGTCTCCCCAATCGTTAAACGACTGGCCCAACGTTGGGGCCGATCTGGGGCTTGGGGAGTCGCCGTCGCGATCGCACTGACCAGCGGCCTGGGCAGCCGCTCGGCCCAGGCCGAAGTCACGGCCCCAGCAGGGCCCAGCGCCTCCCCGACGGTCAGCGGCGGGCGCATCATTAGGCCCACCCTACAGTTGGGCAGCCAGGGCGAGTCGGTGCGAGAACTGCAGTCGATGCTGATGCTGCTGGGCTACTACCCCGGCCCGGTAACGGGCATCTATTCAGAAGATACCGCCGCCGCCGCCCGCCGCTTCCAAAGCGCCGCCACCATTGCCGCCGATGGCATTGTTGGCCCCGCCACCTGGAGCCGCCTCTTCCCCACCCCGCCGCGAGAAGCAAATCCGCCAGCAGCCAGCGGCAGCGCTGCCCCTAGCAATCCGCCTGCCACAGCTCCGGCCGCCACAACTCCGGCCGCCACAACTCCGGCCGCCACAACTCCGCCTGCCACAACTCCGGCCGCCACAGCCCCGCCCACAACCGCTCTACCCGTGCTGCGCTTTGGCATGGAGGGCGACGCCGTGCGTCAGCTTCAGCAGCGGCTGCGCACCAAGGGGTTCTATAACGGTGCCATTGACGGCATCTTTGGCAGCCAAACCGAAGCCGCCGTGCGTCAACTTCAAACCGTCAATAACCTCATCGTCGATGGCATTGTTGGCCCCGCCACCTGGCGCGTCCTCAACTAGCCCTTCAACCAGCCCTTCAACCACTAACTAATAGTCTTCGCAGGGGCGCACAGCTGTGCGCCCCTGCCCCAGCTCCTACTCTCAGTCGACTTGGGTGAGCCAGTCGGCCAACGGATTGGCCGAGTCTGGCACCGTGGCGCTGGCGTAGGTTGAGTAGGGCATATCGGTCAACTCCATGGCCGATACCTGCTGGGCGGCTCGATCCATATAGACTACGTAGTTGCCCATCAAAAAATAAACCCCCATCAGGGCAGCGGCGGAAGACGCCACCAAAAAGCCCGCCAGCATCAGAGAAAACTCCTGACCTTTAACGGCCTGCTCCATCAGGCGGAGCGCCCAGGCCACTAGAGCAATAACGATAGTCAGGATAAGCAGGAGCATGGAAAACTGTTCGTGTAACGATTTAGAAAGTCAAATAAACAGATGTGGACTGTATGTTACACATCGTAACAGGCATTCATAAAACCGACACGATTCAACAGAAAGTCTTCGCTTTTGCCCCCGATCGAGCTAGGTCAGGCGCACGGGCACGTTGCGATCGCGCAAGTGCTCCTTCACCTGCTGCACCGTCAGCTGGCCGTAGTGCAGCAGTGACGCCAGCAGCGCCGCCTCGGCCTTGCCGTCGGTCAGCGCCTGGTGAATGTGGTCACAGTTGCCCGCGCCGCCCGAGGCGATCACCGGCACCGGCACCCGATCGGCAATGGCCCGGGTGAGGTCGAGGTCGTACCCGGCCTGGGTGCCGTCAGCATCCATGCTGGTGACCAGCAGCTCGCCTGCCCCCTGGTTGACCACGGCTTCAGCCCAGGTCAGGGCATCGAGGCCGGTGTTTTCTCGCCCCCCCCGCACGTAGACATCCCAGCCGGGGTTGTTGGGGTCAATGCGGCGACGGGCGTCGATTGCCACCACAATACACTGGGCTCCAAAGCGATCGCTGGCCGCTTTGATCAGCTCAGGCTGCTTCACCGCCGCCGAATTGATGCTGACTTTGTCGGCCCCGGCCCGTAACAATTTTTTAATGGTTTCTAAGGATTGCACGCCCCCGCCCACGGTGAGGGGAATAAACACCTGCTCAGCGGTGCGGTAGACCACGTCGTAGATGATGTCGCGGTCTTCGTGGGTGGCGGTGATGTCGAGAAACACCAGCTCATCGGCCCCCGCCTGGTTGTAGGCCTGGGCTAGCTCTACCGGGTCACCGGCGTCGCGCAGATCGACAAAATTCACCCCTTTCACCACCCGCCCCGCTTTGACATCTAAACAGGGCACAATCCGTTTCGCTAGCATTGCCGTTCTCCTTACCGTTCTCAACCCAATAGTTTTCCAAATGAGTTGCCCAGAGGGTGGGCAGTGCCCACCCAGCCCTGTCAAGGTGGCTAAACTATTCCCGAAATGCCCATCGGCTAAGGGACTCCGGCCACAACCACCAGGGAGTGAACTCCCTGGCTCATAGCCAAAGTCTGCTAAAGCAGACTGGGGAACTCGGCT
>RECJ01000245.1 GCA_007694115.1 Leptolyngbya sp. DLM2.Bin27 | reverse complement strand
CCCTGCTGGTTAAAGACTTTGAGCGCTGCGGCGTCTTGCTCGAAAAGTACGACATTGAAAAATGCAGCGGCGAGGTGTCCGACGAGATCAAGTTTGGCTACAGCACCAACGAAGTCGGCTTCGGCTGGACAAATGGCGTTTTTCTCGAACTGGTGGAAATCTTAGAGCAAGAACAGCGCTGACCCAGCGCAGCTATTTCGGTTGTCCACGAAACTAACGGCTAGAAACTGGGCACTGTATTAGGGGTTAAGTTCTAGGCGTACGAGTCATGATTGCTAAAGAGCTGGATCCTATTGCCCCTAATGCCAGTAAGCAGGTGCAGGCGGGGCGCAGGGCTGAAGAGCAGATGGCGTTTTACCTGCACCGGGCGTATCGGGTGTTTGTGCGAAGCAATACACCAATAGGAAAGATCGCGGGCACCTCATTTACTGGCAAGTTTCTAAGCCTTGGTCGCTGCCCTCATTCTGACGGCGGTTGGGTGACCGCCTGGGTCTGATTCAGAGTTTGATCGATGGTCAACTGGCGATCAGCCATCGTGGCCATAAATAGCTCGGTTGATAGAGCCTGCTCTACCGGATATACCCCTGGGCGTTTGAGCCTGTCCGTCAAGATGAGTTCGGCAATGCTGCCCGTGCCCAAACCGCTAGCGATCGCAGCGCTATGGTGGGCAAAGCTGCTGACATAGTGGCTAGCCACCCCCCCCTGCTGCCCCTCAATATCGCAGCGTACCGCCACCCCAGTACCGCTAAAGCGATCGGTCACGCCGGTCATAGAGTGGCTGACATGGGCCAAAAACTCTACGGTTTGCGGGCTGCGGAGCACCATCGGCGGCAGCCAGTGGGCCATTGCCCAGGTGGCATGGTTGTAAAAATCAGGCACCACCCCAAACTTAGTGATCACGCTGCTGACCGGAAAAGACTGCTGAAGAGTCATGGCTTCAGGCATGTCGTACCAATAGACATTGGCTCGACCATAGGGGGCCGGAAACTCCAGGGTTTCTCGGTCGGTGTAGGGTTTTACCGTCTGCCACTCGTTATTCAGCCAGGCTTCAAAGGGATGTTGCAGCCCAATGAAAGTGGTGCGCATGACCGTCACCCCCGCCCCACCCGACCCAGCGACAACATAGCTGAGCTGAATCGAGGTCGCTTCGTCTAGGGTTTCGACTCCCTGGCGCACCATACTGTTTGAAATACCCGGAAACACCCCTGTATTGATTACCGCCGTCACCCCCGCCGCCGCCGCCTCTGGGTGCAGGGCCAAGGCTTTGCGGGTAAAGCTGCGTTCATCGCTGACATCGATATAGTCGACCTTGTGGTCAATACAGGCCCGCAAAACATCGGCATTGCGATAGTGAAAAGGGCCTGCCGAATGCACCACCAGATCGGCCTCGGCCACTGCGGTTTGCAACTCTGACTGACTGGAGAGATCTAACCGCTGAAACTGGGCTCTGGGGCCCAGGCGGGTTTGGGTAGCAATGCCCGGCTGAGCATTGCGCCCAGTAATGATTACCCCAGCCTCGGTATGGGTCAAGATATCGTGAGCAATGCTGGTGCCAATTCGTCCGCTGCCGCCAACGATCAATACTTGTTGCATGGGTCTTGATTAATATCGGAAATGTTGTCACACCCCCCAGATTCCCACAAAGCAAAACCGTAGGGGCGCGTTGTCTGCGCCCTGCTGAACCGGGATAGTCAAGCAGAATTGGGCATCAGTCGATAACGAAAGGCGTTAGGTATTCACATTAAATCAGGCACTAGAAAGTTGGATGCTCTAGTGCCTGATTTTAATGGGGTTCCCAACCTGCCGAAGTTTCTTACGTTGGGGTTGAAGGCGATCGGTGATCGCCGCTATCGCCGCTACAGGTTGCGTGGGGGCAACAGCATAATTTGGATCAATCTTGGCGCTATACCGCTAGGCCAACTGGGCAAGCCACATTGGTGCCGCCGAGACCACAGTAGCCGCCGGGATTTTTAGCCAGGTACTGCTGGTGATAGGCCTCGGCGTAGTAATACTCTGGGGCTGCTAGAATTTCAGTGGTGATAGGGCCATAGCCAGCCGCCTTGAGGGCCACTTCGTAGGCCTGCTTTGAGGCTTCTGCCAGCTGACGCTGGGCCTCAGAATACACATAGATGCCAGAACGATACTGAGTGCCAGCATCGTTGCCCTGGCGCATGCCCTGGGTGGGATTGTGGCTCTCCCAAAAGGTTTTGAGCAGGTGCTCGTAGCTGACTACCGCCGGGTCAAAGACAACCTGCACCACTTCATTGTGGCCAGTCATGCCTGAGCAGACCTCCTGATAGGTCGGGTTGGGGGTGTAGCCAGCGGCGTAGCCCACCGAGGTCGAATACACGCCCTCTAGCTGCCAAAACTTGCGCTCGGCTCCCCAAAAGCAACCCATGCCAAACAGGGCTACCTCCATCCCGGCGGGGAAGGGCGGTACCAGAGGATTGCCGTTGACGTAGTGTTTGTCGGGCACAGCCATGGCGGTAGACCGACCGGGTAGCGCTTCGTTAGCAGGAGGCATTTCAGATTTTTTGCCTTTGCCTAGACCAAAGAAAACCATAGGAATTTTTGCAGTTGTATTGGGAGAACTGTCTCAACTATAGCGCCAACGCCCGGGCGTTTCTGGCGGAGAGCCGTCCCTTGAGGGTCGCAAAACCACAACAGTGAGCGACAGCAGACTGAACCAAGCACGACCCCAACTCAGGCGTTAACTCAGGCGTTTAATACCGATAGTGACGGTCAAGCCGCAGCACGGTCTCCAGTAGCACATTGGCCCCGTTCACGCACTCCTCGGGGGTGGTGTACTCTATCTCCGAGTGGCTAAACCCGCCCTCGCTGGGCACAAAAATCATTCCCATGTCGGTAAAGCGGCCCATTTCTAGAGCATCGTGACCAGCGCGGCTGGGCATAGGCATGTGGCTGAGGCCAAAGCCGTCACTCACCTCAGCAATGATGGCCTGAATATGTTCAGCCGCAGGGCTAGGGGCCACGTTGAGCTGAGGTACGATCTCGATCTGAGTCGCGGTGTTCCTGGCGATCAGCCGCAGTTCTTCTTTTAGATCGTCAATCAAGTCATTGATCACGTACTGGTTGAGATCGCGCACATCGATACTGCACTGCACTTGACCCGGCACAATATTGTCGGCATTGGGCCACACTTGCAGCGCCCCCACCGTTGCCACCTGCTGCCCAGGGGGGCGGGTGCCCAGACGGTTGACTACTAGCACAACCTGGGCCGCTGCGACCAGGGCATCCTGGCGCTGATCCATGGGGGTGGTGCCCGCGTGGTTGGGCCGTCCGGCAATGTGCACCTGGTAGCGCTGCATACCCACAATGCCCTGCACCACGCCGATCTGTTTTTGGGCGGTTTCGAGCCCGCCACCCTGCTCAACATGGAGTTCGACAAAGGCGCAGATGTCGTCGCGGGTGCGCTTAGACAGAGCCAGCTGCGCCCAATTACCGCCCGCTGCGTTGACGCACTCGTCGATGGGGCGACCGTCTTTGCGGTGGTAGGCGGCGGCGTTGAGGGCGGCGGTGCCAGCCATGGCGCGACCGCCAATCATGGTGTCTTCTTCGTCGGCAAAGACAATCACCTCAAAGGGATGATCGAGGGTGATGTGGTTTTCTTCTAGGGTGCGGGCCACCTCAATCCCGGCCAAGACACCCAGGGTACCGTCGAACTTGCCGCCGCAGGGCACGGTGTCGATGTGCGAGCCAGTGGCAATAGCTGGGGCAATGGCCCGGCCAGGGCGGCGGCCAATCAGGTTGCCAGCGGTGTCAATGCAGGTGTTCAAGCCCGCTTCCACCATCCATCGTCGCACTAGATCGCGGCCCTGAAAGTCTTCTGGGCTAAAGGCTAAGCGACAAATACCGCCATTGTCGAGCTGCCCAATTTGGGCTAGGTCGTCAAGGCTTTGGTTGAGGCGTTTGCCGTTGATGCTGAGGGTTTGTAAGCGGGTCATAGGTGCTCATGGGGGGAGTGCGGTGAAGCGGTGAAACGTTTGACTCCAGAAAACGTTACAGACCATCATAAACTGTGACGTCTCTGTATACAGTTTATTGTATACAGAGTGACGGCAGAATTTTGTTTGGAGAGAACTTTTTGTGGGGTCAGCCGCTATCTGCCTTCCCCAGATATCTCCCTAGAACTGCTGCAGAAACCGCAGGTCGCTGGTGTACAGGCGACGAATATCGTCGATCTGGTGCTGCACCATGGCCAGGCGTTCGACCCCCAGACCCGCCGCAAAACCGCTGTAGACCTCAGGGTCGTAGCCGACGGCTTTGAGCACGTTGGGGTCGATCATGCCGCAGCCGAGAATTTCCAGCCACTTCCCCTGCCATTCCACATCCACCTCGGCGGAGGGTTCGGTGAAGGGGAAAAAGCTGGGCCGAAATCGCACCGGAATCTCACCGTAGAGGGCTTCTAAAAAGACTTTAATCGTGCCCCGCAGGTCAGTAAAGGTGATGTCGGTATCGACCGCAAAGAACTCGATCTGGTGAAACACAGCTGCGTGGGTGGCATCCACCGTGTCACGACGGTAGCAGCGGCCAATGGCCAAGGCCCGCAGCGGCGGCTCGTTGGCCTGCATGTACCGGATCTGGGTGTTAGAGGTGTGGGTGCGCATCAGGTGGCCGTTGGGCAGGTATAGCGTGTCCTGCATATCGCGGGCCGGGTGATCGGGCAAAAAATTGAGCGCTTCGAAGTTGTAGTAGTCGGTCTCGATTTCGGGGCCATCGGCGACGGTGTAGCCCAACCCCACAAAAATATCGACGATGCGGTCAATGATGCTGTTGATCGGGTGAATCTGCCCCTGGGGATGAAAGATCCCCGGCATGGTCACATCTAGGGTTTCGGTGGCCAGCTGGGCTTCGATCTGGGCGGCCTCTAGGGCGGTCTTGCCCTGCTCTAGCTGAGTCTGAATCAGGGTTTTGACCTCGTTGGCCAAGGCCCCAATCCGGGGGCGCTCTTCGGCAGAGAGTTTGCCCATCCCCCCCAGCACCTTCGAGAGCTGGCCTTTTTTGCCCAGGTAGCCAATTCGCAGCTGCTCTAGCTCATCAAGGGTATTGGCCGCTGCGATCGCCCCGGCGGCGGCCTCTTTCATAGCCATCAGGTCAGTTTCGAGCGAGGTGGGTGCGACGGTCATCGATCGGTGTATGGTGCAACAACGGGAAAAGCAGGAATTAGGGTTGTGGGAAGCGGTTTGTAGATCGCGGTTTACGGCTCGCGGACTACGGTTTGGCTAGAAGGCACATACCCCAACCCTGACACCGTATACCCTATACCGTGCACCGTAAACCTTGTACCGTGCACCCTATACCCTTTACCTAATGCCTACCTATTCTAGTGTGGCGGGGGAACAGTGATGAACATTCTAGTCAGCAACGACGACGGCATTTTTGCCCTGGGCATGCGCACCCTGGCTAATGCGCTGGCGGCGGCGGGGCACCAAGTCACGGTGGTGTGCCCCGATCGGGAGCGGTCGGCCACGGGTCACGGCCTCACCATGCACAAACCGATTCGCGCCGAGCTGATCGAGTCGGTGTTTCAGGCCGACGTTATGGCCTGGAGCTGCTCAGGCACCCCCGCTGACTGTGTCAAGCTAGGGCTGGGGGCACTGATGGCGACTCCGCCTGAGGTGGTGGTGTCGGGCATTAACCACGGCGCTAACCTGGGCACTGATGTGGTCTACTCGGGCACGGTATCGGCGGCCATGGAGGGGGTGATGGAGGGGATTCCGGCGATCGCCGTCAGCCTGACTAGCTTTACCCACAACAGCTTTGACCCCGCCGCCGCCTTTGTCTGTGACCTGCTCGCCGATGGTGAACGGTTTCCCCTGGGGACACCCCTGCTGCTGAATATCAACGTGCCAGCGGTGGCGGCGGCAGAGATCAAAGGGGCCAAAATTACCCGCCAGGGCATTCGCCGCTACTTTGACCAATTTGAGAAACGGGTCGACCCGCGCGGCAAAACCTACTACTGGCTGGCCGGGGAGGCGGTAAAGGAGATCGAAGACCCGCTGCCTAGCCAGGGTTGGCCGACCGATCTCAAAACCTCCCTAGGGGCAATTCCCACCGATGTGCAGGCGATTCGCGATCGCTACATTTCGGTCACCCCGCTCCAGTACAACCTCACCGCCGTCGGTGACCTGCTAGATTTAGCTGAGGGGCGACGGCCCCTGCTGCCCCCCAACCGATCTGGCCGCCGCTAATCAGAGCCGCCAAGCCACAAAAAATCCAGCCTGCCGATAGCAAACCGGGCAAAACATCATGCCTGGCGGGATCTAATCATAGTTCAGGGCACGGTTCAGGGCAGACTAGGGATAAAGCAGCGGCTATCAGTTTGGGTTTTCTCCAGTAGGGTGGTTGACCCACCCTGACCATTTTGATCAGAGTTCACTAACATTAGAGAGACCTATAGACCCTATAGGCTAATGCTCTACCCTGAGGCCGATACATCTTTAGCCCAATGTTCTACGCTTTTCCACCCCCGAGAAATTCATGGCTGAGCTTACCGAGCAGTTTTTAGTTCGCTTCTGGGGCGTGCGCGGCAGTATTGCCTGCCCAGGATCATCGACAGTGCGCTACGGCGGCAACACCTCCTGTATAGAGATGCTAGTGGGAGGGCACCGACTTGTTTTCGACGGCGGCACTGGCCTGCGAGAGCTGGGGCTATCGCTACTGGCCGAAACCCCGGTAGAAGCCAACCTTTTCTTTACCCACTCCCACTGGGATCACATCCAGGGGTTTCCGTTTTTTGTGCCTGCCTTTGTCAAGGGCAATCGGTTTAATATCTACGGTGCGGTCGCCCCCAACGGCTCTACCATTGAGCAGCGGCTCAACGACCAAATGCTGCACCCCAACTTTCCGGTGCCCTTGCAGGTGATGGGGGCTGACCTCAAGTTTTGCGATCTTGAAGTGGGCGAAACCCTGCGCATCGGTGACATTACCGTCGAAAATGCCCTGCTCAACCACCCCGGCGAATCGGTGGGCTATCGGGTGACCTGGCAGGGGCACGTGGCCGCCTACATCACCGACACCGAGCACTACCCCGACCACCTCGACGACAACGTGCTCTGGCTGGCCCGTAACGCCGATGTGATGATCTACGACTCCACCTACACCGATGCAGAATACTATGACCCCAAATCGAGCAAGGTGAGCTGGGGTCACTCCACCTGGCAGGAGGCGGTCAAAGTGGCCCAAGCCGCCGGGGTCAAAACCCTGGTGATCTTTCACCATGACCCCGCCCACGACGATGACTTTATGGATCAGGTGGCAGCTGACACTACAGCGGCTTTTCCCGGAGCGGTGGTGGCCAGAGAGGGTATGGTGATTGACCTAACCGCCCATCCCTCGGCCCCCCGACCCACCCAGACCGCTGGCGCTTAGGGCTGGGTCTACGGTCTGCGGTCTGCGGTGCAAGGCTGAACCGTAAACCGCAACCGCGCACCGTAAACCCCTCCCTCTGGCCACCTGAGGTTGGCCTGAGGTTGGCCTGAGGTTGGCCTGAGGTTGGCAGTTTGTGTCAAAATGTAAAGCGTGTGGATCACGTCTTCTCTCACGACAGCTCTGACCCCAACGGCAATTGCCCTGGGGAACTTTGACGGTGTGCATCTAGGTCACCAGGCCGTGATTGGGCCGGTGGTGCCGACTGAGGGGGGAGAGGCTAGATTAGCCCCACCGCTCACCGCTGTGCTGAGCGGCTTTAGCCATCGCCAGGGCGACAACCTCCAGCATGGGTCGCAATCGGGTGCGCGTAGCACAACCCCGGTTCCCACGGTGATGACTTTCTTTCCCCATCCCCAAGAGTTTTTCTCGGGGCAGCAGCGCCCGCTGTTGACCCCACTGCCCGAAAAGGCCGCCCAAATTAGCCGCATGGGGATTGAGCAACTGGTGCTGCTGCCCTTCAACCAGCAGCTGGCCCATCTGTCGCCCGAAGCGTTTGTCGAAACTCTGCTGGTCAAGCAGCTTCAGGTGCAACAGATCAGCGTCGGCAAAGATTTTTGTTTTGGTCGCCAGCGCCAGGGTACCGTAGACGACCTCAAAGCGCTGGCGGCTCGCCACGGGGTGCAGGTACATATTGCCCCCCTCACCTGCCAGGGCGCTGAGCGCATCAGCAGTTCCCGCATTCGTCAGGCCCTAGAAAACACCGATTTAAAGACCGTTGAAGCACTGCTAGGGCGGCCCTATAGCCTAGTAGGGCGCGTGGTGCAGGGGCAGCAACTGGGTCGCACCATCGGCTTTCCAACGGCCAATCTGCACTTGCCCGCCGACAAGTTTTTGCCCCGCACCGGGGTGTACAGCGTATGGGTGCAGGGCGCGACTCTGCACCCATACCCGATGGTGCCGGGGGTGATGAATCTGGGCCACCGACCCACCGTCAACGGTCTGACCCTGACCGCCGAAGTGCATCTGCTCAATTGGCAGGGCGACCTCTATGGCAAAACTCTAGAAGTCTACCTACACAGTTTTTTGCGGCCAGAGCAAAAGTTTGACTCCCTCGATGCCCTCAAGGCTCAAATTCAAAGCGACTGTCAGCGATCGCAGCGGGATCTGGCGCGATCGCCGGCAGTCAGTTGACCCCCAGATCGGTGTGGAGTGGAATACTCTTAGGGAACAATTAGAGAACAGTTTGGGGAACTCTCTTTAGACCGGCTATGGCAGCCGATCTGAACTTGGTACAACAGGGGTCAACAAAATGCGAGATCGAATTGAAGCGCTAGTTCAGAACCTAGACAAGACCATCGTCGGCAAGGCAGATTCCATTCGACTGGTGCTGGTGGCGCTGTTTTCGGGCGGCCATGCCCTGCTAGAAGATGTGCCGGGGGTGGGCAAAACTCTGTTGGCCAAGTCGTTAGCCCGCTGCATCGACGGCAAGTTTCAGCGGATACAGTGCACCCCTGACCTGCTGCCCACCGATGTCACGGGCACCAATATCTGGAACCCCAGCAGCGGCGAGTTTCAGTTTATGCCGGGGCCGGTGTTTGCCAATATTCTGCTGACCGACGAGATTAACCGGGCTACCCCCCGTACCCAGTCGGCACTGCTGGAGGTGATGGAAGAGCGCCAGGTGACTCTAGATGGTCGGTCGCGCCCGGTACCGGCCCCGTTCTTTGTAATTGCCACCCAAAACCCGGTGGAGTACCAGGGCACCTTTCCCCTACCCGAGGCTCAAATGGATCGCTTTGCCCTTTCCTTCAGCCTGGGCTACCCCACAGAGAATGAAGAGCTGAACATGCTGCAGCGGTTGGTGGGTGGGGTGGCCCCCCAACACATTCAGCCCTGCATCACCCTCGACGAGGTGATGGCGCTGCAGGCCGAATGTGCCCAGGTCACGGTAGAGTCGTCGCTCCAGCGCTACATCCTTGAGATCGTGCGATCTACGCGCACCCACAGCGCCATTACCCTGGGGGTCAGCCCTCGGGGTTCGGTGGCCTTTTATCGAGCCATTCAAGCGCTGGCCTACCTAGAGGGGCGCAGCTACGCTATCCCCGACGATGCCAAACAGCTGGCCCCCCACGTGCTGGCCCACCGTCTGATTCCGGCGGGGAGTCATCGGCCCCAGCAGCTGGTGGCTGACCTGCTAGAGACAACTCCGATTCCCTAGGTCTGCTTGCCCTGGCCAGGCCTCTGCCTGTAACCTAGCGGGGTAGAAAATTCCCCCGACCGTGGTAGTTTTTAGAACCAAACAGCCCATAATAGGGGCGGTGAACTGAAGGAGCGCAATCCCCGATGCCTAGAACGCCCAGTGAGTACATCATTCACATGCTGTTTGATGGCGGCCACCACGAAGAGGTGCGCTTTTCCTCGATTCAAGATTTTCAAAAGTGGTACAGCGGTGAACTGATGCCCAAGGCCACCTCCGACGAGTTCATCACGGTGCCCCTACCCAAGGTCAACCCGGGGGAGTATATGGTGATTCGCCCCTCGCGCGTGGCCGCAATTCGGGTGGAGCCGGTGTTTAGCTCTAGTGTTGAACGGTTTTAATGGGTGATCTAGTTAGGTACAGCTACAGGCTGGCGGCGGGTTTGGGGGCGATCGCCTGCCTGACGCTTGTGGGCTCGTCTCTGACCCCGGCAGCGGTGGCCGCCCCCGCTACCCCAGCTACAGCAATTTCCGCTGGCGGCTCACCTGCCGACCGGCCCCGGCCCCTGCGCCCCGTGGCGGCGGCAGCCCAAGACGCGCTCTGGTCACAGCTGACCCTACCGGAGGATCGTCGGCCACTGATCGAGGCGATTGACCACAGCCTGAGCTATTTGGCTACCCCTAAGGCGGTGGCAGACTATCAAGATTATCCGGTGCCGGGGGTGACGCGCGATCGCGTTTACCGCAGCCTGCAACGCCTGCGACGGCTCGTGATCACTAGCCCCAGCAACCAGGCTTTTCAAACCGCCCTGCGGCACAGCTTCACTCTCTACCAGTCGATTGGCTTCGACGGCGAGGGCACCGTGGCCTACACCGGCTACTTTGAACCCCAGTATCGGGCCAGTGCGGTGCCCACCGCTGAGTATCGCTACCCGCTCTACCGCCGCCCGCCCACCCTCGATGCCTGGCCACTGCCGCACCCCACTCGCCTAGAGCTAGAGGGCAGAGACGGGCTGGCCGGCGGTCAGGGGCCGCTGGCCGGGCTAGAGCTGGTGTGGCTGGCCAGTCGCCTAGAGGCATTTTTAGTTCAGGTGCAGGGGTCGGCTCGGCTCCAGCTCACCGATGGCCGGGTGATGTCGGTGGGCTACGCAGGCCGCACCGACTACCCCTACACCAGCATTGGCCGCGCCCTGGTCAATGACGGCATTATCGCCCCCGACGATCTCTCGCTGCCCAATCTGCTGGCCCACTTCGAAGCCTATCCCGAAGCCTTAGATGTGTATCTGCCTCAGAACGAGCGGTTTATTTTCTTTCGTGAGAGCGGCGGCGGGCCGCCCACGGGCAGCCTCAGCGTGCCGGTGACCGCTGGGTATTCGATTGCCACTGACAAATCGGTGATGCCGCCGGGGGCGATCGCTGTCATCCAGCTGGCGCTGCCCCAGCGCAACTCGGCGGGCGACTGGGTCAGCCTGCCCACCACCCGACTGGTGCTCGACCAAGACACGGGCGGGGCCATCATCGGGCCTGGGCGAGTTGATCTGTACGTGGGCTCTGGAGCCGAGGCTGGGGAGCTAGCCGGTCGGATCAATACCCCAGGGCAGCTGTATTACCTCCTGCTGCGCCCCTAGAACGGCAGCGTCGCCGTGGCCAGATTACCTCTGGTCTGCCACAGTAGGGGTGTTACCCTATACGCCTATGGATACTTCCTTTGCCCTCACCCTACAGATCGTACTCACGGTGTTGGCCGGGGTCACCGCCCAGGTAATTGGAGAAATTGCTAGGGTACCCAGCATTATTTTTTTGCTGTTGTTTGGCATCGGGTTGGGGCCAGACGGGTTGGGCCTGCTGCACCCCCAAGATTTGGGGGTGGGGCTAGAGGTGATTGTGGCCCTGAGTGTGGCCCTAATTTTGTTTGAGGGAGGGCTGAGCCTAGAGCTGAGCGAGCTGGGCCAGGTCTCCAACAGCCTGCGCAATCTGGTGACGGTGGGCATTTTTGTCACGCTGATTGGCGGCGGCATGGCGGCCCACTGGCTGGGAGAATTTCCTTGGTCGCTAGCTTTTCTCTATGCCTCGCTGGTGGTAGTCACTGGCCCCACGGTGATTGGCCCGCTGCTGCGCCAGGTAGAAGTTGACCGCAAAGTCGCCACCTTGCTAGAGGGCGAAGGGGTGCTGATTGACCCCGTGGGGGCGATTTTAGCCGTGGTGGTGCTCGATATTATTCTCAACGGTGACGCCGACCCCACCACCGTCGTGGGCGGGCTAATTTTGCGCCTGGGGATTGGCACCGTGATTGGCGTGGTGGGCGGCGGGCTGATTGGCCAATTGCTCAAACAGGCCAATTTTTTAGGCGAAGACCTGCGTAACCTGGTGGTGCTGGCGGGGCTGTGGGGAATTTTTGGCTTGGCCCAGAGTATTCGCAGTGAGGCGGGGCTGATGGCCACCGTCGTGGCGGGCATGATGGTGCGCTGGCTGTCGGTGCCCGATGAGCGGCTGCTGCGGCGGTTTAAGGGGCAGCTGACGGTGCTGGCGGTGTCGGTGCTGTTTATTTTGCTGGCGGCTGATCTCTCCATTGCCAGTGTGTTTGCCCTGGGTAAAGGGGCGGTGTTAACGGTGCTGGTGCTGATGGTGGTGGTGCGCCCGGTCAATATTTGGCTATGCACCCGATCCAGCGATTTGAACTGGCGGCAAAAGCTGTTTTTGGGCTGGGTCGCTCCCCGGGGGATTGTGTCGGCCTCGGTGGCTTCGCTGTTTGCGATTTTGCTGACCGAGCGGGGGATTAGCGGCGGCGATGCTATCAAGGCTCTGGTCTTTCTCACCATTATTATGACGGTGCTGGTGCAGGGGCTGACAGCGCGGCTGGTGGCGGGCTGGCTCGGCATCACCAGGGCCGATGCGGTGGGGGCGGTGATTGTGGGGTGTAGCCCACTGAGTCTGCTGATTGCCCGGTTGCTGCAAGAGTATGGCGACCCGGTGGTGATGATTGACACCAATGAAGCCGCCTGCGAGGCCGCCGAAAAAGAAGGCATTGAGGTGTTGATTAGCAGCGCCCTAGACAGCGCCGCCCTGGAAAAAGCCGGGCTGGGCAAGGCCGGGACATTTTTGGCGATCACCAAAAATGGCGAGGTCAACGCCGTAGTTGCCCAGCGCGCCCTAGAGGAGTTTCAGCCAGCGCGGGTGATTGCCGTGCTGCCCCAGGATAAAAGCTTAGGAGATTTGCCCAACAGAGGTCAGCTGAAGAGTGCGCAAACGCCGCGCCTGTCTCTCAAGAAGTGGAATGCCTATCTCACCGACGGCGAGGTGCGCCTGGGCGAAACGCGGCTGCGAGCCGAGGGCACTGAATTGCAGCGGGCTCATTTGGCTACGCTGGTACGCAGCGGGGCTATGCTGCCCCTGCTGGTGGAGCATGATGCCGCCCTGCGGGTGGCCCTGGGGCAGGAAACCTGGGAGGTGGGCGATCGCATTCTCTACCTGTGGCACGAGTCGCAGTCTAAATTGCTCAAACAGCTGGCGGGCGGCATTCAGCCCAGTCGTCTCACCCTGGAGACGATGCCTGCGGTGGAGGCCGTACCCCCTCAGCCCAAGGCCCCCCTGCTAGCCCCCCAGTCCCCAGCCCCCGCTCAGCCCTCCAGCCCCCAGGCCGACCCCTCTGCGATCGCCCAAGACGAAGCTGCATCGGGGGCTGAGGCTTAGTCGAGGCTGCGATCGCAGTCCCCTGCTAGCTCCTCAGACCCGTTTTGGGCTAGGTTGACATTCCTGGGTACAACGTGAGTTCGACAAGGAGTAGAGGGCTAAAAAAAAGGCTGAGGGTTATG
>RECJ01000004.1 GCA_007694115.1 Leptolyngbya sp. DLM2.Bin27 | reverse complement strand
ATTTTGCGCCAGGGGCTGACCATCGCAGCCCTGCACCGTTGGCAGATGGTGATTCCTGTTTTTGACAATCTGCTGCTGTGGGCATTTATCACCAACATTTGGCGCGTATTGGGCGAAACCCAGCCGCTGATTTTGACCAACGTAGTGGCCTTTTGCAGCCTAGTTGCGGTGTCGGGAGGGCTGCGCCTCAGCCGCCGCGCCGCCCTGCTCACGTCGCTGCTGGCCCTGGCCAACTTTGGCTATGCGGCGGCGTTGTTTAGACTCAACCTGGCCCTGGCCTTGTTTGCCGCCATTACGGTATTGGGCACCGGCTTTTTAGGCCTGCGCATGGCGGTGATTGTGCGCCGCTACGTCAAGAACGAGTCGGGGCGAGTGCTGATGGCCCACTTTTTGCCCAAAAGCGTGGTAGAAGCAGCCTTTGAGTCGCCCCTAGAGCTGCTGCAACAGCCGCAAAAATACGATGTGACGGTGGTGGTCACCGACCTGCGCGAGTTTACCCACTTTGCAGAATCTTTAGAACCCCAGGTCGCCCTCGACTTTCTCAACCGCTACCAGGGGGTGCTGGCCAACCTGGTGGAGCGCCACGGCGGCTGGGTTGACAAGTTTATGGGCGACGGTATGCTGGCGGTCTTTGGTGCCCCCGACCCGCTCGAAAACCATGCCCGCAGCGCGCTTACCGCCGCCACCGCCATGGTGAGGGAAGTCAAGCAAATTTCGCCCCTGGCCATGGGCATAGGGGTGCACTCGGGGCCTGTGGTAGCGGGCTGCCTAGGCACTGGCGGGCGGCTAGAGTTTACGGTGATTGGCGACACGGTAAACGTGGCGGCCCGCCTTGAGGCCCTGACCAAAGCCCTGGGCCATGCCGTGCTGATCAGCGAGACGACCCAGCAGCAGCTTGGCCCCTGGCCCATGCGATCTGTGGGGCCACAGGTCATTCGGGGGCGCACCCAGACCCTAGAGCTGTTTACCCTGGCGTAATGCTTACCCCGGTGGAGGCAGAGCCGCCGCCGAGCATTCCAAGCACTGGAACGAGGGGCAGCGAATACTGTACCGGCCTTCTAGCCGTAGGCTGTATTGCGTTAGCCCCATTGAATTGGAGTTCAACAAGCAGGATTTGGTCTTCGACAGCTCAATCGTGCTAAAGCTTAGAGCTTGAGGAAATATGTGGGAGACAAATCTCTCTCAAGCACCAGCCTATGCCCTGGGATAGAGGTGGCTAGCGGAGTTTCTATGCAACGTATAGAGGAACTGCTGGCAGACCATCTTGGCCTACTCAGTTACTATTTTCAATGAGCGCCGCGACCGTAGTTTTGAACCACAATGCCTCCGGATCTTTCCCATGATTCCTTTGCCATCCTGGCTGTAGACGACTCCCCCGACAATTTGTTTCTGATTGAGTCGATTTTAGATGACCCCGATTACCACATCACCTGTGTGGAAAATGGTCAGGCAGCCCTCGATGCAGTGCAGCAGGCTCCGCCTGATGTGATTTTGCTCGACGTCATGATGCCGGGGATGGATGGCTATGCGGTGACCCAAAAGGTTCGCAGCGATCCTAACCTGCCCTACATTCCAATTTTGCTGATCACCGCCCACGACCAGTCGAGTCTGGTGCAGGGGCTAGATGCCGGGGCCGATGACTTTATCCGCAAGCCAGTAGATGTCAATGAGCTGCGGGCTAGGGTGCGATCGCTGCTCCGCCTTAAGCGCAGCATGGATGCCCAGACCGCTATGCTGCGCCAGCGCGATGACTTCGTAGCTCGGCTCACCCACGACCTACGCACCCCCCTAGTTGCCGCCAACCGCATGCTTGACCTCTGTCAAGGCGATGCCTTTGGCACCGTGCCCGATGCTGCCAAGCAGGCGATCGCCACCACCATTCAAAGCAACCGACACCTGCTCAGCATGGTGAATACGCTGCTCGAAGTCTACCGCCACGAGGCCGGCCACAAGGCCCTAACGCTATCGCCAGTAGACTTGCTTAAGCTGACTGAAACCGTGGTGATGGAGCTGGCCCCCATCGCCTCTGAGAAGACCCTCACCTGTCTGCTCTGTCGGGCCGATCCCGTCAATAGCCTGCCACTCTCTGCCCACAGCTCATCGGCCAAAAACAGAGCGTTGAAACCGACGGAGTCTGATGATATACCCTTAGAACCCAGTGCATCGAGTACGTTTGCCCTACGGGACGATGGCTTTACTGTGCCAGGTGATCACCTAGAACTGCGCCGAGTGGTGACTAACCTGGTGGGAAACGCCATCAAATTTACCGATACCGGCGGCATCACCGTCACCGTAGGCGTGTCGCCCCACCTGCCGCCAGAGTTGGAGATGCCCAGTATTTACGATCATTGCCACCCCTGGGTGTGGGTGTCGGTAGCCGACACCGGCATTGGCATTCCCGAATCTGATCAGGGGGCCGTATTTGAATGGTTTCGCCAGGGCAACCAGGCGAGGGCAGGCCATGGCCTGGGGCTGCACCTCTCCCAGCGCATTGCCCAGATGCATGGCGGCACTATTGCCCTGACCTCTGAGATAGGCCAGGGGAGCTGCTTTACCCTCTACCTACCAGCGTCAGAATAACCGGGGCCAGGTAACAGCCCTCAGGACAGGCCAGCAGCCTGTTTATCAAAGGACTTGCAGAAAAATAAAGTACCTACCGATCAAACTTTTTCCCTGGGGAAAACGCTGCGCGAACGACTTCGCTCAGCCCTTGAT
>RECJ01000244.1 GCA_007694115.1 Leptolyngbya sp. DLM2.Bin27 | reverse complement strand
CCGCCGCAGCTCGACCCGGCCCCGGCGGTGCAGCCGTAGCAGTAGGTGCGGGTCTGCACCTGCTTGGCCACATCTAAGGAGTTGGCCGCCAGCAGATCGGCCACGGTGAGGGGGTGGCCGCTGGGCGATTTGCTCGGCAGCGCCTCCATTTGGTTGAAGTCGCAGTCGTAGAGGTGGCCCTCGTAGTCAACCGAAAGCTGCTGGCGGCACATCAGGTTGGCGACGGTGGCGGGGTTGTGGTGGTCGGCCAAAAATTGCAGGTAGGGCCAGTAGAGGTCTTTGCCCTGGAGATACTGTTTGACCCGGCCAATGGGCAGGTTGGTGATGGTGTAGAGCTGGTTAAAGGCGATGTCAAAGTGCGATCGCAGATAGGTTTTATAGTCACCCTGGAGCGCTGTCTGGCTGGGGGTGAGCTTAAACTCAGCGCTGCGGGGCACCGGCGGGTTGTAAACCAAGTCGAGGCAGAGGGCGGGGTCGTGGCCGTAGCCCAGCTGGTTGAGTTTTTGCAGGGCGCGAATCGACTCGCCGTAGACCCCGGCCCCGCGCTGTTGGTCAACATTGTCTTCGAGATAGCAGGGCAGGGAAGCCACTACATGGAGCTGGTGGCGGGCAAAATATTCGGGCAGATCGGCAAAGCCGGGGGCAAAGAAAATGGTCAGGTTAGAGCGCACAATCACGGTTTTGCCCAGCGCCCGTGCCGCCTCTGCCAGGGGGCGAAAACCATAGTTCATCTCGGGGGCACCGCCGGTCAGATCGATCGTGGTAATCTGCGGAAACCGATGCAGGATCTCGATTAGCTGGTCGCAGACCGCAGGCGACAGTTCTTCGGTGCGCTTGGGGCCAGCTTCCACGTGGCAGTGGGTGCAGGCTAGGTTGCACTTGCGCCCCAGGTTGATCTGCAAAACGGTGATCGGCAGCTTGCTGAGGGGCTGATCGAGGCGTTGCTCAAACGGAGTCACGGGGGCGGTAACGGGGGCAGCAGCAGACGAGGGAGACTGAACCATGGAACCTAGGGAGATAAAACAGCACTAACAACCCAGTTGCCGAGCCGATTTGACTTTTTTGGCTGGCGGATAAGGTTGGGCGATCGCCAAACCTAGAGTTTGGGCGATGATTAATTTATTTATTAGAACCCATAGAGCTGAAACCTGCCTGAGAATCGCCCTCACGGATGCGGTTAATCCTGTCAGAGCTAGGCCAGTAGGTAAACTTGAGGTAACGCTTTAGCGTCGGCTATGGAATTTCAGCCCGATCAACTCCCCCATCACATCTCCCCCGCCGAGTGGGAGAGCACTCCGGCCAGCGTTCAGCGTCTGGTGGAGGACTTGCTATCGGCCACACCGGGCTCTGTCCAGAGCATTCTGGCTCTCCAAGCCCAGATTCAGCGGGAAAAAGCGCTGAACCGAGTGGTGCAGGCCATTCGCAACTCCCTTGACCTCGACACTATTTTTGCCACCGCCACCGCCGAAGCCGCCCAGCTGATGGCCCCCTTTGATTGCTATGTGACCCAGTATGTGCCCGAGGCCGGGCTGTGGCGCACCGTAGCCGAGTACCGCCACGACTCAGACCTGCCGCCTACCCTGGGCTACGAAATTCCCGACGCAGACAACCCGGTGGCCGCCCAGCTCCATCGCCTAAAGACCGTGCGCTCAGACGACAGTGGCTGGGCGACAGATGCGGTCAACCAAACCGTTGCCGAGACCACGCCGGGGGCCTGGCTGCTCACCCCGATGGTGGTAGACGGGCAGCTCTGGGGTAGCTTTGCCATGGTTGCCAAGGCCCGCCCGTTTACCTGGGCGAGCGAACAAATCGAGCTGGCCCAGGCGGTGGCCCACCAGCTCGAAGTGGCGATTCAGCAGGCCCACCTCTATCGTCAAGTGCAGCTTGAGCTAGAGGAGCGTCGCCGGGTCGAGGCTGCCCTAGAAGAAAGCCAGGCCCGCCTAGAGGGGGTGGCTGCCAACCTGCCGGGGGCCATCTTTCGCTATTGCCTGCGGCCCGACGGCACCGATGGCGTGCTCTATATGAGCCCAGGCTGCACCCGCCTGTGGGAGGTGGAAGCCGAGGCCGTGGTGGCCGATGCGACGCTGCTGTGGCAAGCGGTGCACCCCGACGACCTGTCCGCCATGCAGACCTCGGTGATGGCCTCGGCTCAAGCGCTCACCCCCTGGAACTTTGCCTGGCGCATCATCACCCCCTCGGGGATAGAAAAGTGGCTCGAAGCTTACGGCCAGCCCGTGCGCGCAGCCGATGGCAGCATCATCTGGGACACTCTGATTCTCGATGTCACCGATCGCAGAACTGCCCAGGTGGCGCTCGAAGTCAGCGAGAGCCGTTTTCAAACCCTGGCTGGCAACGTGCCGGGGGTGCTCTACGGCTATCGCCTGCGCCCCGACGGCAGCGACCAGTTTACCTACATCAGCTCTGGATTCCGGGAGATCTATGGGGTTGAGGCCGACGGTGCCCTGGCTGACCCCAACGTGGTCTGGCGCATGATTCACCCCGAGGATGTTGATCTTCTCAAGCAGACCATCGAACTGTCGCACCGCACCCTAGACACCTGGCGAGTCGAGTATCGGGTGATTACCCCCAGCGGGCAGACCAAGTGGCTGGGGGGCATTGCTCGCCCCGCTCCCCAGCCCAACGGCGATGTGATCTGGGACGGGCTGATTATTGACATCAGCGATCGCAAACAGGCTGAGGCCGCCCTGCGGGAGAGCGAGCTTCGCTACCGACTGCTGGCCGAAAACACCAACGACATGGTCTGTCTGCACGATCTGCTGGGGCATTGCCTCTACGTCAGCCCCAGCTGCACAGCCCTGCTAGGCTACGGCTACAGCGAAATGCGCGACCAAGATCTGAATGCCTTTGTGCACCCCAACGACCGCGATCGCCTGCAAACTGAGCTGCGGGTGGCCAGCGAGGGCGGCAAGACCGAGCCTGTTACCTACCGCCTGCGCCATCGCCAGGGCCACTACCTGTGGTTTGAGACCCTGATTCGCGCCATCGCCGATGGGGCGGGGCAGGTGGTGCAGTTGCAGACCACCTCGCGCGATGTCACCGAGCGGGTGCTGGCCCAGCGCCAGCTAGAGCACGACGCTCTCCACGACGGCCTCACCGGGTTGCCCAACCGCCACCAGCTGATGGAGCGGCTAACCCTAGCCCTGGGCCGCGCCCAGGCTAATCCCCAGTATCAGTTTGCGGTGCTGTTTCTCGACCTCGATCGCTTTAAGGTGATCAACGACAGCCTGGGTCACCAGGCCGGAGATCAGATGCTAGTGACGATCGCCGCCAAACTCCAGGCCACCCTGCGCGGGGTAGACTTGGCCGCCCGCCTGGGAGGGGACGAGTTTGTGGTCTTAATCGAGGGCGTAGACGGCGCAGGGGCAGTAGATCTCGATCAAGCTGAGATTGGGCCAGCGGCAGTGGCGGCGGCGGAGCGGATCTTTGCCGCCCTAGTTACTCCCTTTACCGTGGCCGACCGCCTGGTCTACACCACCGTCAGCATTGGCATTGTGGTCGGTCACCGGGGCTATGCCCAGGCCGAGCATCTGCTGCGCGATGCCGATATTGCCATGTACCGGGCCAAGGGCAATGGCAAGGCCCGCTACGAAATTTTCACCGCCCACATGCACACCCAGGCCATGGCCCGCCTGCACCTAGAAAACGACCTGCGACAGGCCATCAGCGGCGGCGAAATGGTGCTGCACTACCAGCCCATCGTCACCCTGGCCACCGGGGCGATCGCAGGGTTTGAGGTGCTGACCCGCTGGCAGCACCCCAGTCGGGGGCTAGTGCCCCCGGACGAGTTTATTCCCCTGGCCGAAGAGCTAGGGCTGATTAGCTGTCTTGACACTTGGACCCTGGGCGTTGCCTGTCAGCAACTGGTCACCTGGCAGCAGCAGTTTAGCCACCTGGGGCCGCTGACCATGAGCACCAATCTGTCGGCCCAAGACCTGCGGCAGCCCGATCTGCTGGCCAACATCGATCAGGTGCTGGCCAGCACGGGCCTTGCCGGTGCCCACCTCACCCTAGAGATCACCGAGAGCATGCTGATTGACGACATCGAGGTCACCATTGCGCTGCTGGGTCAGATCAGATCCCGAGGGGTGCGGATTAGCATTGACGACTTCGGCACCGGCTATTCGTCCCTCAGCTACCTGCACCGCCTGCCGATCGACTACCTCAAGGTCGACCGTTCTTTTGTGGCCCAGGCCCCAGCGGGCCACCTCAATCATCCCATCGTGGCCACCATTATGGCCCTAGGCAATCAGCTGGGTCTGGCCACCGTGGCCGAAGGCGTAGAAACTCCCCACCAGCTAGAACACCTGCGCAGCCTGGGCTATACCCTGGGTCAGGGCTACCTGTTTTCGCGGCCCTTACCCCCTGACCAGATCACCGACCTGCTGGCCCGTCAGCCCCCGCTGGACAAAGCCGGGTCTGGATGGGGCTAGGTTTGGCCCAGGGGGACCTCTCCTCCCGGGGAGTTCTTTATACTAAAGCAGTACGTTAAGAGAGTTTAATCCCCTGTCTGACCTGTCGTTAATTCAGCATGAAACCCTCAACCTGCTGGAGTGGCCCCGGCTGTGCCAGCACCTGTCAACCTTTGCGGCGACCAAGCTGGGAACGCTAGCCGCCCAGCGGCTGGCGGCCCCTGAGGCCCAGCCAGAGAACCAAATGGCGAGCATCAACCTGCTGGCCCAGACCCAGGAGGCAGACTGGCTAGAGCAGCACCACAACGGCCTTAACTTTGGCGGCATTCGCGATGTGGGCGCGGCGGTGGAGCGCGCCCATCGCCAGGGGCTGCTGGGGGGCGAAGAGCTGCTGGCAATCGCCACCACCCTCCATGGTGCTCGCCAGCTGCGCCGCACCATCGACGGCCAGCCGCCGGAAGCCCTGCCGGTGCTGCAAGCCCTGGTGGCCGAGCTGAGCACCCACCCCGACCTAGAGCAGCAGATCTACCACTGCATCGACGATCGCGGTGATGTCACCGACCGGGCCAGCCCTAAGCTGGGGGGCATTCGCGATCGCACCAAAGCCACCCGCCAAGACATTCAGCAGCGCCTCCAGCGAATTTTGCAGCGCCAGGCCGGGGCCATGCAAGAATTGTTGATCACCCAGCGCGGCGATCGCTTTGTGCTGCCGGTCAAAGCCCCCCAAAAAGACTCGGTGCCCGGCATTGTCCACGACGCCTCCGCCAGCGGGGCCACCCTCTACATCGAGCCCCAGGCGGTGGTCGAGCTGGGCAATCGCCTGCGCCAGCTGCTGCGCCAAGAAAAAACCGAAGAAGAGATTATCCTGCGCCAGCTCACCGAGGCGGTAGCCGAGGTCTACGCCGACCTCACCCACCTGCTGGCGGTGGTGACTGAGCTAGACCTGGCCTACGCCCGCGCCCGCTACTCGCTGTGGCTAGAGGCCAACCCGCCCCGGTTCATCGAGCCCCACGAGCAGACCACCCTGCGCCAGCTGCGCCACCCGCTGTTGGTGTGGCAGCAGCGACACGAAGCTGGGCCAGCGGTGGTGCCCACTAACCTGCTGATTCGCCCTGAGCTGCGGGTGGTGGCGATCACCGGCCCCAACACCGGCGGCAAAACCGTCACCCTCAAAACCCTGGGCCTAGCCGCGCTGATGGCCCGCGTCGGTCTCTACGTTCCCGCCCGTGAGCCGGTAGAAATTCCCTGGTTTGACCAAGTGCTGGCCGACATCGGTGACGAACAATCCATCGAGCAAAGCCTGTCGACCTTCTCTGGCCACATTCGCCGCATTGGCCGAATTTTGGCGGCGTTAGGGGATGAGGGTGAGGTCGGAGAGGTCGGTGGTGAGAGTGATGAAGGTGAAGCAAGAGTTGTAGACAACCACCCCTTGCCAGAACCCAATTCCACCCACCCATCCACCCACCCACCCACCCACTCACCCACTCACCCACTCACCCCCCACTCCAACTCCCTCATCCTGCTCGACGAAGTCGGCGCGGGCACCGACCCCACCGAGGGCACGGCCCTGGCCATCGCCCTCCTCAAGCACCTAGCCGACCGGGCGCGGCTGACCATGGCTACCACCCACTACGGTGAGTTAAAAGCCCTGAAGTATCAAGATGCGCGGTTTGAGAATGCTTCGGTGGAGTTTGACGAGGCCACGCTGTCGCCCACCTACCGCCTGCTGTGGGGCATTCCGGGGCGGTCAAACGCCCTGGCCATTGCCCGCCGCCTGGGGCTCAACACCGCTGTGGTTGACCAGGCAGCGGCCCTGATGGCCCTGGGGTCGCAGGATGATGTCAACCAGGTGATTGCCGGCCTAGAGGCCCAGCGCCGCGACCAGGAAGAACGTTCCCAGGCGGCGGCGGAACTGTTGGCGGCCACCGAAAAGCTCCACAACGAGGTACAGTACAAGGCCCACCTGCTGCGCGATCGCGAGCAAGACCTCAAGCGCCAGCAGCAGGCGGCGGTACAGGCGGCGATTGCCGAGGCCAAGCGCGACATCGCCAAGGTGATTCGCCGCTTGCAGCAGGGCGAGGCCACCGCCCAGGCGGCCCAGCAGGCCACGGCGGCGGTGGATGCGATCGCCTCTACCCACCTGCCGACCGCCGCCGTCCCGGCCCCCGCTAAACCGGGCTATCGGCCAGCGGTAGGCGATCGCATTCGGATTCCCAGCCTGGGGCAGACCGCCGAGGTGCTCACCGCCCCCGACAGCGACCACCGCATCACCGTACGCTTTGGCCTGATGAAAACCACCGTCAGCCTGGGCGATATCGAGTCGCTGCGGGGCGAAAAGGCCGAAGTACCGGTCAAAGCCAAGCCCGCCGACACCGTGCCCGCCGCCCAGGCTGGCCCCCCGGCCCCGGCGATTCGCACCAGCCGCAACACCATCGATCTGCGGGGCATGCGGGTGGCCGAGTCAGAGGCGGTGATCGAAGAAGCGATCGCCCAGGGCAGCGGGGCCCTGTGGATCATCCACGGCCACGGCACCGGCAAGCTCAAGGCCGGGGTGCATGAATTTCTCAAGCGCCACCCCCAGGTGCAGCGGTTTGAGCCTGCCGCCCAGGCCGACGGCGGCACCGGGGTCACCGTGGCCTATCTCTAGCGACTGACCCATGGCTGCTTGGCAATGTCTAGAGCTTCGGCGATTGTCCCGGCCCCGGCCCCACCAATGCGACGCAAAACTGTGCTTATGCTGATCGCCACAGTTCTTTTGATCGCCGGGGCCATCGTCGGAGCGCTACCCACGCTCATGACGCCGATGATGTTTGACGACCCCAAGGCCCTCGAAAGCCCAGCAACCGTCACTCTGGCCATCAGCGTTGCCACCTTTCCCATCGTTTGCCTGGTGGCCCTGGCTCTAAGCTGGCTGGTGTTTGCGCTGCCCGCCCTGGCGCACTTTCCCTACCGCTATACCTGGGCCTGCGGGCTGACGGCCCTGCCCTTGATCAATGTCTCCATCGGCGGCCTGGCCCTGGCCTGGATCTCGTATTTTAACGACGGCTTTTTCTCCTAAGGCCCGCTGGGAAATCGCTACGACCACCATTCCGTATCGAAATTGGTAACAACTCCTGGGGCCGCAACCTACCGTGCCACAGTAGGTGATCTAACCCTTAACAAGAGTGTGAGGCCCATGAACATTAAACGCTACGCTCCCAGACGCCTGACGGCGGCGATGCTGATGTCGGCTGCCCTAGCATCGGGGCTGAGCTTTGCCCCAGTGTTTACCCCCACGGCGATCGCCCAGGAAAATATTATGAGAACGCTCACAGTCACCGGTCAGGGTCAAGAGTCAATCCCCACCACCCAAACCCAGGTGAATCTTGGGGTCGATGTGCAGGGTACCGATGCCGCCGCCGTGCAGCGCGAGGTGGCCCAGCGTACGACGGCGGTGGTCGAGCTGCTGCGATCGCGCCAGGTCGAAAAGCTCGAAACCACCGGCATTCAGCTCAGCCCCCGCTACAACTACGAAAACGGTCGCTCTGAGGTGGTGGGCTACAGCGGCAGCAACACCGTCAGCTTTCGCATCGCCACTGAGAATGTTGGCTCTTTGCTTGACGATGCGGTGAGGGCTGGGGCCAACCAAATTCGCGGCATTAGCTTTGTCGCCGACGAGGCCGCCCTAGAGGCCGCCCGCCAGCGCGCCCTCCGCCACGCCGTCAATGACGCCCAGGCCCAGGCAGGCACCGTGCTCGGCAGCCTCAACCTCAGCGCCCAAGAGGTGGTCACCATTCAAATCAATGGCTCTACCCCCCCCACCCCGGTGCCCATGCCCCGCGCCGCCCAGTTTAGCCGCGCCGAGGCCGACGCCGTCACCCCAGTCATGGGGGGTGAGCAAACCGTAGAGGCCCAGGTAACCCTGCAAATTCGGTATTAACCAAGCCCCTGATCAGGGGTGCTGATCGCTAGAATGCCTCGAATTTATGCACTAATTTATGCACCATAGTAACCAAAGGCAGCAATAGCCCCCCTAGGCCCCAAAGGCGCAGCCCTTGGAATACAGAGGCGGCCTGCGGCCTGCGGAATATGGGATGTATTGTCCCGCATGTTCAACACCGCTCACCCTACGCGATCGCTAGGATCTGATCTATGACCACCTCAACCGTCAATCTGCACAGTTTTGACCCCAGCGGTGTGGGCCTCGACAACGGCAACCTCTACGGCCTGCCCTACGACTACGACACCGCAGGCATTATTGTCTTTGGCGTGCCCTGGGAAGCGACGGTGTCGTACCACCAGGGCACCGCCCAGGGGCCAGCTCGGGTGCTAGAGGCCTCACCCCAGCTCGATCTGTACGATCGCGACCACCCCGAGGGCTGGCGACAGGGCATCTACATGCCGCCGCTGCCCGAGCATTTGATTGAGCTGAATCAGCAGGTGCGGGAGACGGCAAATCGGGTGATTTTAGCGACCGAAGCGGGGGTTGCGATCGCATCTCAACCCCTGCTCCAAACCGATCTAGACAACGTCAACCACGCCTGCGAACAAATGACCGGCTGGCTCTACGCCCAGACCAGCGCCGCCCTTGACGCTGGCAAGCGGGTGGGGGTGATCGGCGGCGACCACAGCGTACCCCTGGGCTATCTACAAGCCCTGGCCGAGCGCCACGCCGACTTTGGCGTGCTGCACATTGACGCCCACGCCGACCTGCGCCAGGCCTACCAGGGCTTTCGCTACTCCCATGCGTCGATCATGTACAACCTGCTGGGGCTGCCCCAAATGAGTCGGCTAGTGCAGGTGGGCATTCGCGACCTGTGCCACGACGAGGTGGCGCTGATCAAGCAGTCGGGCGGGCGCATCGTCACCCACTACGACTCAGTGGTGAAAGAAAACACCTACCGGGGCATTCCCTGGATGCAGCAGTGCGAGGCGATGGTGGCGGCGCTGCCGGAGCAGGTCTACGTCAGCTTTGATGCCGACGGGCTGGACCCCAAGCTCTGCCCCCATACGGGCACCCCGGTACCGGGTGGGCTAGAGCTAGAAGAAGTGTTTTGCCTGCTGCGCCAGGTGGTGCGCAGCGGTCGCCAGATCATCGGCTTTGACCTCTGTGAGGTAGGTGACGGCGAGTGGGACGGTAATGTGGGGGCGAGGGCGGTATACAAACTCTGCTGCCTAATGGGTTTGACGCACCAGTGAGAAGAAAACCCTAGAGTGCTCCAAAGCGTTGCCGCGCCGTGGCATTATGATAGAAATAGCTGTGTTGTTTTGAGTCTTAGAAAGAAAGCACCTATGGATATTCTGTCCTTTGGCTGGGTTTCACTGCTGGTCGTCTTTACCTTCTCGCTGTCGATGGTGATCTGGGGTCGCAACGGGTTTTAAACCCGGCATTTTAGCTATGGAAGCAACTGTACAAGCCCAAGCCTTTAGCATTTTGGCCATCATTGCTCTGGTGCTGATGGTGGTGGTTACCGGTGGCGTGGCCTATCTAACCGCCGCCGAGTGGCGCGATCGCCGCCGCCGCAAAAATGACCAGCAGACCACCAAGCGCGACCCTCAGGTCGCCAGGCGTGCTGCCAAGGGCATGGCTAAAAAATAGAGGTTGAGACAGCTGCTGAGCGTGACTGTGCGTCGGTGGAGCTTCTCCCTGGCGATGCCTACTCTAGGCTAAGCAGCCCTCGACTACTCTCTAACAACGCTTACCCCTGAAATCGTAGCTGGGCAAAAATTATGACTCATCGGGCTGCCGCACCGGCTCGGGCTTTGTCTGGGGCGCGACAGCTGGCCCTCAACGTGCTGCTTCAGGTGCAAGCCGGTGCCTACGCCGATGTGGCGCTGCACCGCACCCTAGCCCAGGCCGATCTCAGTGAAGCAGATCGGGGCTTGGCCACCGAGCTGATCTACGGCACTGTGCGTCGCCAGCGCACCCTCGACGCTCTAGTTGGCCAACTGGGCACTCGCCCCGCCGACAAACAGCCCCCGGTGCTGCGCCTAGTGCTGCACCTGGGGCTGTATCAATTGCGCTATCTGAGCGCCGTGCCGGCTTCGGCGGCGGTCAACACCAGCGTCGATCTGGCCAAGGCGAACGGCTTAGGTAAGCTGTCTGGGGTAGTCAATGGCCTGCTGCGCCAATACATCCGTCAAGCTGAGCTAGGCACCGACCCCTTGCAGCTGCCTGACCAACCCGTGACAGCCCTGGGCCTAGGCCACAGCTACCCCGACTGGCTGGTCGCTCTCTGGCTCGACCAGCTCGGGCCAGACGAAACTGACCAGCTTTGCCAGTGGTTTAACCAGGTGCCATCCATCGACCTGCGGGTCAATCGAGGGCAGGCCACGATCGCAGCGATCAACCTTGCCTTTGCCACCGCTGGCGTGGCGGTAGCAGCTATTCCCGGCGTGCCCGACGGGCTGCGTTTGGTCAACCACCAGGGGGCGC
This sequence comes from Leptolyngbya sp. DLM2.Bin27, assembly GCA_007694115.1. Classification (GTDB taxonomy): domain Bacteria; phylum Cyanobacteriota; class Cyanobacteriia; order Phormidesmidales; family Phormidesmidaceae; genus Nodosilinea. The sequence continues at coordinate 2,589 of RECJ01000244.1, read as the reverse complement.
TCAGCGATCTGCCCGGCTACGAGGCGGGCTGGTGGAGCGTGCAGGATGCCAGCGCTCAGCTCGTGGGTCTCTTGCTCGACCCGCAGCCGGGGGAAACGGTGCTGGATGTGTGTGCCGCGCCGGGGGGCAAGGCCACCCAAATAGCTGAAATTGTCGGAGAGACCGGGACGGTGGTAGCCTGCGATCGCGCCCCCTCTCGCCTGAAAAAAATCACCGCCAACGCCCGCCGCCTAGGCCTGGGTAATGTGCAAACCCAGGCGGTCGACAGCACTGACCTGGCCCCGTTTCACCACCAGTTTGACCGAGTGCTGGTCGATGCCCCCTGCTCGGGCCTGGGCACCCTGCACCGCCACGCCGACGCCCGCTGGCGGCAGACCCCTGAGAGCATAGCGTCGCTGGCCGAGCTGCAAACCGCCCTACTGGCCGAAGCCGCCCGCTGCGTGAAACCGGGCGGCACGTTGGTCTACGCCACCTGCACCCTCCACCCCGCCGAAAATGAAGCCGTGATTGAGCAATTTTGCCACACCAACCCCGCCTGGCAAATTCAGCCGCCAGACCCCGGATTCGGCCAGGGGCTAGAGGCTGCTGCCGAGGGCTGGCTGCGCGTTTGGCCCCACCGCCAAAACATGGACGGCTTTTTTATGGCGAAGCTCCAGGCAGCCTAAGGCTTGATCGCCCTTCATGGGTTCACGGTATAGGGTGTACGGTTCACGGTGTGAGGTTCAAGGCAGACCGTGTACCGTAAACCTCACACCGTACACCCTCTTATTCTTCGGCCTCTAGCTTTTCGCGTGACTCGCCCCAGTAGGCGCTGACGGTGATTTCTTCTTGGCTGCCCTTGATCGTTGAGGTCCAGCGGTAGACGGTGTTTTTGGGGTTGACCCCTACCTCTAGCAGCTTGGCCCCCATGTAGTACTCCATCGAGTCACGGGTGCGCTTTTTGAAAAACTCAGACTGATCTTTGGGCACCGTGCGCGACAGATGGGCCTGGGTATGTTTGGACTGGGGCATGGCGATCTGATCTAGAAATAGTCGATTTAATCGCCTCTTATCATACCTAGTGATCGTCCTCTGTTGCAGGGTGCCTGTCTACAGCATGGCAGCCTAGAGCAGCATTGGCCCTGGCAGCACCCAACCCTGACCCGGCGCTAAAACCCCCAGAAACGTCTAGGGCCAGTGTCGAGGTGAATGATGTTGGGAATGTTGCTGTAGATGCCCACGCCCCCTGGCCAAGTGAGCATCACCGCGTTGGCCACCTGGCGACCGCTGAGCCCCTGCACCTGCACATCGACAGCGCGACCAAACAGGTGCTGACTCTGGGAAGCCCCCCCCACCGCCGCATTGACTGCAGGCGGGCGATACCAGGAGTTGACTTGAAAGGGCCGGTTGAGCCGTTCTCGCACGGGCTGTAGCGCCCGGGCCAGGCCAATAATATTGTTGACGATGGACTGATTTTCTGGAATGCGGGTGGCGTCGCGGGTGGCCTCGCCCCAGGTAAAGTTGCCGCCGGGAATAATTGGCTGGTCGGTGTAAAAGGTGGAGGTGTTGCCCGGCAGGCGAAAGGGGCGACCTGAGTACTGGGGCGGCGGCGGCGGCGTTGGCGCGGTGAGCCGGGGGAAGACTACCACCCCAGCCCGTTCGACCTGGGCATGGCCCTGAAAGACATACCAGGTATTAAACCCAGCGATATCGTCTCTAACGTATCTGAGGGTAAAGCGAATGTGCCCGTTGAACGGGCCTTGGGCATCGGCAAAGGCGTAGGCCGCGAGCACCAACTCGGTGCCCGGCGAGGTCTGCACCCACTCGTTGGGGGCCAGCTGGCTACTGGCTACCGGGCGACGCTTGAAAATGGTGCTGGCCGTGACCCGCAGAATAAAGGCGTTGGGGTCGGGCCGTGGAAACACCACATCGTCGTCGAGGGTGACAAAGGCGTGGGGGGTAAACACAAACCAGGTGCTGAGCCCGTTGACAAAGTCTTCGGTATTGCGAATGGCAAACTTAATGTGGTTGTTGAAGTTGCCCTGGCTATCGGCAAAGGCGTAGGAATGTAGGTCAAAGGTGCGGCCCCGGGGCACGGCTACGGTCTCGCTGGGGTTGAGCAGGGTGGAGTCAAGGGGGCGGCGCTTGAGCAGGGTGCCGACGTTAATCCACAGCACCGACATACTCTCTTGATCTTCGTGGGGGTAGACCACAACTCCGTCGGCCTCGACTTGAATATCGCGGCCAGGCACAAACCAAGTGTTGAAGCCGGGGCCGAGGGTGCGATCGCGCAGGGCCACCCTAATATGGCCGTTGAAGCCGCCGTTGATATCGGCGTAGGCGTAGGAATGTAAGGGATAGGTGCTGCCCGCTGCGATCGCCACCTGTTCATTGGCGGCTAGCTGCGCCGGGGGTTCTGGTCTGAGCACAAATACTGTGGCCCGATTTACCCGTAAAACTTGATTCACCCTAGGTTCCCCACTCTTGCCACGGCCTATCATATAGCAATTTTTTCTGACCTCTAAGCATCTCCCCTCGGGGTGGTTACAGGGCGATGACCAAAAATAATGGGATACAAGCCCCGCCCTTCTAGGGCGGCTTTTCTTGCCC
>RECJ01000005.1 GCA_007694115.1 Leptolyngbya sp. DLM2.Bin27 | reverse complement strand
GGCGAGCTGCGCCCCAGCCAGATTTTGTTTACCTATGGCATTGGCGCGATCGCAGATTTGCCCAACCTTTCGGCCATGGTGATGGGCCTAGAAGGATGGGACAAAACTCGCACCCTGGAACTCAACGAAGAACGCCTGCTGGCCGCTGTGCGCCAGGAGTTGGGGAGTCAGGTGAAAGATTTGCGATCGCCCCCCATGCCCCCCGATCCAGATGGTAGCTTCGACCCCTTCGACGAGGCGGCCCGGATAGGCATTCCCGTATCTCCGTTTCCGAGCTGGATGGTGTGTCCTCGTTGTCGCTTGCTGGCTCCCCTACAGTCGCAGCTGTTTGAGCTGAAAACCAACCCCTACCGGCCTAACGAAGCCCGCTATGTCCATAAAAACTGCCCCAAGGCCAAAAAGCCGCCTGCCGTTATTCCGTCGCGTTTCCTAGTCGCCTGTGAGCATGGCCACTTAGACGATTTTCCCTGGCATTATTTCGTTCATCGGGGGCCATCAGACTGCCAAGGATCCCTGAGGTTTGAGGAGTATGGCGTTACCGGAGCCGCCACCGATATCATGGTGCGCTGCGACGGCTGTGAGGCCAAAGCCCGCCGCCTATCAGAGGCCTTTGGTGAATCGGGCAAACAGACTATGCCCCGCTGCCGGGGACGCCATCCCCACATTCGCAGCTTTGACGAAGAGTGCTCCCAACAAATGCGGGGCATGCTGCTGGGGGCGTCTAACGGCTGGTTCGGCATCACCCTATCGGCGCTTTCCATTCCTATCGCCTCTAATCAACTAACTCAGCTAGTGCAAGACAACTGGGTCATCCTCGGCAAGGCCACTAGCCTAGAAATTCTTCAGGTGCTTTTGTCGGCCCTGCAAGCCACCGGCCAACTCCAAGAATTCGCTAAATATTCCGCTGAGGATATCTGGGAGACCATCGAAGCCATTCAGCAGGGTCAAGAAGAAGCCGATGCCCAAGACTTGAAGACTCCAGAATGGGAGGTCTTTTCCCTTTCAGTTGCGACCCAGAACACGAATGAATTTCAGCTACGCCCGGTAGCACCGCCGGTCGGCTACGAAACCTATTTCGACAAGACCGTCTTGGTGGAGCGACTGCGTGAGGTGAGAGCGCTGGTTGGCTTCACCCGGATTCAGTCTCCCGGCGACTTTGACGATACGGGCAACATTCCCTCAGAGTTTCGAGCCCCCATTAGCCGCAATGACCCGCTCTGGGTTCCGGCCACCGAAGTAAAAGGAGAGGGCATATTTTTGCAGTTTGAGGAGAACTACCTACAGTCGTGGGAACAGCAGCCCCAGGTGTTTGAGCGGGGGCAACGCACCCGCGAGGCTCAAAAGCAGTGGCTACGGACTCGCAACCTTGACCCCGCCAAAATCCCCTTTCCGGGCATGCGCTACATGCTGATGCATTCCTTTGCCCATGCCCTGATGCGGCAGTTGGCCATTGAATGCGGCTACAATGCCGCCAGCTTGCGGGAAAGAATCTATTCCAAAAGACCGGAGGATGACAACGGCCCCCAGGCGGGCGTTTTAATCTACACCGCTGCCCCAGACAGCGAAGGTACCCTGGGCGGGCTGGTCAGCCTTGGGGAACCCAAAACCCTGGGATACCACATCACCCAGGCGCTGGCGGGTATGCGTCTTTGTGCCTCTGACCCGCTCTGTGCCGAGCATAAGCCCCACCAGGGCACTCCCTCTCTCCATTGGGCAGCCTGTCATGCCTGCTTGTTTAGTCCTGAGACCTCCTGTGAACGGGGAAACAAGTATTTAGATCGCTCCCTCTTGGTAGCGACTTTTGCTGACAAAACCCTAGCCTTTTTCCAGGACTGATCGGTGTTGTCTCCCCTGCTCGACAAAATTCACCGTGCCGTTGGCCTGCTGCCAGCGCCCCTGCTAAGGGATTTTTCAAGCCGCTTGGCCGAAGCCAATTCTCCCTATACTGAGGTTCTGGCCAGCCTCATTCTCCAATCCGTCAACAATCCTCGATTGCGGCGGAGCGTTCAGGATGTGCTGAACGCTTGGCGAGATGATAGGTCGCTGAACTGGGGTAGTAGAGAGCTGGCGGCAGCCATTACCAGTGCAGCCTATGCCGTTCAATCTAGCCAGCGAGAGCTAGCGGTCGATCTGGTTTGGACTGGGCCAAGCACCTCTAGCCTGGCAATTCGGCGCACAGACCAAGTTCTGCTTCAGCTGATTCAAGACTGCCACCACGATTTGACCCTGATTAGCTTTGCTATCTACAAGGTGCCGGATATCGTCCAGGCGCTTACCGCCGCCTTGGATAGGGGCATTCAACTGCGTATTCTGGCAGAGACTCCAGAGTCGGGAGATGGCAAGATTGCCTACGGGTTACAAGCCACCTTTGGGCGCGACATTCTCCAGAGAGCACAGGTCTTGGTATGGCCCAAGGAAAACCGTCCTGTTGGCACAGACGGTCGCTATGGGTCGCTACATGTCAAAGGGGCGATCGTAGATGACCATCATCTCTTCATCAGTAGCGCCAACCTGACGGAATATGCCCTCTCTCTCAATATGGAATTGGGGGTGTTAATCCAAAGCGAGGCCTTGGTTACCCAACTGAAAGGGCAGCTCGAAAGTATGGTGCGGGAGAAAGTAATTGTTCCATTGTGATCGCCCGCTTCACCTTACGTTAGGTCTCCGTCCAGAGCAGTCGCAGCTTTTGGCTAAAGGTGCCTCGGTCAATGCGTCGCTGCAT
>RECJ01000237.1 GCA_007694115.1 Leptolyngbya sp. DLM2.Bin27 | reverse complement strand
AGCGCAAGCCCGTGCCCGAGGCCTTTACCCCCTTCGGCACCGCCCTGGCCGAACCCGACATGACCACCAAGCTCGAATACAAGGGCCGCACGGTCAACGTTGACGCCTTCCCCGTGGGCACCAACCCCGGCTACATCCACGAGATGGTCAACAAGCCCTCGGTACAGCAGCGCGTGGCCGAGATCCGCGACGACCTGGGTGACAACAAGATCATTGTCTCGGCGGGCCGGGTTGACTACGTCAAAGGCGCAAAAGAAATGCTGCTCTGCTTCGAGCGCCTGCTCGATCGCCGCCCCGAGCTGCGCGGCAAGGTGAATTTGATCATGACCGCCGTCAAAGCCGCCGCTGGCATGCGGGTCTACAAAACTGCCCAGAGCGAAATCGAGCAGCTGGTCGGCCAGATCAACGGCAAATACTCCACCCTCACCTGGAACGCCATCCAGCTCTTCACCGAGCCGATTCCCTTTGACGACCTGATGGCGCTCTACAAAACCGCCGATATCGCCTGGATTCCGCCCCTGCGCGACGGCCTCAACCTGGTGGCCAAAGAATACATCGCCGCCCACGGCGGCGAAAACGGCGTGCTGGTGCTCTCAGAGTTCACCGGCTCGGCGGTGGAGCTGCCCGATGCCGTGCTCACCAACCCCTACTCCGACAAGAAAATGGACGAGTGCATCGATTTTGCCCTCGACATGCCCCTAGATGAGCAAAAGCGTCGCATGGCCAATATGCACAGGGCCATCACCCGCTACGACGTGCAGCAGTGGGCCAACCACATGTTCCGCGAGGCCAATGCGGTAGATATCGCCGAGCCCGAGCCGGAGCTAGTAACGGCGTAGATCGCCTCGTGGTGACTCCCCGCACCCCCCTTAGAAAGGGGGGTTTAGAGTGACCTCCGATACAAGCCCTGTAGGGTGGGCACTGCCCACCACCTCCTTACGCCCAAGACCAATAGGCTAGGCTAGGGCCAGATCCCAGGGTTCTTTCCAAGATTGATCGCCCGTGGCTCAGCCCATCGCAGAACCCTGGGATCTGCATCTGCGATCGCACCTTTTCCCCACCAGAGCAACAATATATCTCTGGCTAAGCCATGGGTGGAAGGTGGGCAGTGCCCACCCTACGATTATCTCCGGTTAGGTCTCTCTGGCTAATCAATGGGCGAAAGGTGGGCAGTGCCCACCCTACGAGCATCCATTTCATCGCCCATCCACCCCCTACCCCGGCTCCGAAAACCTCCAACCCCCGTGATTCATGCGTAATCTCCCAACCCTGACCGACCAACCCTTCGACTTGATCGTCATCGGCGGCGGCATCAATGGTGCCGCCACCGCCCGCGACGCCGCCCTGCGTGGTCTGCGAACAATCTTGCTCGAAAAGAATGACTTTGCCGGGGGCACCACCAGCTGGTCGAGCCGCCTGATTCACGGGGGCTTGCGCTATTTAGAATATTTTGAGTTTCATTTAGTGCGCGAGTCGCTCCACGAGCGGGAGGTGCTGCTGCGCAATGCGCCCCACCTGGCTAAGCCGCTGCAGATGACGATTCCGATTTACCGCAGTGGCTCGCGCAGCTTCCGCATTATTCAGGTGGGCATGGTGCTCTACGACGTGCTCAGCTACGACAAGTCGTTGCCCAACCACCGCATGCTGTCGCGCCAAAAGACGCGGCAGCTATTTCGTGCCGTCGATGCCGATGGGCTAGCCGGGGCCGCCCAATACTACGACGGCCAGGCCGAGCATGCCGAGCGCCTGTGCCTAGAGAATATTCTCGATGCCCAAACCGCCGGGGCCACGGTCTTAAACTATGCCAAGGTCGAAGACATTCACCTGACCAACCAGCGCATTACCGGCCTGACCTGCCGCGACGGATTGACCAACGACACCTTTGAGGTCGCCACCCACGACCAAACCGTGGTGGTCAATACCTCTGGCCCCTGGGTCGATGAGGTCTGCGGCCTGAGTGAGTCGCCCGTGAGCCGGGGCCAAAAAATTGGCGGTACCAAGGGCAGCCACATTATTGTCGATGCCTTTCCTGGCGCGCCTGATTCGGCCCTCTACGTCGAAGCCAAGTCCGACGGTCGGCCTTTCTTCATCATTCCCTGGCTGGGCCAGTATCTCATTGGCACCACTGATGAGCGCTACGACGGTGCCCTCGACAACATCAAGGCCGACGCAGCCGAGGTTGACTATTTGCTGGCTGAGACCAATGCGGTGCTGCCCGCCGGCCGCCTCACCCGCGAGGATGTGCGCTTTACCTATGCCGGGGTGCGCCCCCTGCCCTACGCCGAGGGCAAAAAGGCGGGCAGCATTAGCCGAGACCACATTCTCCACGACCACAGCAAAGAAGGGGCCACCAACCTGATTTCGCTGATTGGCGGCAAGCTCACCACCCATCGTCAGGTGGGCGAGGAGTTTGTCAATGCCGCCTTTCGCAAGCGCGGCGAGGCGGTGCCCGCCTGCCCCACCCACACCCGGCCCCTGCCCGGCGCAATTTTGCTCGACGACCCCAGGGTGGCCCAGTGGTGCGATCGCTACACCCCGCTGCTCTCGTCCCAGACCCTCGATCACCTGCTCGGCATCTATGGCGCTCGCACCCTCGACCTGCTGGCCCTAGTCGATGCCTCCCCCGAGCTAGCCCAGCCCATCGGCGAAGGGCTGTTAGACATTCAGGCCCAGATTGTATTTGCCGTGCGCCACGAAATGGCCCACACCTTTGTCGATATTCTGCGCCGCCGCACGACGGTGTGCATGCACCGCAACTATGGCTTTGACGTCCTACCCGTGGTGGCTCAGGTGCTGCGCGAGCACTGCGGCTGGAGCGAGGAGATGTGCGATCGCAACATCCGCACCTACCACCAGTTTATGGAGACCAACTGCATCCCCGACTATGCCCTGAAGCAGGAGAGCCCTTCGCTACAGACCGCTTAGGCAAAAAAGTTTTGAATTTTAAGGTTTGAGTTTTGAATTCCTGTCGTACGGCAAACACTCAAAACTAAACACTCAAACCACCACCCCTGGCCCATCTACTCACCATTCACCATGCTCACCGCCACTCCCACCCTCGATCAAGTCTTTGAAGACTACAAGCATCGCCAGATCACCCTCACCATCCTCGGCTCCGGAGCCTGGGGCAGCGCCCTGGCCCACATTGCCAACAGCCATGGTCATAGGGTGCGCATATGGTCGCGCAGCGGCGATCTTGCCCTAGAAGATGCCGTAGATGGCGCAGAGGTAATTATGTCGGCCATTTCCATGAAGGGGGTGACCGAGCTGGTGAATCGGCTGAAAGGGCTCAACATTCCTGAAACCACGATCTTGGTGACAGCGACCAAGGGGTTAGATCCTGAAACCACCCTGACCCCCTCGGTGATCTTTCAGCGGGCGTTTCCAAACCATGCGATCGCCGTGCTCTCTGGCCCTAACCTGTCGAAGGAAATCGAGGGTGGCCTGCCCGCCGCTACGGTGATTGCCTGCGAAAATGAAACCGCCGCCGAGGCGGTGCAGCATGTGTTTGCCGGGGAAAACTTTCGCACCTATAGCAGCACCGACCCCCTGGGGGCCGAGCTGGGGGGCACCCTGAAGAACGTGATTGCGATCGCAGTGGGCGTCTGCGAAGGACTAGAGCTAGGCTCAAATGCGCGATCGGCGCTGATTACCCGCGCCCTGCCCGAGGTGATGCGCATCGGCACCCACCTGGGCGGCCAGCCCGAAACCTTCTTAGGCCTCTCGGGCCTGGGGGATATGCTCGCCACCTGCACCAGTATTCTCAGCCGCAACTATCGGGTGGGCTATGGTCTAGCCCAGGGCAAATCCCTGGAGCAAATCTTGGCTGAGTTGGGCAGCACCGCCGAGGGGGTCAACACCGCCTACGTGCTCCACGACATTGCCCAGCGGGAGCAGATCTCGGTGCCGATCGCTCAGCAGGTGTATCTGCTGCTCAAGGGCGACATCTCCGCCGAGGAAGCCGTCGCCGCCCTGATGGAGCGCAAGCTCAAAGCCGAAGACTATCAAGAGGTTTTGCAGGCCGATTGATTGGCCCCCGTCAGGGCCAGAGCAACACCCCCCAGGCCTTTTGCCACAGCGCAAGGGGCCTAATTTAATTTAGGAATTTTCTGGCAAAGAAAATACCTCCCTGACGAGTTGTTCTCTCGTCGGGGCAAACGGTGCTTGCCCAGCCCCGCCAAGGCTAGCCAAGGCGGTCAATAGAAGAGAGAAAACCAGGTAATTTTTGGGCACCCTTGATCAGCATCCAGTTCAGGGGGTAATCTACATCTACTCCCTAGGGAGGATGCGAAGTTGCCCGATAGAGACATTTGCATGAATGACACCTGGCTTTCGGACTACATCATCTACTCTGAACGAGCCGGGCAAAGCTATGCCCGACGAGCCTGCCGCCCCCTAGAGTCTCACATCAAAAAAATGCTGGGGCTGCCGATCAGTGAGGTCTCTATCCAGGCAGAAATCAAGTACCTCAACCTAGTTGACGGTGGCGCAACCTGCGAGTGCCCCGCCTGCAAGTTGAGAGCACCCGGCAGCGCCGGTATCTTTTGGGCCGTCAACCGCAAAGACTCGGTGTGAGCGCAGGTGCTGGCCGCCCCTAGGCCCACCACCAGCCCCAACTAAAGCCGCCACAGTCAGAGTTACCTCATACCTGCCTACCCAACACTAGTCCTGGGTAGGCTCTTCTTTTTGCTGGCGCAGCAGCTCTATCCCCCGCGAGGTGCCTAGGCGAGTGGCCCCGGCCTGCACCAGAGCCACCGCCTGGGCGGCGGTGCCAATGCCGCCTGAGGCTTTAATGCCCACCTGCCCCTGGGTGAGTTCCCACAGCTGGCGCACCACTTCGACCGTGGCCCCGCCCTGCCAGCCGGTGCTGGTCTTGAGAAAGCTGACCCCGGCATCCATGCAGACCTCAGCGACCAGGGCGATTTCCTCTGGGCTGAGCAAGGCGGTTTCGAGAATGGCTTTGACCAGCAGCCCCGTCTCTTCGCAAATGGTGGCGATCTCGCGGTGGATGGCCTCGGTTTTGCCTTCCTTCAGCCAGCCCAGATTGATCACAATATCTAGCTCATCGGCCCCGTGCTCGGCGGCCTCCTGGGCTTCGTAGAGTTTGGTGGCCGAGGTGGTGGCCCCGGTGGGGAAGCCGATCACGGTGCAGACCTTGGCTTTGCTGTTGTGCAGCAGGTCTACGGCCTGAGCCACATGGCTGGGGGCAATGCACACCGCCGCAAACCCGTAGCGATCGCACTCTGCACACCACTGGGCCACCTGGTCTGTGGTCGCCGTAGGGCTGAGCAGCGAATGGTCTATATAAGGAGCCAGATCTACCCCGTCATCGGCTGTTGGTCGTCGGGCCATGGGTCTAACCGCCTCTAGGTGCCAAAAATCAATGGTGTTTATGCCGTCTCGGGCAGCGGGGGGCCGCCTGAGACGGCGATCGCATTTCACTATATAGCCTTCTGGCGGCAGCGTAGGCCATAGTCACCCTGCGATCGCACTGCGGTTTGCAGGTAAATTGGCGAAAAGTTTGAAGAAACATGTCGCACGCCTGCGTAAATGTACGCAGGCTACACCCAGGCCACCGGGGTACTTGCTTCAACTAACTTAACGCAGCAGGCTAGGATGCTGGCTTGATATCGGCCATTGCTGGCAGACAGTCCGCAGTTATCGCTGAGATGAGGCCTGACAAAACTGAGAAGACGCCATGCTTATTCATAGAGAGGGTGTCTCAATCCCCTGATCCCGACATAGACAAGCTGACCGTTGCTAAACTGCGATCGCTCAAAGGGCAGTCCCAGCATTCTCTAGGGAGAGATTAGCACCTAGGCAGTTGGTTAACTTGTTTACAATGCTTAATCTTGGCTAGCCTATTTTTTCAGACAGCTCAAACGATAGCGGCGTTCCCCAGTCTGGAGATTATCCACTAAAGTCGTCATCAAACGCAAAAGAAAGCAGCTTTTTTTTTGCGTTTTCGGCAACCGCTTCAAAATTCAAAAGGTTAGGTATTCACGCCATGTTTACCTATGGGTCTAAAACGATAAAACAAGGGTGTTGAATCAAAGACACCTTTTGAGGATCAGCCCCATGAGCCTTCAGCCCAATGAGTTTATGTCAAAAATGGTGACGCGGATTGACTTCAGTGCCGACGACAGAACCGTGCTTCAGTCCGCTGCCGACTGGGGTTTAGAAATTGCCCCCGAAATGGCCGACTATTTCTATGAGTATTTAGGCCGCGACGCCGAGATGAGCGCCATCCTCAACGAAACTGAAGGCCGCATCCATCGCCTGCGCGAAACCTTTGTCGCCTGGTTCCATGAAATGTTTACCGGCATGGACAACTGGGGCGATACCTATGCCGAACGCCGCTGGCGCATTGGCCTAATTCACGTCCGCATTGGCATTGGGCCTCAGCATGTCGTGCCCGCCATGGCCGTTGTGGTGCACGAGGCAGGCAAGCGGGCCCAGGTCGATGGCAAAGATCAGCAGTTGCGCGATGCCCTGAGCAAAATCTGCATGATTGACCTGGCTTTTATTGAGCAAGCCTATATCGAAGTTACTTCAGCCGCCGTGCTCAAAGAAACGGGTTGGTCGGAAGGACTGTTTAGGCGGCTGATTGCCACCGGTGCTGGGTCAATGTAGCCCAGCTAAGATCGGTTTTTGCCCACTGATTAATCAAATTCTTTGCTGAATTATTTCACCTAAAAAAGAGAGACTTACCATGGCTATCAGCACCGAAAAACTCACCAGCATCCTGCAAAACTTTGTCACCTCTACTACCGATATCCAAGGGGCAGCGGTGGTCACCCCCGACGGTCTTCCCCTGGCTGCTACCCTGCCCGGCGGCATGGATGAAGAGCGTGTTTCAGCCATGTCGGCGGCCATGCTGTCCCTGGGAGAACGCATCGGTAGCGAACTCGCCCGAGGCGGCATTGAGCGCATTTTTGTCGAAGGCGATAAAGGCTACGGCATTCTCACCAGCTGCGGCGAAGATGCGGTATTTCTGGTGCTGGCCGACAAAGCTGCTAAGCAAGGCCTGCTGATGCTTGAAATCAAGCGCACCCTCAGCGACCTCAAGCTGGTTTTGATGTAGCGCTCGATGGCGGGTAGCCCTGAGACGCTGGCGACTGCCCGCCCGGTTGGGGGGCAAGACTGCGCTCACCCCTAACCAATCCCCCAACGTCTCTGCCTCTGTTTATTTTTCCAGGAGAACAGCTATGCGCTCCCTTGAATTTATGGTGTGCCCCCACGACACCGCCAAAGACCCCGATCGCTGGTTTCACTTTGCTCAGTATCTCAGTCAACACCTGGGTACTCCGGTACATTTTTCTGTAGCTCTAGATTTTGACGAGTTTCACCAGCGCATGGCCGAGGCTGACTTCATCTACGCCAACCCCAGCGATACGGTGACCCTGGCCACCAACCGGGGCTTTAACCTGGTGGCCAAGGTGATCGACCAGTCAGATGAGGTAGTGTTTGTAGCCCACCCCTCGGTCTCCAATCCGAGCCTCAATTTGATCGATGGCAGTGCGATCGCGACCGTCACATCCATGTTGGCCACTAAACTGGCCCTGCAACTGCTGCATCGCCAGGGCATTACCCCCGGCCAAATCGTCGATCGCCCCACCTGGCTGGGCGTCATGAACGCCGTAGCCAAGGGCACACCAACCTACGGCATCATCTACAAAGACACCTACGATGCCATGGCTAACTCAACCAAATCCATGGTCAATGCCTTTGCCGTATCAGCTGAGCGGTTGGCCTTTCATACCTTTGCCGTCGGCCCCGCCGCCCTAGCCCACCGAGAGACCCTGACCACCCTGCTGACCACCATGGCCACAGACCCCAAGGGCCAAGCTGTGCTGCAAGGCCTGCACATTGAAGGTTGGGAAGGGGTGTCCCCAGAGGATCTAAATCCTATTCACGCCCTTGCGGCCCAGCCGGTCGCTGTCTGACGCTGTTCTTCATTGCCTCCGCCCATCCATGGAAATCATGCGTTTAGTGGTCACCGGCCCCGTGGGGGCCGGCAAGTCGACCTTTATTCGATCCGTCAGCGAAATTGAGGTAGTCGATACCGACCGCCGCGCCACTGACGAGGCCCTGCTAATCAAAAAGCGCACCACCGTCGCCTTTGACTTTGGCCGCCTTCAGTTTGGCCCCGACATGGCCCTGCACCTCTACGGCACCCCCGGCCAGTCGCGCTTCGACTTCATGTGGGACATTTTGATTCAAAAAGCCCACGCCTACATTTTGCTGGTGGCGGCCCACCGGCCCCACGAGTTTCGCGAGGCCCGCCGCATCATGATGTTTATGAAACAGCGATCGCCCGTGCCCATGATCATCGGCCTCACCCACACCGACTGCCCCGGTGCCTGGGATGCCGCCAACATTGCCCTGGCCCTTGGCTACCCCAACCCGGCCCGCCGCCCACCCCTCGTCACCGTCAACGCCAACGAAACCGCCTCTGTTGCCGAGGCCGTTATCGCCCTAGTCCAGCACTCCTGGGCTGCCAAGCTCGCTCCAACCACCTCGTTGCAGCATTGACTGCGCACCCTCCTACACCGCTTGCCCATCGCTTCGCCGCCCCGCCTCCGACCCACTCACTCGCCTGCAGAAAGGGATCACCCCCATGACTGTCACCGGATACCTAGCCGACTTCTCCCTGCCAGAGCTATTTCAGCTGCTGGAGCAGGGCAACAAAACCGGCCTGCTCACCATCTGTACCCTCAACGATAAAGCTCACGCCGATCGCCACAACCACCACATCTGGTTTAGCCAGGGGCAAATTTTGGCCGCTGGCAACAGCCTCGACCAGCAGGGTCTGATGCGGCTGATTGCCAAGCGGGGGTGGATGGGCGATCGCGCGGTCTCTCGCCTGGCCCAGACCTGCCAAATTCACAGCCCCCTAGGGCTATGTCTCAAAAATCAGGGGGTGCTCACCGCCGAACAGCTCAAACTGCTGTTTTACACCCAGGTGATGCGTCAGGTGTGCGCCCTGTTTGCCCTCCCCGATGGCTGGTTTCAGTTTGACCCCAAGGCCCCGCAGCCCGTCTCTGAGATGACCGGGCTGCGGGCCACCGCCACTGATGTCACCCTAGCCGGGCTGCGCGCCCTCAAAGACTGGACGGCCCTAGACGAAAAACTGCCCGACCCCTCCTCCGCCCTAGTCAGCGTGGTAGAAGGTAAACCTGGTCTGCGCCTCAACCCCAACGAATGGCAGGTGTGGGAGTTTACCAACGGCACCATGGCCCTCAAGGATATTGCCCAGCACCTCAACCTGCCTGTAGCCAAAGCCCAGCAGATCGCCTTTCGCCTGATCGTGACCGGCCTGGCCGAAGAAATGCCCATGGTGATAGCTCCTCCCCCCTCGGCCTTTGACCTGGCCCACCACGATCTGCTAGAACCCCAGGCTATCCCAGGCAATCCCGCCATGCCCGACGGGGCTGCCCCCGTCAGCCACTCGTTTTTGCAAAACTTGGTTGGCTTTCTCAAAGGCAAGGTGTAGCCATGACCCAAGCTGCGCTCCGACTGCTGCAAGGCTTTCTCGGCCTGCTCAACCTAGTCGACCGGCTGACTAGCCCCCCTGGTCTGGCTGTCGCCCTCTGGATCTGGCTCTACCTCACCCTGCCCTATGACACCGCCCTAGCCCTCTGGCTGTCGACCCTGGTGCCGCTGCTGCTGGCGAAAAGCGAAGGGGTAAAGGAGTAGCCCCGGTGGGGCTGGGCAAATACCGTTTGCCCCTACGCAAGCCGCCTGTTTGAAATCGGGATTATACGATTTGGATTTTGTATAAAAACCCTCAATCGCTCATCCACCCTCCTACCCTCCCACCCATCCACCCACCCACTCCCCATGCACCCCACCACTCTCCAAACCTTCGCCTGGGATGACTCTCTCAGCACGGGCGTACCGATGATCGATGCCCACCACAAAGAGCTGATCGCCGCTGTCAATGATCTGGGGCAGGCGATCGCCCATAAAAAAGGGGCCACCGCGATTAAAAAGCTGTTTGTCTTTCTCAAGTTTTATGCCGAGTGGCATTTTGAGCACGAAGAAGCCTGCGCCGCCAGGCATAAATGCCCAATTGCCGAAGTCAACCAGCAGGCCCACACCACCTTCATCACCACCTTTGGCCACCTGCACGACCAGTACAAAGCCAGCGACGCCAGCGAGATCGTGGCCCTAGAGATCTACGAAAAACTGGTGGATTGGTTGACCGGCCACATTCTCAAAATTGACACCCACATTGGCCGCTGCATCCGCAGTTCAGCGTCTGTCTAAGTAGGGGTAAACGGCGTTTGCCCCCACCAACCTGAGGTCTAATACAAAATCTGACTCGGGAAACCCCGATTCATCATCAGGAACCCCCTAGGGGCGTAGCATGCTACGCCCCTGCTCTATCTCGCAGCGTCCCCGGCCCTAGCGCCGTTGGTCACACGTTTGCTTTCGTCAAACTGGGTCTGATCAAACAGGTGCACCGTGCGAATTGGGTAGGGAATCGAAATGCCCGCCTCGTCGCAGGCGGCCTTGAGCGCCATCGCCACCTGGGTTTGAATACGGCGCACCTCTGCCATCTGGGGCAGAGTCCAGTAGCGCACCTTAAAGTCAATTGAGCTATCGCCAAAGCCCACCACATCGACCTCGGGGGCCGGGTCATCTAGCACCCCGGCGGCGCGGTTGACCACCTCTAGAAAGGTCTGCTGGGCCAGGGGTAGCGGCGTCGTGTAATCTACTCCGATCGCCAGGTCGGTGCGGCGGCTGCGATAGGCGGTCAGCACCCGCACCGGGTTGGTAAACACGATCGCATTGGGAATTTCTACCATCTCCCCGGTGTAGGTACGCAGTTGGGTCGAGCGAATTTTGATCGCCTCGACGGTGCCCTCGTAGTCACACATCATCACCTGGTCACCCAGGCGAAAGGGCTCTTCCACCAGCAGCAAAATGCCCGCCAAAAAGTTCTTAAAAATGTCTTGAAAGGCAAAGCCGATCGCCACCGAGCCTAACCCCAGCAGGCCAATAATGTCGCCCAGCCGCAGGTCAGGGAACGCTACCACCGCCGCAATGATGATGCCCAGCACCCAGGTACCAATGCGGGTAACTTGCATCGCTAGTAATTGCAGCGATCGGCTGGGCACCAACCGCTGGGTCATCCGCCGCACAATCCGTTGGGTCACCTTAGCGGCGTACCCCGTCAGCAACAGCACCACCAGCCCGATCACTACCCCCGGCAACAGCTGAATGAACTGCCCAACCAAATCAAGCAGGCTGGTCTGAATGCGCTCAAGCAGGGGATTCATGGTTTTAGGTGATTAATCGATCGAGACAAACTTGTCGCAGCTTATCACCGAGGCAGGCGATCGTCATCAGCCCCAGCGGGTTTGCCCGCCAGCAGGGGATGCTAGCCTAGGAGAAAACCATGACCGAGCCTGTGATTTGTTTAGGAGAATGCCTGGTCGATCGCCTGTTTGAGGTCGGTGAAACGTCGGAGACTGGCTCCAACCAAGGTACTGATTACCCGGGTGGAGCCCCTGCCAATGTCGCCGCTGCGATCGCAAAACTCGGCACCCCCACCCGGCTGATCAGCGCCCTGGGCCAAGACGACCTGGGCGACTGGCTGGTTCAGGTAATGCAGGAGCAGGGGGTAGCCTGCCAGATCCAACGGGTGGCCGATTGGCCCACCCGCACGGTGCTGGTGCAGCGGGATGAGACCGGCGATCGCAACTTCATTGGCTTCAGCGCCCCTGAGCCCGCCGCCTTTGCCGACGCCCACCTCACCGCCGACTGGATCGATGCCCTCGATTTTGCCGGGGTAAAGTACCTGGTGATGGGGACGCTGGGCCTGGCCTACCCAACTACTGCCGCCGCCATGGTGCGGGCACGAAACCAGGCTCAACAGGCCGGGACGAAGATTGTGATTGACCTGAACTGGCGGCCAGTGTTTTGGGCTGAGGTCGCGATCGCACCGCCCAGAATCCGAGAATTCTTGCAGGCTGCCCACCTGCTCAAGCTCTCACGAGAAGAAGCTCTGTGGCTGCTGGATACAGATTCCGCCGCTGAGATCTGCCAGCGGTTTCCCCAGTGCGAAGCCGTACTGCTCACCGACGGGGGCAACGGCAGCACCTGCGCCACGAAACAGCACAGCGTTTCACTCCCGGCCTTTAAGGTCAGCAGCCAAGACACCACCGGGGCGGGGGATGCCTTTCTAGCCGGAATGCTTCACCAGATCTGCCAGCGGGGATGGGAGGCTTGGCAAAACCCGGCTGAGATTAAAGCCATGTTGCGCTACGCCAGCGCGGTGGGGGCACTAACGACGCTGAAACCAGGGGCGATCGCCGCCCAGCCCACCCCCCAGGCGGTCGATGCCTTTTTGCATCGGCCTGAACTCTGAGGGCAAATGGCATTTGCCCCTACCCGACCCCCGTTCCAAAACAAGACAACCCCGTAGGGGCAAACGGCGTTTGCCCTAACCCAACCGGGGTAGATATCAGGATTCGACGCGATCGCCCCTCACGCCAGCTCCAGCCCAATTTCAAAACGCCCGGTGTAGCCCTCCCCAGCCTGGGTCACGGGGAGCATGAGCTGATCGCCGCCGCCACTGCGAAAGATACCGTCGTTCGCGTTGCGGGTGGTGGGCTGGCCGCTGTAGGGGGCCTGGGCATAGATGCGATCGCTCACAGCATCGTCAAAATAGAGCTGTGAGGTAAATTCATAGCCCTGATTTGGGGCGACATTGCCGCGAATTTTGAAGTGGATATGGACAGTTCGGCCCGGATACCACCCCGGATAAATGGTGGCGAATTCGACCATGCCGTCAGCATTGGTGACTTGAGCCCCGCGCAGAAACGTTTGACCGACGGAGTTGGCTCTGCGATCCACTACGCCTGAATAGACTCCAGTAGCATCGCACTGCCAGACATCGACAATGGCCCCTGCCAGAGGCACACAGGCATTAGCACCCAATTGGGACACCTGAAATTGCAGCGTTAGGGGCACACCCGGTTTCACCGAGCCGGTCACTGAGTCAGAGCGAATATCAGATCGATCCAGCCCGGCATCGATAAAAAAGGGGCCTGCCGTCTGCTGAGGGCGCACCGTGCAGGCAGGCTGCCCCGCCGCTAGGGCCAAAGCCTGAGACCCGACTTCGCCCGAGTCAGCCGAGGCCGAGGGCCTGCGAGCACAGCCCAACAGCGACGCCATCAGGCTACCGCCGATGAAGCCCAGGGCGTCTCGGCGCTTGAAGCGACGGCTATTTAGCCTTGGTATATATTGTCTTGGCACAACTCAGTATCTATAGCATCGTTTAATTTAGGCTACCTACTTACCGGCGTTTTAGTAGTGGTAGCGGCAGGAAATAATCGTCAAATAGTGGTCATCCACGGCGTAGACTAGGCGGTGGGTGTCGTCAATACGGCGCGACCAAAAGCCAGCTAGATTCTCCTTCAGGGGTTCGGGCTTGCCCATGCCCTCAAAGGGAAGGCGCATGGTCGCCTGAATGAGTGAATTAATTCGCTTCAGGGTCTTTTTATCCT
>RECJ01000266.1 GCA_007694115.1 Leptolyngbya sp. DLM2.Bin27 | reverse complement strand
TTTGCCAAAACTTCCGCTTATCGCCCCCTTGCCCCGGCACCGTATCCCGCGTAAACAGGTAAATGGCCTTTTCGATGGGAAAGATTAACGCTGTCGGCTGCACCATGCGATCGCTGCTTGTCTGCTGGGTCTAGTCTTCTCTGCTGCGCGTTGGGCTGGCAACACAACCTTGCTATACCTCAGTCTATTTACGCTACTCCATCTCAGTCTATCTCCAGGTTCATGGGCTATACCTTCAAAAAACACTGGCCGAGATTGATGGCCCCCGATATTGCAGATACCAACTGGCATACCCATACTGGGCTGCGCCGCAACTGCTGGACTGGCATCGCCGCCCAAAGGCACCAATCTTGGCCACGCCAGGCTGCGCCAACGCAGCGCTCTACCAACTGAGCTAATTCCCAATGACGATGGAGAATAGGAGATTCGAACTCCTGACCTCTGCGGTGCGATCGCAGCGCTCTACCAACTGAGCTAATTCCCCTGGTTTTGTATGCGATGCACCGCTAACGGTGCGATTGGCCTCTGGCCACCTTGCGGGACGCAGCGCTCTACCAGCTGAGCTAATTCCCCAAGAACTGACAGCATCTTACCAAAAACAAACCATCTCCTATCGCTTTCGCCCCTTGGCCGATCGCTTTTTATTCCCCGGCTGGGTCTGGTGAGCCCCAAAATACTTCTCGCTGCGGTAGCGCAGCCACACCCGCAGAGTTTGGGGAATCTGGTCTTTTTGATCCTTCGTCAGGGTGTTGTAGAGTGCCAGGGCCTTTTCTCGCTCACCCCGGCAGGCCGCATTATTATGGGCATCCCAGTAGCTGCGGGCCAGGCGAATGCGGCGGCAGACTTCTTTGACTAGGGCTTTGCCCTCTAGGGGAGAATCTGGCATGGGAGAGCGAACGCAGGGGCGGTACACTCTTTAAGCTAGACCATTGTGACTGCCTTAGCCTGCGCCGATGAAAATTGCTACCTGGAACGTCAACTCCGTGCGATCGCGCCTTGACCACGCGACCCAGTGGCTGCAAGCCAACCCCGTGGATGTGCTGTGTTTACAAGAGACCAAGGTGGTCAACGAAACCTTCCCCACCGCCGCTTTTTCAGAGCTGGGCTACATCGCCTATATCCATGGGCAAAAGTCGTACAACGGAGTGGCGCTGCTGAGTCGGCAGCCATTAGAAAATGTGCAGTGCGGCTTTACCCCGGTGCTGGGGGCAGACCGGGTAGGCGACCTAGACGACCAAAAGCGCGTGATCGCCGGGCTGTGGGGCGACATCTATATAGTGAACCTCTACGTGCCCAACGGCAGCGCCGTCGGCAGCGACAAATACGCGTACAAGCTGCGCTGGCTGGCCTGCCTCAAAGCATATCTCGCCGCCCTACTGACCGAATACCCTAACCTCAACGTCTGCGGCGATTTCAACATCGCCCTCGAAGACAAAGACATCTACAACCCCGAGGGCAAAGAAAAACACATCATGTCCTCCCCCATCGAGCGAGAGGCGCTTAGAGACGTGATGACTGTAGGCCTCAAAGATGGCTTTCGCCTGTTCAACGACGAAGGTGGCCACTTTAGCTGGTGGGACTACCGCACCGCCGCCTTTCAGCGCAATATGGGCTGGCGCATAGACCACCACTACCTGTCGCCAGGGTTGTGCGATCGCGCCCGCAGCTGCACCATCGACATCGAACCTCGCCGCCTAGAAAAACCCAGCGACCACACCCCGGTGATCATGGAATACGCCTAGGGTTTAGGAGAAATGCCCCGCCAGGGCCGACCAGAGGGAGTAAGATAAGCACATTAAGCAGGTTTTCTGCACACTGAGGGCAACTGGGGCAACGCTTCAGGGATGGGTTTACTCAACCATGTATGGCCGGGCGTAAACTTGCCGGGTTTGATCCAGGGATGGAGGTGTGACTAGGCCCAACCTATCTGTCCCCATCCCATCCACCCCAGACGCACCACCTTTTGAGCAAGTCTTAGATACAGGGCAATGGCAATACTACACGTCAGTTGGGCTCCCCAGGGGCAGCGGTTTTTTCTCTGGGCCGAAGCCTGGCAACCGCTCCCGCCCGAGGGGTTTGCCTCTTGGGAAGCGCTGCATTCCTACCCCTACGCCCTGCCCATGGCCGATCTAGCCCAGCTGCTGGCGGCCATGCAAAAACAGCTTTTGGGTCGAGCGGCCTCAGACAAAACCGGGCCGTTTCCAGCCACCTTAACCGAGGCCGCCACCACCAAGGGAACGGCCAAGACCACCACCCGGCGGGGGGGCAGAACCGGCTCAAACAGCTCATCGCGCTCTGCCAAAGCAGGCCATCGAGGCCCGGCTGGGCCGGCCTGGGGCGAACTCTGCCTGCCGCTGCCCACCCAGATCACCCCGTCAGCCCTGGTGCCGATGCACTCGGCCAAAATCGCCCCCGATCCCGATGCAGACACCGTGCTACACCCCTGGCGAGTCCAGGGGTGGCACCTGGGCATGGCCGACTTTTTGCCCATTTTGCTGGCGCTGCCCCTGGGTCAGCACAGCCTGACTGCAGCCGAGGTCGGGGCCGATCTGCGCTACTGGGGGCACGTTACCCGCTGGGGGCTCAACCTGCTGGCGCGGGGCAAGTTTTTGCCCCAGCTAGAAATCACCAGCCAAACCCTAGCGGCCAGCTGGCAGCCCCTGCTCGACAGCGCCCCTGACCAGGCTCGGCTGCGCAACTTTGCCCTGGCCATGCCCTTGGTTTGCCGCACTCACCTGCCCCCCGTCGCCAAAGGCGAACTGGCCCTGGCCTGTGGCTCACCCCTGCTCGACCCCCAGCCGCTGCTGCTGGCCTTTTTAGCCGCCCTAGTCGATCATCAGGTACGCCAGGCCGCCGAGGCCAAGCCCCCTAACGGGTTGGCCAACCTAGGCAAAGAGCTTCCCCTGCAAGCTTGGCTCCAGGCCCTCAGCCAGCCCACGGGCACCCTAGAGGCCAGCGTCGCCAGCGCCGCTCGCCTCCAAGAGGCCCTCACCACCTGGACTACGCCCCTCCAGACCCTAGCCGCAGATCCGGCCAGCCAGTTTCGCCTGCGGCTGGTGCTAGAGCCGCCCGCCACCCTAGATCAGCCCTGGCAGCTCAGATACCAGCTACAGTCGGCGGCTACCCCTGACTGGCAGCTGGGGGCCGAGCCGATCTGGCAGTATCCGGGGGCCGAGCTGCAATACCAGGGGGCCATCCTCAAATCGCCCCAAGAAACCCTACTGGCCGCCCTGGGCCGCGCAGCTCGACTCTACGACCCCATTCGCGAGAGCCTGCACCAGCAACACCCCACCCACTGCGACCTCGATCCGATCCAGGCCTACCAGTTCATCAAGGCGTCGGCCTGGCAGCTGCAAGACAACGGGGTCGAAGTCGAGCTGCCCCCCGGCCTGGCGCACACCGCCACCGACGGAGACGGGCGGCTGGGGCTCAAGGTTCACGCTGAGGTGCCGCCCCAAAAACAGCGACAGCGCCTCGGCCTCAAGAGCCTGCTCAACTTTCGCTGGGAGCTGTCGATCGCCGGAGAGACCGTCTCCGCCGCCGAGTTTGAGCAATTGATCAACCAGGGGTCGCCCCTAGTCGAAATCAATGGCCGCTGGGTCGAGCTCAAGCCCCAGGATGTGAAGGCAGCGCGACAGTTTCTCGCGGGCCAAAAAACCGCCACCCCGCTCTCGGTGGAAGACGCCCTGCGCATCAGCACCGGCGATACCCAGCTGATCGACCGGCTGCCCGTGGTCAGCTTTGAGGCCACCGGGGCGCTGCAAACCCTGATTGAGACCCTCACCACCGGCAACCAGACCCTCACCGAAATGGAGGCCCCCAGCGGCTTCAAAGGCACCCTGCGGCCCTACCAGGCGCGGGGGGTGTCGTGGCTGGCCTTCTTAGAGCAGTGGGGCCTGGGGGCCTGCCTGGCCGACGATATGGGCCTGGGCAAAACCATTCAGCTGATTGCCTTTTTGCTGCACCTACAAGACAACGACTGGCTAGAGACCCCGGTGCTGCTGGTCTGCCCCACCTCGGTGTTGGGCAACTGGGAGAAAGAAGTCCAGCGGTTTGCGCCCAAGCTCAAGGTCATGCTGCACCATGGCGATCGCAGGCCACGGGGCAGCAGCTTCGCTAAAGCCGTGCAGGACAAGCACCTGGTGATCACCAGCTACGCCCTGCTCTATAGAGATCTCAAGCCGCTCCAGTCGGTAGACTGGCAATGCCTGGTGCTCGACGAGGCTCAAAACATTAAAAACTCCGACGCCAAACAGTCCAAAGCAGCCCGCCAGATCGAAGCCCAGTTTCGCGTTGCCCTCACCGGCACCCCGGTGGAAAACCGCCTAGGCGAGCTGTGGTCAATCATGGATTTCCTCAACCCCGGCTATCTGGGGCCAAAAAACTTTTTCCAGCGCCGCTTTGCCGCCCCGATTGAGCGCTACGGCGATGTCGCCTCCCTCAAGGCGCTAAAGGGGCTGGTGCAGCCGTTTATCTTGCGGCGGCTAAAAACCGATCGCACCATCATCCAAGACCTGCCCGAAAAGCAGGAGATGACTATCTACTGCGGTCTCTCTGCCGAGCAAGCCAACCTCTACCAGCAGACGGTCGATGCAGCGCTCGAAAGCCTCGACGACGCCACCGGGGTGCAGCGCAAGGGGCAGATTCTCGCCCTGCTGACCCGGCTGAAGCAGATCTGCAACCACCCGGCCCAGTTTTTGCAGGAGCCTAGCCTGGGGCTCAAGGGCCGCTCTGGCAAGCTCCAGCGGCTCGACGAAATGCTGGAGGAGGTGATTGCCGAAGGCGATCGCGCCTTGATCTTTACCCAGTTTGCCGAGTGGGGCAAACTGCTGCAAAAGCACCTGCAATCGTACCTAGGCCAAGAGGCGCTGTTTCTCTACGGCAGCACCAGCCAAAAGCAGCGCGAGGCCATGGTTGAGCGGTTTCAAAACGACCCCGCCGCGCCGCGCCTGTTTATTCTCTCGCTCAAGGCGGGGGGGGTTGGCCTCAACCTCACCCGCGCCAACCACGTGTTTCACTTTGACCGCTGGTGGAACCCAGCGATTGAGAACCAGGCCACCGACCGCGCCTTTCGCATTGGCCAGACCCGCAACGTGCAGGTACACAAGTTTGTCACCACCGGCACCCTCGAAGAGCGCATCCACGAGATGATTGAGAGTAAGCGGGCGCTCTCTGAGCAGGTGGTTAGCGCCGGGGAAGGCTGGCTGACCGAGTTTGACACTGACCAGCTGCGCAACCTGCTGCTGCTCGACCGCAACGCCATCATTGACGACGACGGCGAGTGAGGAGCTTGGCCCAGCAACGCCAGGTGGTAGGATTTAAGCCTGCTTGAAAGCACCGATACAGCAACCCTGGGCGCGTATAGCCCACGTTAGGGTTGACAGATTAGGGTCGGGGGGCTGCGTCAAGTCGACTTCAGACAGCCCGGTTGCACCACTGGCACAGATCCCAGAGACCGAGTCGATCTCTGGGTCTATGGTGATGGGTGGCCTAGATGGGGTGCCCCAAGCTACCCGGCCAGATAGTTTTCATTGGAGGTACACCATGACATCCCTCAAGCAACTTCTCAAGCTAGCTGCCCTTGGGCTGGCCGCCACAGCCGCAGCGGTGGGTCTGAGCACAACCCTGCCTCTGCCCACCCAAGCCCAGTCGGGGTTGACCATTTTTGGCGGGGTTGACGCCGAGTTTCGGCTGCCCTACAGCATTGATGGCAATATGCCTCACAACAGCAATGCCCGGTTTTATCTCAACGTTCAGCGTACCAAGCTGCCCCGCGACGTCATCTCCCTAGAAATTGACTACCCCGCCTCCTTCACCGAAATTGGTGGCCGATTTAACCCCGATGCCATTGAGCTCCGCAGTGGTGAATGGCGGGGCCGCGACGTTATTCCAGTCAAGGCCATCGACTGGAATCAAGCGCAAAACCGCATCGAAATCATTCCTGAAGAGCCGATTCCGGCCAACACCAACCTGGTGGTGGTGATGTCTAATGTGCGCAACCCGCGCCGCTTCGGCTATCACTATTTCAACCTGCGAATGATGTTCCAGGGCGATGTGATCAATCAGTACATAGGCACCTGGCCCATGGAAATTGCCTCAGAGACCAACCGCCGTCGGTAGGCTTTAGCGCCGGCTTATGCTAACGTTATAGACCGTGACTTTTTATCAGCAGCAGGCAAGGCCATGAGTAAGCGCACCCTTGAGGGCACCAACAAAAAGCAGAAGCGAACCTCCGGGTTTCGCGCCCGTATGCGCTCCCACACGGGTCAAGAAGTGATCAAGGCCCGTCGCCGCAAGGGCCGGGCTAAGCTGGCGGTCTAAGCTCTACAAGCTAGACCAGGCCACAGCTTGAGCATAGACTCGGAGCGTCAATACAAACGGCCCTGGGGCTAGCTTTGGCCTCAGGGATATTTTTGCGACTTTTTTGCGACTGTAGAACGTGGGCATAGGTATCGGGTCGTGCTACCCAAACACAATCGGCTGCGGCGATCGCGGGAGTTTTCCACGGTCTATCGCCAGGGCAGAAAGGCGGTTTCTGCCCATCTAATCGTGCGGACGTGGGCGGTGCCCATGGCCCCTGGGGCCGCTGACTTTCCCGCCCGTTCTGCCCCCATTAATAACGCCCAAGTCGGCAACACCCAAGTCGGCAACACCCAAGTCGGCGTTGTCGTTAGCCTCAAGGTGCACAAGCGAGCGGTGGTGCGAAATCGTCTCAAGCGTCGGGTGAGGGCCGCCCTGCGCACCCTGCTGCCCCGGCTGCGACCCTCACTCTGGGTGGTGGTCACCCTGCGGCCTGAAGCGGTTCAGTGCGAATACGCCGAGTTTTTGCGAGAATTAGAGCAGTTGTTCACCAAGCTAGAGGTATTCCATGGGCATTCGTGAGGACGTGTACTATGAGGGTGGCCCCCACATCGGCGATCTGATTATCAATATTTTGCTGGGCTTCACGATTATTTGCCTGCCCCTCACGGTCGGGGCCATTACCCGCGCCCTGTGGTTGCGCTATCGCATTACTAACCGCCGGATCTCGGTGACCGGCGGCTGGATGGGGCGCGATCGCACCGACCTGATTTACTCCGAAATCAGTAAAATTGTGACAGTGCCCCGAGGGCTGGGTCTGTGGGGCGATATGGTAGTCACCCTAAAAGACGGCAACCGCCTAGAACTGCGCTCCATGCCTCGGTTTCGAGAGCTGTACGACTACATTAGCGAGCGTATCTCTCCCAAAGCTCAGACGGTCAGCGGTGCCATTGGCAAGAGCTGACTACGGCAAACCCAACCGGTCTGGGGCGGCAAGCCGCCCCGGCAATGGGGTAGATTAGGTAACTGAGCAGTCAATGTTGTATCCCCTGTAGCAGGGTTTTAGCGCCCATGGATTTTGGAATTGGATTTCTGACCAACAACATCATGTTGCCGATCCTAGATTTTTTCTACGGCATCGTGCCCAGCTACGGGTTGGCCATTGTGGCCCTCACCTTGGTGATTCGATTTGCGCTATATCCGCTCAACGCTGGCTCTATTCGCAACATGCGCCGCATGAAGGTGGCTCAGCCCCTGATGCAAAAGCGCGTCAAAGAAATTCAAGAGCGCTACAAAGACAACCCCACCAAGCTGCAAGAGGAGATGAGCGGGGTCTACAAGGAGTTTGGCAATCCCCTGGCGGGCTGCTTCCCGGTGCTGCTGCAAATGCCGATTTTGTTCGCCCTGTTTGCCACCCTGCGGGGGTCGCCGTTTGCCGATATCAACTACGACGTCAACCTTCAGGTCTTTCCCCAAGAGAAAATCGAGCAAATTCAGCCCCAGCTCTTTAGCACCGCACCCAAGGCCATCTACGTGTCTGACGGTTCCCACTTCCCCATTTCGGCGGTGGTGCCCGGCGGCAACAAGCTGGTGGTGGGCGAGAAAACCGACGTCCGGCTGCAAACCGCTGACGGGCAGTCCATTGGGTTCTTGGCCGCTGAGTACAACGAAGATCCCAGCAGCTTTCAGCCCAAGTGGGAAGTGATCAAGGGCGAGGATATTGTCACCATTGACGAGGCGGGCAATATTGTGGCCCTGGCCCCCGGCGAGGCCACCGTGCGGGCTCAGGCTCCTGGCCTAGCCGCCAATAAGGGATTTCTGTTCATTAAGGCCCTGGGTCGCATCGGCGTAACCGGCGACGACGGCGCTATCCACTGGGATATTTTGGTCATGATCCTGGGCTTTGGGGCCAGCCTATACCTCAACCAGGTGCTGTCGGGTCAGGGCTCTGCCGCCACCGACAACTCGCAGCAGGCGGCGGTCAATAAGTTCACGCCGATCATCTTCTCCGGCATGTTTTTGTTCTTCCCCCTGCCCGCCGGGGTGCTGATGTACATGCTGATTGCCAACATCTTCCAAACCGTTCAGACCTTCTTTCTCTCGCGGGAGCCCCTGCCTGAGAACCTGCAAAAAATTGTCGATGCCGAGGCCAAAGCCGAAGACGATCGGCAAACTCTGCCCTTTGAACCGGGGCGTAGCAAGAAGAAAAAGGCATAGCCCATGGCCACCGATGCTGCCACCGCCGGGGTAAACTGGTTGACTACCCTGCTGACCATGCAGGGGCTGACCTCCACCGTCAGCGCCCACCCGGTCAAAGACGAGTCTGGGGAGAGCTGCTGGCTCACCATTGGCGAAGCTTCCCTGTCTGCCGAGCAGATCGAGGCGCTGATCGGCGACGGGGGAGCGGTACTCGACTCGATTCAGTATTTGGCCAACACCACCCTCAACCTGGGCAAGGGGCAAGCCGATCAGCAGGCCTACACCATTGAGCTGGCGGGCTACCGAGCCAAGCGTCTCGAAGAGCTCAAGGCCATGGCCGCCGCCGCCGCCGAGCGGGTGCTAGCCAGCGGAGAAGAGTACGAAATGCCGGGCCTATCGTCTGCCGAGCGACGGCAGATGCACCACTTTATGGCCGCCCACGCGGGGCTGGCCACCTTTAGCCGGGGCCGCGAGCCCAACCGTCACCTGGTAGTCTGTAGGGCAGGGCAGGCTCCCGAGGCCGAAACCTAGGCCCCCAGTCGTCCAGGTTCAACCTAAATAGCTATGGGAGGTATGACCAGTGGAGAAAGTGTATATACCCCAGCTGCTGCAACAGGCCGAGAAAACTCTCACCGTTGACCTCAACAAGCACCTCAGGGATCTAGAGACCCTGACCCCCGTGCGGGGTGAGCTGATGGTGACCCACCAGGGCACCTATCTGGAGGTCAAGGCCAAAGCCGACACTATTGTGACGCTGACCTGCGATCGCTGTCTGCAAGCCTACAACCACCGGGTTGCGATCGCTCCCCAGGAGCTAATCTGGCTAGAGCATGAGCCCGACCCCGCCACCCTGCCCCCAGAGCGCGAAGTCAGCGTTGACGACCTAATTGAAACCCTGCCCCCCAACGGCCACTTTGACCCCGAAACCTGGATCTACGAGCAAATTTGCCTGGCCCTGCCCCAGCCGCAGATCTGCGACGAAGACTGCCCCGGCATCGAGTTGCGCTCCGCCGGAAAATCGTCAGGGGAACCAGTCGACCACCGCTGGGCGGCTCTGAGCCAGCTTCAGCAGCAGTTTCAGCCACCGGAGGCCTAGGCTGTGGGTTTTACCGAGGAACTGGGGCTGCTGATTCGCGCCCGCTACCCAATTGTCTACATCGCCACCGCCGAAGAGGAGCGGGCCGAAGCCGAGATTGCCGCCTGCGCCGCCACCCAGGGCAACCGCGCCCTCTACACCTGGGACTTTGTTGACGGCTATGTTGGCAACCTCAACGATGCCGGGTTTGGCAAACGCAACCCCCTGCAAGCGCTAGAGCTAGTCGAAAAGCTGCCCGCCACCGCCCCAGCCATCTTTGTGCTGCGCGACTTTCACCGCTTTTTAGACGACGTGGCGATCGCCCGCAAGCTGCGCAATCTGGCCCGTCGGCTCAGCTCCCAGCCCAAGACCCTGGTGATTCTCGCCGCTCAGCTGACCATTCCTGACGAACTCAGCGAAACCATGACGGTGCTAGAGTTTACCCTGCCCGATGCCGCCGCCATTCGCCAGGAGGTGCGGCAGCTGCTGGCGGCGACCAACGCCGACCTGCCGACGACCATGGTCGAGGAGCTAGTGCGCACCTGCCAGGGACTGTCGCTAGAGCGCATCCGGCGGGTGCTAGCCCGGGCGATCGCCGACCACGGCAGCTTTACCCCCGCCGACCTCGATCTGATTCTCGACGAAAAGCGCCAGAGCATCCGCCAGACCCAGATTCTCGACTACTATCCAGCCAAGGAGCAGATCACTGATATCGGCGGCCTTGACAACCTCAAAGACTGGCTGCTGAAGCGGGGCGCGGCGTTTTCTGAAAAGGCGCGCCAGTACGGGCTGCCCCACCCCCGGGGGCTGTTGCTGATCGGCATTCAGGGCACCGGGAAATCGCTGACCGCCAAGGCAATTGCCCACCACTGGCACCTGCCCCTGCTGCGCCTCGATGTGGGGCGGCTGTTTGGCGGCCTGGTGGGCGAGTCAGAGGCCCGCACCCGCCAGATGATTCAGCTGGCGGAGGCCCTGGCCCCCTGCGTGCTTTGGATCGATGAGATTGACAAGGCCTTTGGCGGCATGGATGGCCGGGGTGATGCCGGTACCGCCAGCCGCGTATTTGGCACCTTTATCACCTGGATGGCGGAGAAAACCTCGCCGGTCTTTGTGGTCGCCACCGCCAACAATATCCAGACCCTGCCGCCGGAAATGCTGCGCCGGGGTCGCTTCGACGAGATTTTCTTTGTGGGGCTGCCCAGCCAGATCGACCGCCAGGCGATCTTTGAAGTGCACCTGTCGCGGCTGCGGCCCCACACCCTGAAAAGCTTCGACACCGCCCGGCTGGCCTACGAAACTCCAGACTTTTCGGGGGCCGAGATCGAGCAGGCGATCGTCGAGGCCATGCACCTGGGCTTTAGCCAAAACCGCGACTTCACCACCGACGACATTCTCGCCGCCGCCAGCGAAATGGTGCCCCTGGCCCGCACCGCCCAGGAGCAAATCGAAGCGCTGCAAGCCTGGGCAGCGGCGGGCAAAGCCCGGATGGCCTCGCGCACTAGCCTTGACTCGCGGCTGCGCCCCGGCTGACCTAAAACCCAATGGCGAGGGCGATGTCAATTGGCTGGGGGTGCTGTACCATTAGCAAGCTGTACCCGATTCCCCCTCGTCCGCGACTGCCATGCAAGGATTTTTCGTCGGCCTATCCAAGTTAATTTTGGGCATTGCGATCGCCCTGATTCTGCTGTCGATGGCCGGGATAGCCACGGCCCGCTACTTCATGGGACGCCTGTCGGTGCTGCCGCCAAAGCCCTTCTACAGCGAAGAACTGTCCGCCGAGGCGATGCCCGCCGGGGAGATGGCTCCAGAGACAGGCCCAGAAACAGGCCCAGAGACGGGCTTAGAGACAGCTCCAGCCGATCTCCCTGGGGCGGCCACCCCGGTGGTAGAACCGCCGCCTGAGCTAGCCCTAGAACCCGGTGCCTACGAGGCCGTGGTGGTGCAGCCCATTGGCCTGGTCATGCGCGAAGGCCCTGGGGTGGAGTTTGCCCAACTGGGAGGGGTCGATGTCAACGAGGCCGTTATAGTGCTCGAAGAACCCGCCGACCAGTCGTGGATGAGGGTGAGGGTGGTGTCTAATGGTCAGGAGGGCTGGGTTAGAGCAGGCAACACCCGCCGGGCTGATTAGTACGGCAGGGCTGAAGGCAGAGGGCAGAACGCAGAAGGCAGAAGGCAGAAGGCAGAGGGCAGAAGGCAGAGGGCAGAGGGCGGAAGGCAGAAGGGGCCGTCTGAGTAGCTGGGTGTTTGGTCGAATTGCCCCAGGGGCAAAGTGTTAACTAATTTAACTAAGCCTTAAGCTTGGTGTCACTTCCTCGGTGCTCTCTCCTCTGGATGATGTCAGAGTGATAGCGTAAGGGTCTGAAAAGCAGCTTTTGGGGCTGGGTAAGTGGTTTCTGCAGAAGCTGCTGCCGCATTCTCCTGCGTCGTAACCCATTTTTGAGAACCCATGCATAACCTACAAAAAGACTGGATTAGCTCGATTGCGATCGCAGCCCTTGGCGCTGGCGTGATCACCTCTTTTGCGGTTGCCCAGGGGCAAAATCCGCTGACAGGCCTGGCGATCACGGCGTTTGCGGCGGTCTCAGCTGTGGCGATCGACCATTTCCTCTAGGGCTTAACCATTGATTTGACCAGGCCAGTCAACGCCTGGACTAATCACGGTTTCTGGATCAATCACGGTTTTAGGGGGCAGCTGGCAAGGTTTAGATATTGTGGCAACGCATGTCTAGGTTTGCCAGCTGCCTTTCCAGTATTTTCGCTCAATACCGGCTGATTGAGCTGGGGCGCAGGCAACCCGGTCAACCCCCGACCCCCTGCCCAATCAGCCACAGCAGGGCCAAATGGCCTGGGTAAAAGGCATAAAACCAGCGCGCCTGGGGCCCGCGTTTGCCGTTGGCCAGCCGAAAGATCAGGGGAACTGCGATCGCAGGTAGCTGAAAGCCTCCCCCGAAGCCGGCCCAGACCAGATGAAACCCCACCCAGACCAGCCACCAGACCGCCCTGGGGCGAAAGTAGTAGGTGAGCGCCACTAAGGCAATGCCGTAGCTGCCATACCCCATGGGCAGCAGCTCACTCAGCCCCGCCCCGCCCAGCCAAATCGCCAGCTGTAACTGCGGCAGCTGACGGACTAACCGCAGGCACACTAGCCCGACCAGCAGCTCAAACAAAATGTTGAGCCCAGTTACCCCAAACGTAAGTTGGTAGATCGGTTGAGATACCAGGCCCAGCACCGCCAGCCGCAGGCCGTAGCGACCCGGATTGCGGGTGTGGGCGGCTCCCTGCACCAGCAGCCAAATAAACAGGGGAAAGCTGATTCGCCCGATGATGCGCAGCCCCACCACGTCCGGGAAAAACACCACACCGACGTGGTCTAGCAGCATGGTCACCGCCGCCAAAAGCTTGATGTGGTAGCTGGTTAAGCCCCTAGAAACAATGCTGTGGATGGGCTGCAATGGCAGGCGGTTGGGCTCGGCCCCTTTGGTGTAGCACAGGGCAACCGGCACCGGGGGGCAGAGATTCTAGGGGCAGCGCCGACTGCCCCTGGGTCAAGCCGCTCAGTCCTGGCGGCAAAGCTTACCCCTGCTCCATCAAATTCGCCCCCAGGGGCTGAACAGCGGTAGATTTGAGGCAGTTTTGCTGGCGACCCCATGCCCATTGTTTTGCCGCTGTTTGCCAAAGCTTTTCTCACCCTATTTGTGGTGATTGACCCGGTGGGGCTGGCCCCGCTCTATCTGGCCCTGGTGAGCGATCGCACCGAGGCCGAACAAAGCCAAATCGCCACCCGGGCGGTGGTGGTGTCGGCGGCCATTCTGCTGGCCTTTGGGCTGACGGGGGCCTACGTGCTGCACAACCTGGGCATTAGCCTGCAAGCGTTTCAGATTACGGCGGGGGTGTTGCTGTTTAAGATTGCCCTCGACATGATCTTTGTACAACGTGAGTTCGACAAGGAGTAGAGGGCTAAAAAAAAGGCTGAGGGTTATGCTCAA
>RECJ01000269.1 GCA_007694115.1 Leptolyngbya sp. DLM2.Bin27 | reverse complement strand
CAAGCCGGGGATTACCCACTGGAACGTTTTATATTTAATTGCGCCTAGCTACTTACCGGCTAACGCACGCCACTCCCTTAAAGCGATGACTGATCTCACCTTTTTGCTGACACTTTCTGAAATGGTGACTGAATCTAACCATTGACCCAACCGTCAGGGCGTAACTTTCTGTTACTTGACTACATTATTATGGGTGTCCTAATTTGCGAGGAGAAAGATCATGTTGGATATTGACGAGATGAGCACAATAGAGATAAATGAACTACTTCGAGAAGTAGGACATGGACATCTGGGCTGCGCCCTCGACGGGCATCCCTACGTTGTGCCAATGCACTATTACTTTGACGAGTCAGCTATTTACATCTTCACCACAGTGGGGATGAAAACTAAGTATATGGATGTCAATCCAGAGGTCTGCCTACAGGTTGAAGATGTCAAAAATCTCCAGCACTGGCGCAGCGTTACGGTGACAGGTCGGGCCGAGCACATCACTGAACAGGACGATATCGATCGCGTGCTCGAATTTGTTAAAACACGAAATCCGGCCCTGTCGCCTGCTATCAATCGCACCTGGATTGATGCTTGGGGTCGGGCATCGGAAATGGCGCTTTACCAGATTCACCCTAGTGAAATCGCTGGACGAACAACCGATGGCATGAGTAGTGAAGAATGAATGACAATTTAACTTGAATCTAAGAGTACTGAACATGAAGACTATTTTGCGTTTCATTGGCTCAGCAATCCTACTCGGAATACTCGTTTGGACAGTGACCATTAATGTGGCGATCGCCCCCGCCCAGGCCGACCTGCGCCAACTGGAAGAAGCCCCAGGGCAGATCGTCTACCAGTCGCGTCAAACCCTCAAAGATCAGCAGGGTAATCGCTTTCAAGCGATCGCTTTCAAGCGTATTCGTCCCGACGATACAGCCGTGATCTACTTGCGGCTAGTTGGGTTTCCAGGTACCGCAGACATTGATCATTCGCAGCCATTAATACTCACCGACTCAATGGGTAAAACATTAACTGCCGCAGATATCTCCCAGGAGATGTTTACAGATAAAACCCAAATAAAATCCGATGTCGGACAATATGACTTGCAGCCAATCTTGATGCAGTTAGAAACGGCGATTCCGTTACAGCTCATTCTGTCAACCCTCGACCAAGCGGAGATCATCCTAAATGTTGCTCCTACTGTGGTTGAAGAATGGCGATCGCTCACGGATCAAAAATAATCGCTGTACAACTATTCGCCATGCAGTGACAGATTAAAAAGATACATGACAACAATTTTGGAATCATTATGACTTTAGAACGTCTAGCGGCACTTAAACCCTATCTCAGCTTTTTTCACCCCGTTACCATGTGGATTTTGCTGGCCTTGGCGATCTACACCCTATACCTGGGAGTGCAGGTGCGGCGGACAAGACTGGCAGAGGGTGAGCCTAAAAAAGAGCTGATCAAGGGTCGATTCGCGATTCGGCATCATCAAATTGGCTCTATATTTTTGGCGCTGATCGTGATGGGGGCGATCGGTGGCATCACCGTGACCTATATCAACAGCGGCAAGATTGTGATTGGCCCCCACCTGTTTGCCGGGTTGGGGATAGTCGGGTTGGTTGCCACCTCGGCGGCGCTGGTGCCCTTTATGCAAAAGCACACTTGGGTTCGCAGCGTCCACGTTTCGTTGAACTTGGTGGTGCTGGGGCTGTTTGGCTGGCAGGCCATAACTGGAGTGCAAATTGTGCAAAAGATTGTCAGCCAGATGACGGCCAATAGTGCTGGATGAATCGATCTAGACCGATAGCCAATTCAACCTTACTCACCAGACTATTTAGGAGATCACTATGCAGGCCATGTCCATCAACTCAACATTCCCCTAGGGAAAAGGTATAGAGACTATGGCATCGCTGCACCAGCCAGTTTGGACGTTACCCGTTGAGGCAGTCTATGAATCGCTGGCCACTATGCCCCAGGGCCTCTCTAGCCGGGATGCGGCCCAGCGCCTAGCACAATTTGGGGCCAATGAGCTGCCCACTCCCCCCCACCGACCCCTGTGGCTGAAGTTTACCGATCAGCTCACCCACTTCATGGCGCTGCTGTTATGGGTGGCGGGCAGCTTGGCCTTTGTGGCCCGCACCCCGGCCCTAGGCTGGGCCGTCTGGGCAGTGATTTTAATCAACGCCATTTTTAGCTTTTGGCAAGAGTTTCAGGCTGAGCGGGCACTGGCGGCACTGAAGCAGGTGCTGCCTATGCAGGTCAAGGTCTACCGCGATCGCACCCTCCAACAGATGCCAGCGCGGGAGCTGGTGCGGGGCGACGTGATCGAGCTGGAGGAGGGCGATCGTATTTCTGCCGATGCCCGCCTCGTATCGGCGGAAAACTTTTCTGCCGATGTCTCGGTACTCACTGGCGAATCACTGCCCGTGGCCCGCAATGCTCACCCCGTGCGGCTGCGGCAGGCGGTGGCCATGCGAGCGGGCAAACCCCTGCCCCGCTCTGGTGAGCAACCGTTGCAAGAGGCGGTTAACCCAGCCGAAATTGCCAACCTGGTGCTAGCGGGGGGCACCGTGGCGGCGGGTCGGGCGGTGGCCGTGGTCTACGCCACCGGAGCCCAGACCGAATTTGGCCAGGTGGCCCACCTCACCGCCGTGGTCAAACGAGAGCCCAGCACCCTCGAAATTCAGGTGGCGCGAATTGTGCGGATCATCACCGCGATCGCCATCACCATGGGCATTCTCGTGTTTTTGCTCA
>RECJ01000086.1 GCA_007694115.1 Leptolyngbya sp. DLM2.Bin27 | reverse complement strand
CGACCCCCCATCCCCCCAGCTCCCCATCCCCCCAGCTCCCCCCGACACTATCCGCTCTGATGCCGTTGACCCGGCGATCGCCCGCCCCACCCCACCCTTCTGGGGCACTCGGGTGCTGACCCCGGCGGATATTTCCCTGGAGGAGGTGTTTGGCTATTTGGACCTCCAGGCGCTGTTTGTGGGTCAGTGGCAGTTTCGCAAACCCCAGGAGCAATCCCGCGAAGCGTACGATGCGTTTCTCAAAGAGACCGTGCATCCGATTCTCGATCATTGGAAGCAACGGATCTTGGCAGAAAATCTGCTGCATCCGCAGCTGGTCTACGGCTACTTTCCCTGCCTGGCTGACGGAAATAGTCTGCACATTTATGATCCATCTGTGATGGATGGTGAGATGGCGAGATGGCGAGATAGTGAGCCAGATTCACCCCACCACCCAGACCCCATCGCTACCTTCACCTTCCCCCGGCAAAAATCCCTGCGGCGGCTGTGCATTGCTGACTTCTTCTTGCCCAAGGATCTGGCAAAACCGGGGGAGTTTGACGTGTTCCCCATGCAGGCGGTGACGGTGGGCGAAATCGCCACAGAATTTGCCCAAAAGCTGTTTCAGGCTGACCAATACACCGACTACCTCTACTACTACGGCCTGTCGGTGCAGACGGCGGAGGCGCTGGCGGAGTGGTGTCACACCCGCATTCGTCAAGACCTGGGCTATGGAGATCTGGAGCCTGCCACCCTGCGGGAGGTGCTGCAACAGCGCTACCAGGGGTCGCGCTACAGCTTTGGCTACCCGGCCTGCCCGAATATGGCCGATCAGCCGGTGCAGCTGGATCTGCTGGGGAGCGATCGCATCGGCATGACCATTGACGAGAGCGATCAGCTGTACCCCGAGCAGTCGACCACTGCGATCGTGGCCTACCACCCGGCAGCCAAATACTTCAGCGCCTAGCCCTTGGGAGGTCAGTATTGCATAACCCCGATTGCCAATCGGGGGTAGGGAACTCGGATCTGGTATCAAGCCCCCTGGGTGCTTGAAGAACCTGGGGAGCCGCTATTTAGCCGGCCAAACCAACGTAGCGGTGTTGTCGATCGCCTGGGGCTGCCCGTCACTATCCACCGAATTAAAGTGGGCCAGCCGGGTTTGCACCTCGGGCGGCAGATGAGAAAAGTCGATCTGGGTGTCGCCCGCCGCGATGCTGGCCCAAAAGGTTTTGAGGCTGGGGGCAATTGCCTCTGCCTCCGCCTGGGCCAGCCCAATCGGCGGGCTAACCAGAAACTTAGTCATAAACCCCTCGGCGCGATCGCACATCCACTGGTGCGACATGGTCTGCAAGTCATCCCAGGGATGGACGGCGGTGAGGCGGCGCGATCGCACCTCCATACACAGGCCGCCATCGCCATGCTCGATTTCCACAATTCGGTAGGGGTGGGGGTAGCTGACCAGCGATCCGGTCAGCACCTCACACAGATCACCCCGCCGGGCCACATCCTGCACATGCAGGTGGCCGGTAAACATCAGCCGCACCCCCGCCACCTCCAGCCGCTGAATGATATCCGCTGCGTTTTTCACCATGTAGCGCTGGCCCAGGGGGCTGTTTGACTGCCCCGGCAAGTGTTCTAGCACGTTGTGGTGCAGCATAACGAGGATCAAATCGTTGGGGTGCGCTGCCAGCGTTGTCTCCAGCCAGTCGAGCTGCGCCTGATCTACGTAGCCCACGCCGATCTGCTGGCCCGATGGCTCAAAGGCGTTGGAGTTGAGCGCCACCAGCCGCACCCCAGGGAGGATTTCACGCTGGTAGTGCAGGGTTTTGCCGTCGCTGTAGCCAAAGTTTTGGTACAGCCGAGGAAAGTCTTGCAGGCCAATGGTGCGATCGCTGGCGTCCCTGGCAATCACGTCATGGTTGCCAGGCACCACGTAGGCCGGAAACGGCAGCTTGGCCAACCGCTCAATCAACCACTGGTGGTTGACCCATTCACCGTGCTGGGTGAGGTCGCCGGGCAGCAGCAAAAAGTCGAGATCGAGGGTTTCTAAATGGTCAAAAATCTGCTCAATGCCCGGAATGCTAACTTCTACTAGATGGAAGCGATGGGGGCCATTGTAAATAGTCTCGGGCTGAGCAATGTGAGGGTCGCTGACAATAGCGAAGCGAAAACGCTGTCCCATGAACTTAGACGTATAGATATGTGAATTCTCCTACCAGCCTAGCCGTTCCTCGACCAATTCGGTGAAGAAATTGGGTTTTGGGCGTCAGGTGTGAGGCGAAACCGTAACCCATATACCCCACCCCCCACCCCTTAAACCTGACACCTCAAATGGCATGATAGAAGGCCGTGGTTTATTGAGGTCAAGGCTGTGGCAGTTGTTCGGGTGCGTCAGCACGTCAATCCCCTGAGCGGAAAATACCAGGCTCCCGTTGATGTTCCCCACTGGAGCGAAGTCTTTGACAACCCCCAGCGGCCTCTGCACATCGACATTGGCTGCGGTAAGGGCGTGTTTTTGCTGCACATGGCCCAGCTTGCCCCCGAGTGGAATTTTTTGGGTCTCGAAATTCGCCGCCCCGTCGTTGAGTCGGCCCAACGGCGACAGCAAGAGGCGGGGTTGAGCAACCTGCATTTTATGTACTGTAACGTCAACATCTCTCTGCCTGCCCTTCTAGCCAGCTGGGGCGACCAAAATCCTCTCCAACAGGTCTCCATTCAGTTCCCCGACCCCTGGTTCAAAAAGCGCCACCAAAAGCGGCGGGTGCTGCAACCCG
>RECJ01000038.1 GCA_007694115.1 Leptolyngbya sp. DLM2.Bin27 | reverse complement strand
CCCGACACCCAACACCCGACACCCGACACCCCCGACCCATCTACCCATCTGCTCATCTACTCGCCTACCCCCCTACCGCCCATGCTCCACTCTCCGCCAACTCCGCCCCTGTACCACTGGCTGACGCAGACGCTGCCCGATCGGGCCTACGCCCTGACCCGCCATCTCAATCGGTGGCAGATGCTGGTGCTGTTAGGCTGCCTGGGATTGATGACTCGACCGCTGCTCGTGGCCCGCCCAGCAATCTGGGAACAGAGCATTGTGGCGGTGCTACTGATTGCGCTGAGCTACAGCATTCTGAGGCTGGAAGATAAACATGCCACCAGCAACAGCGATCGCGAGCGCCTGCATCTGCTGATGATTACCCTCAGCAGCCTGACCACCCTGCGCTACCTCAACTACCGCACCCGCTACACCCTCAACTTTGACAGCCCGCTGGACGGCTTTTTTTCGCTGCTGCTCTACGGGGCCGAAATCTACGCCCTGGGAACGCTGTTTTTGTCGTACTTTCAGACGCTGCGGCTGCGCGATCGCACCGCCGTAGATCTCACCCCCATCCCCGAAGAGCAGTGGCCCACGGTGGATGTGTATATTCCCACCTACAACGAAGATGTAGACATCGTACGCAAAACCCTGGTGGCGGCGGTAGCGATTGACTATCCCCCCGGAAAAAAGCAGGTCTACGTGCTCGACGATGGCCGCAAATATCCCGAGCGCCGGGCCGAGCTGCAGGCAGTCTGCGACGAGCTAGGTGGGCAGCTGCTCGTCCGCGACAACAACGACCACGCCAAGGCGGGCAACATCAACACGGCCCTCCAGCGCACCACCGGCGACCTGGTGCTGATTCTCGACTGCGACCACATCCCGGTGCGGGGCTTTTTGCAGGCGACCGTGGGCTTCTTTCTCGACCCCCTGGTGTCGCTGGTGCAGACCCCCCACTGGTTCTACAACCCCGACCCCTTTGAGCGCAATCTGATGACCCAGGGCCAGGTGCCCGTGGGCAACGAGCTGTTTTACAAAGTGCTACAAAAGGGCAACGATGCCTGGAATGCCGCATTTTTCTGCGGCTCAGCGGCGGTGGTGAGACGCGGTCACCTGCTGGAAGTCGGGGGCATTGCCACTGAAACCGTCACCGAAGACTGCCACACGGCGCTGCGGCTGCATTCCCTGGGCTACCGCACCATCTACTACGACAAGATCATGGTGGCGGGGCTGGCTCCCGAAAAATTTTCGGCCTATGTGGGGCAGCAGGTGCGCTGGGCGCGGGGCATGGCCCAAATTTTGCGGCTTGAGAACCCCCTATTTAACCGTCGCCTAAAGCTGACGCTGGCCCAGCGAGTGTGCTACTTCAGCGCTACGTCGCACTTTTTCTATGGCTTTCCGCGACTGATGTATGCCCTGGCACCAACCTTATTTTTGCTGTTTAGCATCAACTCGGTAAAGGGGCTGGGCATTGAGACGCTGTTCTACGCGCTGCCCCACATTGTGCTGTCGATGCAGACCAACCACATTCCCTACAAGCGGGTGCGGTTCTCGTTTTGGAACGAGATCTATGAATTTGCCATGTCGTTTCAGGCGGGCATTGTCACCCTGCTGGCGCTGGTCAACCCCAAGCTGGGCAGTTTTAACGTCACCGCCAAGGGCCTAGTGGTCAACCAGCGCACCTTTGACGCCACCAGCGTGCGCTATCTGCTGATTTTGGGTGTGCTGACGGCGGCTTCGCTGGTGGCGGTGCCCTTTTGGCTCCTAATCAGCCCCGAAGACAGCCAGGCGGTGATGATCAATGCCCTGTGGTGTGGGTTTAACCTGGTGCTGGTGCTGGCCGCCTGCCTGGTGGCCCTTGAGCAACCCCAGATGCGCCGCTCCCACCGCTTGCCCCGGCAGCTGACGGCCATTATCCACAGCAACGGACAAAGCTGGACGGGCAAAACCGTGGACGTGAGCGACAGCGGCGCTCAAATTGTGCTTGACGAGTGGCCCAATGTAGCCGACCAGGTACGGGTTGAGCTGGTGGGCGACTACGACGGGCGAGCGCTGCTCGAAGGCCGCATTGTGCGAGCGACGGCCACCAGCCGCCTAGAAACCCAGCTAGCGATTGATTTTGTCAACCTCAGCCCCAGCCAGGCCGACGATCTCACTCTAGTGCTGTTTTCTGACGTCAAAGAGTGGTATTCCCAAAACCGCACCCAGGTGGATAAACCGCTGCGATCGCTCCAGTTTATTGCCACTACCCTCTGGCGAGTGTTTACCGATCTGCAACCGGCCACTGGCCAAAAAATGCGCAAACAGGTGCAGGCCCCAGTCGAGCTGGCCTGGGATGGCTGGCACAGCAATAGCTACCAGGCCCGCGTGGTCGAAATCGGCAGCCGCGACCTGCGCCTAGAGGTGCACAATGTGACCGAGCTGGACCGTGCGACCCTGCTAGAGGCCTTTCCCACCGTAGGGCTGCTGTTTCCGGCGGGGCAGGCGCTGCCTAAGGCCCAGAGCCTAGTGGCCCAGGTTGACCAAGCCCTGGAGCTGGGCAACCGCCCCGATGCCCAGTCGCGAATTGTGCTAGAGCTAACTTTTCCCACCGCCCTCGCCTCGCAGCAGCGACGCAAGATTCAGACGCTGCTGCGATCGCTGGCCTAGTCCTCTGAGGCAGAATCAACCTCCCTATAACCAAACGGCCTAGCCCCTGGCATACCAAGGATTCCCCTTCTGCCTTCTGCCCCCTGCCTTCTGCCCCCTGCCTTCTGCCTTCTGCCTTCTGCCCCCTG
>RECJ01000234.1 GCA_007694115.1 Leptolyngbya sp. DLM2.Bin27 | reverse complement strand
CAACGATGTTGTAGGTCTCTTCTTCTTGGCCAAACTTGTAGCCGTAGTTCTGAGACTCGGTCTCGGTGGTCTCACGCACCAGAGACGAGGTCACCAGTGAACCGTGCATGGCGGAGAACAAAGAACCACCGAACACACCGGCCACACCGAGCATGTGGAAGGGGTGCATCAGAATGTTGTGCTCAGCCTGGAACACCAGCATGAAGTTGAAGGTGCCCGAGATGCCCAGGGGCATGCCGTCAGAGAAGGAGCCTTGACCCAGGGGGTAGATCAAGAACACAGCCGTCGCTGCAGACACTGGCGCGCTGTAGGCCACACAGATCCAGGGGCGCATGCCCAGGCGGTAGCTCAGTTCCCACTGCCGACCCATGTAGCAAAATACGCCAATCAGAAAGTGGAAAATGATCAGCTGGTAGGGGCCACCGTTGTACAGCCACTCATCGAGGGATGCGGCTTCCCAGATCGGGTAGAAGTGCAGGCCGATGGCGTTAGACGAGGGCACCACCGCACCAGAGATGATGTTGTTGCCGTACATCAAAGAGCCAGCCACGGGCTCACGAATGCCGTCGATATCGACCGCAGGGGCGGCGATAAAGGCGATCACAAAGCAAATGGTTGCGGTCAGCAGGGTGGGGATCATCAAAACGCCAAACCAGCCCACATACAGGCGGTTTTCGGTACTGGTGATCCACTGACAAAACCGCTCCCAAGCTCCCGCATTGTCGCGGGCGCGAAGAGAAGTAGTCATAGTAAGAGTGCCAATGAATAACAACGAAAAAATAGATGATGCATGAGTAAATAAGACGGAGTTTACTCATCCATATGCAGTGTAGAATTTCTCTTTTCTACAAAAAAACACCAGAAAAGAAAGTTTATTTCGCTGTACAAAAGTAAATTTAGCCCGGCGGCCACCCTAGGCCACGGCCACCCAACAGATGCAGGTGCAGATGGAAAACGGTTTGCCCGCCGTCACTGCCGGTATTGATCACCACTCGATAGCCGTTTTCGGTTAAACCTACCTGATCGGCTACGGCCTTAACCGTCAGCAATAGATGCCCCAGCAGTTCTTTGTCTTCGGGGGCTGCATCGGCCAGTTTGGGGATTGGTTTTTTGGGAATGACCAGAATGTGGGTTGGGGCTTTGGGGTCAACGTCGGTAAAGGCCAGGCAGAGATCGTCTTCGTAGACGATGTTAGCCGGGATCTCTTTGCGGATGATTTTGCCAAATATCGTGTCGCCACTCATGGGAAAGCTAGGCTAAAAGACGTCGCTATTGTCCCACGGGCCTGATTAATCACATACTTTTTGCTCTAAAGGTTTCACCGCAGGGCCGTGGAGAATTTTGCCCTCAGTGCTAAAGCGGGAGCCGTGGCAGGGGCAGTCCCAGCTGGTTTCGGCCTGGTTCCAGGCGACGATGCAGCCCAGGTGGGGGCAGACGGCAGAAACGGTGTGGAGTTGATTGTGCTCGTCGCGGTAGGCGGCGACTTTACCGCCCTTGTGGGTG
The DNA here is from genome assembly GCA_007694115.1 of Leptolyngbya sp. DLM2.Bin27. GTDB lineage: Bacteria > Cyanobacteriota > Cyanobacteriia > Phormidesmidales > Phormidesmidaceae > Nodosilinea. Next base: position 12,136 of record RECJ01000234.1, on the reverse strand, counting down.
ACGAGTTTGCCTTCCCCTGGGGCAACGCTGTCGGTGGAGTCAAACAGCCCCTTGAAGCGATCGCCCACCCAGTGAGCCCCCACCTCCAGATTTTTTTGAATCGAGGTAGTGGTGACAAAGGGCGTCGGGCGAGTGGCTTCGTACAGCTCAGCCCAGGGGTTTTCAACGCCTGTAATGCGGTCTGACAGCACCATGGCTGAAACCACCGACTTGGCCATGCCCCAGAGGCTAAAGCCGGTGGCGACGAAGGTGTGCTGATGGGCCGGAGTCAGCTGACCGATGTAGGGCAGCTGGTCAAAGGATTTTAGATCTTGGCCTGACCAGCGGTACTCAGGCTCTACCCCAAACTGGCTGCGCAGGTAGTCTTCTAGCCGCTGGTAGCGCTCGTCGGTAGCGTCGTCTTGGCCTACTTTGTGGCCCTCGCCGCCGACGATCAGCAGCGTGCCGCCGTCATCGGTGGGGGTGGTGCGCAGCGATCGATAGCCCTGGCCAACGCCGATATACATGCCCTGGGGTGCCCGGTTGGGGTCAATGTGGCCTCCCACCAGGTAAGACCGCTGGGGGTAGGTTTTGGCGAAGTACAGCCCAATGTCGAGAATGGGCAGGTTGGTGGTGATCACCACGTCCTGGGCGGTGACGGTGGGGCCATTTTGGGTGATGACGCGGCAGGGGCCTTCATCTTCGACAGTTTTGACCCGAGTTTGCTCAAAGATATGGCTGCCATCGCCGGGCAGGGTGGCTGCGATCGCCAGCATAAATTTGCGGGGGTGAAACTGGGCCTGGTCGGGCAGCTCAATGGCCCCTTTGATGGCGAAGGGTAAATCTAAGCTGCCGACAAAAGTGGCCGGTAGCCCGATGCGTTGGGCCGCTTCAACTTCGGCTTTGACCTGGTCGAGGCCGTCGTTATCGGTGGCAAAGGTGTAGTTGGGCTTATGCTCAAAGTCGCAGTCGATGTTGTCAGCGGCGATTAGATCGGCGAGGCGTGCGATCGCAGCCTGGTTTGACTCCCCGTAGAGGCAGGCTTTTTCTGGGCCATGCTGATCGATTAGATCGGCGTAGATCAGCTGGTGCAGAGCAGACACCTTGGCGGTGGTGTGTCCAGAGGTGCCTGTGCCGATGCGATCGGCCTCGATCAGCGCCACGGTTTTGCCCGCCTGCTTGAGCAGCTTAGCGGTCACTACCCCAGCCAAGCCGGCCCCCACCACAGCCACATCCACCGAGACATCTTGACTCAGCGCTGGGTAGCTAGAGGGCAGCGTAGAGTCAATCCAAAACGAAACGGGATGTCCAGAGAGAGCCATGGGAAGACCAGCCAAGAAGAGATCATTCCCATCCTCTCGGACTAGGTCGTTAATCTCATCCCCCTGCGGAGTAGCCCCGGGTCACTCGCAGGGTAGAGACCTAGGGTGTCTAGGGGGTTTCTGGCTGGGGGCCAAAGTAGCGGGGCACAAAGCTGCCGTGCAGACCGTAGGGCACATGGTGGGGCAGCTTCAGCCGGGCCACAGGGCCAGCGGTAATATCTCTGCCGTCTAAAACTACCAGGTCAGAGCAGCGCCGCTCGGCGTTATACATCAGCACCAGCACCCAGCCATCGTCTTCGCCCTGGCCCTGGGGCCGGGGCACAAACAGCGGCTCGCCCATGAACCCACGGGGGGCCGCGCTCCACAGCTGGGTCTCACCCGTGTGGGTGTCGAGCTTGATCAGGGCTTGCAGGGGGGCATTGCCCTCGGCGGCGTGGGCCGTACCTATATATAGATGTCGGTAGGGTCGCCCCACCGCGTCGGGGTGCAGGGTGGGGAACTCCACACAGCGGGTGAGCAGTTTGCTCACCTCAGTGCTGCCAGCGGCCAGATCGACGCTAAAGCGCCACAGCTGCCCGGCAGGCACTTGGTCAAAATCGACTTCGCGGAAGTCGCTCGTGCCCTCTAGGGAAGGAAATTTGTCGTAACAAACAGAGTCGATCACAAGCTGGCCCGCTTGCTCAAAGGCATTGGCGTGGTGGAACACAAAGCAGGGGTCAGTCTCAATCACCTGCATGGGGTCGCCATTGCGGGGCATGATCAGCAGTTTGGTGGGCTGCTTGGGGTTGTAGCTAATGCATTCTGCCGCGCCCTTAAGACCCAGCAAGAAGGGCAGCGGCCCAAAGCTCACCGGGTTTTGAAAGAAAATAGCGTAGTTGGGCGTCAGGGCAAAGTCGTGGATGAAGGCAAAGCCAGGAATGGTGTGGCTGTGCTGGCTGATGGCATTACCCGCAGCGTCGAGTTCGTAGAGATTGATGGTGCTCGACAGCCCGGTTTTAACCGAGAAGCCCACCAGCCGTTGGTCGCCGTGGTGGCCCGGATCAATTTTGGGATGGGCGGTGAAGGAGCCGCCGGGGCTAATCAGCCCATTTAAATAGTCGAGCCCCAGGGTCTCTAGGGTATCTGGGTCTAGGCGGTGGGGTTCTGCCGCTTCCCACAGGGCCAGCAGTTGGTCGGCCCAGTAGATGATATGGGTGTTGGCAATATTCTTTAGCTTGAGGTCAAAGGCGTTGGCCAAGGGGCCGCCGGGCTTTTGGGTGCCAAACACGCCGCGAAACAGCAGCTTTTTGGCCTGCTGCTCGGCCACATAGCCCGCCGTGCGCACAAAGCGGTTGCGAAAGTAGGCCCGCCCGTTCTGGATGGCGACGCTGCTGATCATGCCGTCGCCGTCGAAGGGGTGCTTGACCGAGTGGCCGTAGATATCGAGCAGGCCAGGGCCGTTGCGAAACAGGGTGCCCTCTAGATCGGGGGGCAGACTGCCCTCCATGTCGGTGATCCAGTAGCTGTGCTCGTCGGGCTGGGAGCGAAAGCCGCTGGCCCAGTCTTCAATGGAGTAGGACTGGGGTGTGGCGGCGGGCCGGGGTTGGGTAGCGGTCATGGTGGGGTAGTGGGTGAGTGGATGGGTGAATGAGGGGTGGAGGTGAGGAAGAGTAGGGCAGCCGCGCAGCGATGCACCATGGGTGGGCAATCAATCGCGTTTCGCAAAGCGTTCCGGCCCGGAGTCGCCCACGGTCACCGGATGCTCTGTCGCCGGGGAGGCAAATAGACTGGTGGCCACCAGGGGTTGATCGGCGGGGGGCAACCCGTCACCATGACCCCTGTCGCTGTCGCCCACGCCCTGGGACGAGGAATTGGGCAGCAAGAACAGCAGGGGTAAAGGCAGCAACGTGGTGAGATTGGTGATCAGCACCAGCTGCCACAGGTGGTCAAAGTTGGTCTCAGTGACGCCGAGCCAGTGGGTCAGCACCGCCCCCAGCTCGTGGGAGACCAGCCCGGCCAGGTTGACCACCGACATCAGTAGGGCAAACAGGGTGGCCTCAACGCCGGGGGGGCAAAGCCGGGCCGACAACACCAGCACCGGCATAAAGGCGATCTCGCCCATGACGGTCAGCACCAGGCTGTCGCCTAGGCTAAACCACTCGTCGCCAATGCCCAGGCTGCGGTTGGCGTGGGTAACCAGCAGCAGCATGGTCATGCCCAGCCCGCTAGAGAGCACCGTTGACCAGGCAAAGATGGTGCGAAAGGGCACCGTGCGCAAAAACCGCTGAAATACCCAGATGCCCAGCAGCGCCGCCAGGCTGGTGACCAGCCGCACCCGGCCCAAAAACTCGGGCTGAAAGCCCAGGTCGTTGGTGGTAAAGAAAAAGAAGGCGGCATCGGCGGTGGGGGTGGCCTGCCAGAGAAAGAGAAACAGGGCGGGCATCCAAATGGCGCGCTGGCGGACAGCCTGCCAGAGCTGCTTGACCTGGTGATTCACCACCGCCCAGCTGGGCGCATCGACCGCCTCTTCTGTAATCAGGATGGCTACTAGGGAGACAATCAGCGGAAAGGTGGCGGTGATGCCAAACACCGCCCGGGTGCTGATGTGCTGAAGCAGTGCCCCGCCCAGGTAGGCGGTGAGAATGCCCCCCACCGCCGAGGTGCCCCAGGCCAGCGATTGCAGGGTGCCGGCGTTGCCGAGGGATTCGCCCCGGGCGCGCTCAACCACCAGCGAATCGACAATCACGTCGCTGACGGCGACGGAGAGGGAGCTGAGGGTAATGGCTGCGATCGCAGCCCAGCCCGTCTGCACCACCGTCGCCAGCGCCAGCCAGGCCCCCGCCCCCAGCAGCCCAGAGAGTATCAGGTAGGGCCGCCGCCGATAGCCCAAGATCGGTAGCCCGTCTGACAGCAGGCCAAACACCGGCTTGATGGTCCAGGGCAGGGTGGCGATCCCGCTGAGGGCAGCCACCTCGGCTGGGGACAGACCCAGATCATCCTTTAAAAAGAAGCTCACCGCCAGCCGAGCCAGCCCCAAAATGCCCTGTACAAAGTACACGAGCAAAATCGCTGCCAGCTCTGAGGTCAGGGGTTGGCCGAGGAGCAGTCGCTTCTCCACAAAACCCTTAAGGCCGCTAAACGTGGTGGGGGTAGCCGTCATGAATTCGGTTGGTTGCTCCGGCGGGGTGACTAGATCGGGCTTGCGTGGCAAGCGTTCTAGAATTTGTTAAGAAATGTCAATGGCTTTTCCATAATAACCCGCTCGGCGGGGGTGGGTAGGGCGGTGACCGTACTGGGTGGTCTGATTGGGGGCGATGGTTTGACAACAGACTGGCCCGGCAAGGGTGGCAAGCCAGGGCTGGTGGCGGCAGGCCCAGGCCGTTGATGGCCGCCAGTGGTTACGACCTTCGTTATGCCCGATGGGGCTGGGGTAACCGACTGGGTTACTGGGCTGATTTTTAACTATGTCTAAGGGCTGGTTATGGGGGTGAAACGCCAATGCTCGCAGCCAGCGGCGGGAAAAGGGGGCTATTTAGGGCGGGGGCAAGTCCGGCAAAACAGCCAGTTATCGGCGAAATTATCCGGTTTGACGTCAGTATTAGCTCCGGGCTTTCCCCTGGGGTTTTACCATTGACTCCCCTGGCGAATGCTGCAATAGTTGAGCGTAATTCTTGGATACGCACCAAATCTAGGGCAATCAACGGGATTTGTGCGATCGCACCTGCCTGCTCTACCTAGGGATTTGGTCTATTACCTGGCTCTTAGTTCTTTGCCACCCCCGTCAAACGATGCAGTATTCAGCCAAGCTTCTTGTTGCCGTACTGTTTGCCCTGAGCCCGGCGGCTCACCCTGCCCAGAGGGATTTCCCCCTGGCTCAGGTGGCCCAGTCCCCGACGTTTTCTCTGCCGGACGCCCTTCGCGACTCCTCCTCTCAGCCTCGCCACTTTGTCGAGCGGGGAGTCGTCCGGGGAGACGTCAGCCCTTTAGGAACGGCTCTGTTGAGCGTCACCGCCCCTGAGGGGGCCGCTGCCCTGAGCGTAGCTCAGGTTGCCGCCGGGGAAACCGCCATCCAAGAGTGGGTGGCTCAAGCCCCCACGGCTCCAGCTCCGGCAGCCGAAGACAATAGGGGTGGCGTTACCTGGTGGTGGCTGCTGTTGCCCCTCGCGGCCCTCGGTGGTTTGGCCTGGTTGCTAGGTCGTAGTAGAGGGGGCATGTCTCCCAATCCCGATACTGCCGTTGTGGCTCCTGCCACCGATGCGCCCCCGGTGCCCCCTCCCACTGCTGAACATCCGCTTCCCCCCGTGGTAGAGCCGCCTGTGGCACCAACCCCGGCAGCGCCGCCGCCGCTGGCTGATGAGTCTCTAGGAGCAGCTGAACTGGAGCCGCCCGCGCCCACGCCGCCTGCGCCAGAGCCAGAGGTGTTCGAATCAGTTGTGATCGAGCCAGAGGTGCCCGAGGGGGCAGCGCCCGAACCAATCTTGGCCGAGGTATCAGCGCCGGAACCAGTTGTGGTTACCCCCGAGCCCGAGATTATTCCTGAGCCCGAGATTATTCCTGAGCCTGAGATTATTCCCGAGCCCGAGATTATTGCCGCAGCAGAGGTGCCACCACCTGCCGCACCTGCGGTAGAACCGCCGCCGCCTCAGCCAGCGGTGCCGCCGGTGGTTCCTGTGGCCATGGGCTTGGCAGGGCTGGCCGCAGGCGCAGCCGCTTCCCTGGCAAGTACTGAAGATCAGTCGGCGGTGGAAGCCAGCAAGTTTAATGTGGTCGGTCGCCCTGCCGAAGGTGATTTTGATCTGTCGACCATTGACGACGGCCTGCCGCCGTTGCCCGATGGCTACGGCGACAGCCGCATCGTGCTGATGGCTCGCGACCCCCAGTGGGCCTACGCCTACTGGGATACGCCCCACACCCACAAAGAAGAACTGCGCCGCCAGGGGGGCGAACATCTCGCCCTGCGCCTGTACGATGTCACCGGCATTAATCTCGACAGTCAGGCTCCCCACAGCCTGCAACAGGTGGCCTGCGACGAAATCGCCCGCGAGTGGTACATGCAGATTCCGGTGAGCGATCGCGACTACCAGGTCGAGATCGGCTACCTCACTAACGATGGCCGCTGGCTGGTACTGGCCCGCTCCAACACCCTTCGTATTCCCCCCGTCTACCCCTCCGACTGGACAGAAGAGCATTTTCTCACCGTCGCCTGGCAAGAAGACCTGCGTGGCCAGACCATCGTGACCCTGGTAGACCCAAGCGCTCTAGGCACCGGTGCTGGGCTCCATGAACAGCTCTACGCCCTGGCCCAGGGCGGCGAAGCGCTGCGGGTCGATGGCTCTCTGTTTGGCTCAATGCAGCACCTGGCCGGGTCAATGGCACCGCCGGTTAGTTCCTTTGTCTATGGCTCAGGGGCTGGGCTGGGGGCAGCGGCCATGGTGCCGGGCCTGACCATGTCTGGGGTCTCGGGCTTTACCCAGTCCGGCTTCCCTGGCCCAGGGGCAGAGTTCCCTGGGCTGACGATGTCTGGGATATCTGGGTTCGGGGTTTCTGGGTTCGGGGTTTCTGGGTTCGGGGTTTCTGGGCTCACGATGTCGGGCTTCTCAGGGTTGACCCTGTCGGGGGTTGGCCTGGGGGCTTCAATGCCACCAATTCGGCCGCGCAAGTTTTGGCTGGTGGCCGATGCCGAATTAATTGTCTACGGTGCCACCGAACCCGATGCCTCGGTTACTGTGGCAGGCGTTCCCATCGAACTCTCTGAAGACGGCACCTTCCGGTTCCAAACCTCGTTCCAGGATGGCACCGTTGATTACCCGATCATGGCGGTGGCGGCGGACGGCGAGCAGAGCCGCAATATTCATATGACCTTTGAACGGCGCACCCCCAATCGCAACACCAATTCTAAAGACGAAGCCCAGGATGAATGGCCAAGCGCTTAACCCTCCAATGAAGGGAGGCCTGTGGGGGAAGGTCTAGGGCACCCCAACCACCTTTAGATATCAGTTAGATATACCAGTGCCTCCAGTCTGCCCACAACCCGTTGTGGAGACTGGAGGCACGGCTCTGGTATTAGTTGCAGCAGCTGTGTTTGCTAGCGGCGGGGGGCACGTCGTTGGCGGGGTTTTCGTTGAAGAAATTGAGCGGCTTGAGCATAAAGCCGACGTAGGCCGTGGGCATTACTGGCCAATCTTCGGCGCGGGGAATGTGGGTGTGGGCAAAGGTGTACCACACCACCAGGTCGGTGTTATCTACGGGGCGGTTGGCCTCGGTCCACTTCGGCAACCCTTCGCCGCCGGGGTGCTGGTTGGGGTAGTCGCCCGCCGGGAATTTTTCATCGGGGGCGTAGGGAGTCACCCACAGGTGCTTGGTCATGTAGGTGGCGCGCTTGGTCACGCTGGCGTGGGGACGAGCCATCGGTAGGGTATTCTCGCCGGGCATCAGCTTGTAGGCGGTGGGATAGCCCATGGCGTTGGTTTCGTTGGGGTTGACGATCTTCCAATAGCGGGCCTTGATCGGATCGATCAGGCGCTGGGCCTCTAGTTCGGTGGCCAGCAGGGTCGACTTGGCGTAAAAGGCGTTGCCGTAGGGGTTCAGGGTCTCGTCTGCTTCGGGTTCGACATCTACCTCGTAGACGGAGTTTTGCAGGCCGTCAATGCACATATCCATGCGCACATTGAAGATGTGCTGGTGGGCGGGGGCGTAGAGTTGGGGAGCAATTAGGGTGCCGTACTTGGGCACTTCGCCGGGGGGGAATGCTGCCGTGCTGAGCATACCGGTGAGTTTGATCTCGTACTGAATGGTGCCGTCTTGGTAGAAGTACCAGAAGAAGCCGTACTCGTAGTTGCCCACGGTGGCGATGAAGGAGACCACCAGGCGGCGCGATCGCCTCACTTCGGTCTCCTCTGTGCGCCAGTCCACATGCTTCCAGAGAATGCCAAAGTCTTCTTCGTGGAGGCAGACGGCGTGCTCGATCTGGGCCACCTCGCCCCGCGAGTTGGTCATAAAGGCATCGAAGTAGTGGATTTCGCCCAGGCAGTCGCAGCCCAGTTTGAGGGAGTTGGCCAGGGTGCCGACACCGTACTCGCCCACGTCGAAGGCGTTTTTGCGGTAGTGGTGGGGCTGGGGGTCACCGTAGGGCACGGTCATCTCGGCCAAAGAGGCGCGGTAGAGAATGGGCCGCTCTTCGCCGTCGTCGGTGTAGCTGACGGTGTAGAGCACCAGGCCCTCGCGGGGGGTGAAGCCGATGCGCATTTTCCATTTTTGCCAGCGGATCTCGTGGCCCTCAACGGTGAAGCTGGGGCCTTCGGGCTGGATGATTTCGAGGGGCTTTAGATCCTGGCGAAAATTCTGGATATATTCTTGGGAGTAGTTGGCCGACTGGGGCGGCAGGGGCACCACGCCGTGGTCTTCGACCCGCACTACCTCCATTTTGTTGAGATCGACCACGGGAATGACGCCTTCGATCGGGCGGGCGTAGCCGTTGTCGGTGGGGTTGGCCCGCACCCAGCAGAGGGCACGGGAGAGGCGGACGCCGTCTTCGTCTTCTAGGCCGTAGTTGCCCGCCGACCAGGGGTCAACCATGACCAGGCTGGTATCGGTGATGCCGCGTTTGGCGATCGCAGCCTGAAACTCTGGGCAGGCTTTGACGGCATTCTCGCACTCGATAAACTCGTCGAGCATGATCGGCGGCTGCACGGCGGGGATATGCTGCCACGAGATCACCGCGCCCTCGGTGAGGGAAACTACGGCTTCGTAGGTCTGGGCGGTGGCGTTGTCGAGAATGATGGCGAAGGCTTCGCGGGCGATCGCATCCCCCGGCCTAAAACCCATGACGGTCTCCTTAACAGGCTCGTTGAGGGTGACGGTGGCAAAGCGGGTCGTCGCCCCGAGAGATTTCTCGTCGCGCAGAATGGCGACGGCGGCGGCGATTTCTTCGGGAGTCAGGGGTTCTAGGGGGTGGGCGACAGCGATCGCGGTGGGACGTTCTTGGGCAATGGTCATGGGATACGCTCCTGTGGGGTAGTTGGCAGCAGAAAAAACTAACGAAAAAGCCGTCCCCCCCTTGGAGGGGTGCCCGAAGGGCGGGGTGGGTCGCGGGGTCTGGTTGACCAACCCGCCCCTCCCAAGAGGGGATGTTGGGACTGATCGTTTATCGACAAACGATCAGTGGTGGGCATTGCCCACCCTACGCGGCGGCGATGGGGATGGGGGTGACAGGTGTTTCGGCATCCTCCAGATCCGCCAGCAGCGACTCGGCGAGCTGGCGCTTGGCGGCGGGGTCGAGCTTTTTCAGCTCGTTGTGCAGCACCCGCTCGTTGACAGACTGGTTCCAGTAGTCGAGCGCATCAAAGCCCAGTAGAGCCGACTTGCCGACGAACTGGCGCAGCACCTCGTTGGTTGGCCCCATCACCCAGCCCGCTTTGCCGTCGCGTAGGTAGCGCTCGATTTCCATGTCTTTCTTAAAGCCCGAGCCGCCGCAGGCGTGGAGCATTTTGTCGCACACATGGGCGACATTCTTAGCCGCTTCAAACTTGATCTGCCAGTACCAGTGCAGGTGGGCGGCCCGGGGCAAGGCGCTGGTGTCGGCATGGATGGCCCAGTCGCAGCCGTTGGTGATCTGATCCATCAGTTGGCCCATAGAAAAGGTGAACATGCGGCAGGCGCTGGTGTCCATGATCGCCTCGCCGAAGTAGTCCTGAATGGTCGGGTAGTCGGCCACCCGCATACCCACATCCACATGCTTTTTGCGGGTGACGTGGGCCTTGGCAATGTCGATCGCCCCCAGCGCTATCCCGTTCCAGCAGGCCGACGAGCAGAGCAAAAAGAACGGGTCTACGATTTCATCATTGGAGGCGGTGCCGTCACCCTCGGGGCCAACCATGCGATCGCGCGGTACCGTCACCCCATCCACCAGCAGGGAACCCGACTGGTTGCCGCGCAGGCCCAGGGCATCCCACTGGTGGGGCTCGGCCTGCACCTCGTCGGCATAGATCAAAAAGCACGATAGGTCAGAAAAGTCGCCGTCGAAGTGGGGGCTGGTGGTCTGCACAATGTACCAGTCGGCAAACCCCGCCGAGGTGGTCCACGAGGCTTTTTTGTTTACTTGCCAGCCGTCGGGGGTGGCCGTTGCCTTAGACGAGACCGGATACCAGAAGTGCGACCCGGTCTCGGGGTCAGAGTAAGACAGCGTGCCGATCAGCACTTCGCGGTCGAGCCGCTTCAGCAGGCTTTGCAATTCAAGACTTTCGTGGGCGCGAAACAGCGCTGCCGCCACCGCCCCCAGGTGCATGGTGTAGCACATCGCCGTGCTGGGGCAGCCGTAGCGGGCGATGGTTTCGACCACCATGGCGGCACAGGTATGGTTTTCGCCCAGGCCGCCCCACTCTTTGGGCACAAACAGGCCCAGCAATCCTAGGGATGCCAGGGCCTCGAAGTTTTTGCGGGGATAGATCAAGTTGCGGTCTGATGCGATCGCATTGGGCCTGAGCACCGCTGCACACAGATCGATCAGCTTGGCTTGAAGCGACTGCTGATCGGGCGTCAGCAGCCACTGGGGGTCAAAGTCTTCGGTGAGGCCGGTAAATGGGAGACCGTTCCAGGTTTTAGTGGACATGTTTGCGCGTGAGGAAATATAAGGGCGAGCTGAAGCTGACACAGTTCAGGCTCCCAGAGAAGCCTGGCAACCCCTAGGACAACCGAATCTACAGTTGCCCTTCAACTTGTCATAATAAGTTTTCCCCCCAGAGATTATGTGTTCCCCGTTACCCTAGGGAGAATCTCTGGTGCGCTGTACCGGGGCCGCTAGGGCAAACCCTAGGCCATTAAGGCAGAAGTAAGAAGGCAGAAGGCAGAACGGGAACTCCATGTCATACAAGGGTTTCGGCCTATTAGGGCGAAGAGTGGCGCTGGCCCACGGGCAGATGGCGGTATTTTCTAAACCGTTTGCTGCGGCCCAGCCGTTCAAACATATCGCCCACCACACGATCACCGCCGGTTTGACGATAGGTAGAAGCGTCATCCCTCAGACTGCGCAACCCGTGGAGATCGAGAAAGCTAAAGCCCACCTTAGAGAAAAACGGCAGCACACAAAACAGCAGCGTATCAATATCTTGATTAATCAACCCAAACCCTGAGGGGCCAATAATCCAAACAATGGGGTAGCCGATCCACAGCACCGTGAAGTAGATCAAAAGGTTGTCATAAAAACTCGATAGATCGGCTCCCTGGGTGCGGGTTTTAGCGCGCATTGGCCCCCAGATGCCCCACATCACGATTAAGAAAGCGCCAACACCGCACAAATACCACAGGTAGCGAATCTCTGGCACCGTAGAAATATCAGCGACTAACCCAGTGACTACGACCACCACCTGAATCGCCATCAGCGAGGCAATCATCATCCAGTCTTTGGTCGTGCGGTGCATGGCAGTCAGCCCCAGGGCTAGCAGCAGTAGGGGGGTGGTGACAACCCAGTCGAGATAGCGAGCGTAGTGGGCTAACTGCCCAGCGATGGTTAATTTGCCCTGGCCAACTGCCATCGCCATGTAGGCCAGACCTGACCAAATTGGGATAAAAACCGCGATGCCATACTCGTAGCGCGGCACCCCCTGGGGATCACGGCTCAACATCCAGAAATAAGTGGCACCTATAATCATGCCGATTACATAGATCCAGTGGAGTAAATCCTGAAAATTCATGATTAATCCTGAGTCTAGATAAACAAATGATGGCCAGCTTGACTAGCTACGATCTCGACCAATAGAATCAATAGAATTGTGGCTAACCTCGCAGACCTAGGTAGTGATAATCAGTAATTGTTCAGGGGTTGATGAAAGAGTAAGGGTTTCAAGGGTAGCTCTTCGGGT
>RECJ01000318.1 GCA_007694115.1 Leptolyngbya sp. DLM2.Bin27 | reverse complement strand
CGGTGACTTTTGGTAAAAGGCAGAAGGCAGAAGGCATAAGGCAGAAGGCAGAAGGCAGAAGGCAGAAGGATGAAGGCAGAAGGCAGAAGGCAGAAGGCAGAAAGGGAATTCTTGGTATTTCGAGGGCTAGGTTTTGGGGGCATGGGGAGGCTATGTCTGCCTCAGAAGACTAGCCCTTGCCCTTTAGATGAGAGCCAAGAGATCTAGGATGAGCGCGATTGGGTCAACAGCGTTGGCCCCTACGGTAGAGCAGCCCACCGAGGAGAGATGTTGTGAGCGCTAGATCACCCTAGCGGGCCGAATAGCCCTGAATATTTTCGGGGCGAAACTTACGCAGAATGGGTGTGGCCTGGCGAACGATCGCTTCGGAGCCGCGCACCACCACTAAAAATTTGCCAGCGCTGAGCCGGTTGCGGTAGGAGAGGGCATCGCCGCTGCCGAGAATGCCCATGCCGCCACCGATAAAGTAGGCTCCCATGGCCCCACCAAAGGTGCCTAACAGCCCGCCAATAATCTGGTTGCCCAGCCGCCCTGTAAAGGTAAAGGTGTCTAGCCCGGTGATCAGGTTGAAGCTAAATCCGGCAATAAAGCCAAAGGGCACCAGCCACACCATCATCAGACGAATTTGTTTCCAGGCTTGGTCGGCGGGGTCGATCAGGCCATACTCATCGGCGGTTTTGAAGCCTTTGCCCAGGATGTCGATGTCGTCCTTGGGCAGGCTGGCCGCTTCGAGGGCGGTGTAGGCTTCTTCGGCTTTGATGCGATTGTCTAAAACGGCAACCAGATAATTCATATAGAGGGCGATAGAGCAGATGGATCAGGCGTTAGCCCATATTTATTATGCCGCGCCAATGTGCATCCCTGAAACGGGTCTTTGGTCGTTTTAGTCTTACCCGCCCATCGGCCAAACTTGTTTAAACTTGGCCACCGGGGCATATCGTAGACCACTGTTCTAAGTTAGTTCTGGCCTGAATAAAGCCGGTCAGCTCGCCCCGGTAGGCAATTAGGCGAGAGCGGTCGGCGGAGTCGGGGGGAATCAACACCACCAGGCGATCGACCGAGGCGGCGGCACAGGCCCAGTCGCTGGCGGCCACAGCGGCGGCCAGGGTTTCTTGGCGCTGAATGATTTCGGCCTGTTTGGCGGCCTCGGCCCGCGCTCGGGCAATGTAGGTTTCCATATTGCGAATGGCGGCGGTGGCGTAGCGATCGCCCGGTCGAGCCGCCAGGGCGCGACGAAAGTTGATCAGGGCGGTGTGGTAGTCTCTGCGCTCGGTGGCAGAGTAACCCGCCAGCATCGCGTTGCGGTAGGTTTGGGCTCGGTTTTGTTTAAGCCCAATTTCGCCAACGCTATCTGTTGAGATGCTGCCTAGCCCCTTGGCCTGGGTGTGGTCTAAGCCCATCGAGCCAGTTAGGGCTATCCCCAGCAGTAGGACGATCCCAATGTTGCCGACATGTCTGATCGCCGCCATTTCGTTTGCTGCCCCGCAGTATACGACTGTTTAGGGTAGCGAATTTTTTGCCCGATGCGGCACCAATCTGGCCCTAGGTTTGTGACCGGCGGGTGAAGGCTTTGTGGGCGAGCGACCCGACCACCATGGCCGCTATAAATAGCAGCGGGTTGGCTGAGCCGAGGCCGAGGGCTGCGATCGCAGGCCCCGGGCAATACCCACCCAGCCCCCAGCCGATGCCAAACAGCGCCGCCCCCAACACCAGCGGGCGATCGATATCGTTGCGGGTAGGCAAAAAGAATTTGCGGCTCAGCAGCGGGGTTGGCCGCCGCAAAATTAGCCGAAAGCTGATTAACGTCACCAGCACCGCTCCGCCCAAAACAAAGGTTAGAGTTGGGTCCCAGGTGCCAAAAAAGTCTAAAAAGCCAATTACCCGCTGGGGGTCGATCATTTGCGAAAAACTCAGGCCCAGGCCAAACAGCAGTCCGGCGGTGAGGGCAATCAGGTTTTGGGCCAGGGCATGGGGCGTCGATGCGCTTTGGGTGGTCATGGTTGATTTTCTCACGTTGGTTAAACCCAGCCCAGCAGGTGCCGGGCAATAAATACAGTGGCAATGCCGGTGGCCATGAAGGTGAGGACGGCGACGAGCGATCGCACCGACAGCCGCCCCAGCCCGCAGACCCCGTGACCGCTGGTGCAGCCGTTGCCCATGCGGGTGCCAAAGCCCACCAGCAGCCCGGCGACGATCATGGTCAGGGGCGCAAAATCGTAGGTGGGGGTGGGCTGAGGGGCCAGGGCATATTCGTAGATCAAGCCGCCGCCGACTAAGCCGCCTAAAAACAGCCAGCGCCAGGCCTCGGCAGCGGCAAAGGTGATGGCCCCATTGACCATGCCGCTGATGCCTGCAATGCGACCGTTGAGGGCCAGCAGTAGGGTAGCGCTGAGGCCAATCAAAATGCCGCCAAACAGGCCATAGAACCATTCTGTGGGCATGGAGAATCCTCGTTCTATTACTTAACGATATAGTAATATACTACGCCAAACTACGCCAAAAGATGTCATTCCTAAACCCCAGGTTTTGAGCAACGGTAACAAGGCTCACTTGCGCCCGATGCGCGATTGAACTAAATTGCTGAACTAAGGCTGTGTGCGTGCAGTCTGAATGCCCCAAAAATTTGGCCAAACGCCACTGGAAGGTGTTACCAGCACCAACCAGCGGCTAACCCCGTCGACAGAGTGAGCTGTCTCGGAGGCTAAGGTGATCATACCTGGCCGCCCTGAACTGCACATGTCTGGGGCGGCTAAATTTTTGGGTTTGTGCGACACGAAGT
>RECJ01000287.1 GCA_007694115.1 Leptolyngbya sp. DLM2.Bin27 | reverse complement strand
GGCTGCTGCGGGAGGTGGCCCTCGACTTTGGCATGCAGTTTGCCCGCGATCGCCGCCGCCGGATTGAGGGGCTGGTGCAAGAGCTGCGCGACTACCTAGAGCAGAGCGACGAGCGCGGCATCGACATCGCCCAGGCCGAGCTGCAAGACGAACTCTACGACCTCAACCGCGAAGCCTATCTGTATGAAGCCGACGATGCCCCCGAAGGCGGCATTCTCGGCCAGATCGGCAGCACCCTCAAGAAAACCTTTACCTTCGACGACGACCTCGACGCCCGGCCCAACTACGGCTACCAGGGGTCATCCTCCTGGGGCAACTGGGATGATGACTGGGACTACGACAATCGCGGTCGTGGCGGCGGGCAGCAGCCCTACGGCACCCCTGCTCCCTATGGCACCCCCGCCTACGACAATCGGGCCTACGGCACAACGGGGTATAGCGGCCAGGGCTACAGCGACCCCGGCTATGGCAACCAGAGCTACGGCAACCAGAGCTACGGTGGCCAGGGTTATGCCGGCCAGGGCTATAGCGACCCCTATGGCGGTAGCGACGCCTCCCCAGGCAGTCGCGGGGGGCCACCGGCGGGGAACCGACCCAGCGGGGGTACTGACTACGGCAGCTATGGCGATAATCGCAGCTACAGCCAGGGCTACGATCGCTCCCCAGAGCCCAGTCGTGCTCAGCCGCCCGCCTCAGACTATGGCCAGTCAGGCTATGGCCAAGACTATGGCCAAGACTATGGCCAGTCAGGCTATGGCCAAGACTATGGCCAATCAGGTTATGGCCAAGACTACGGGCAAGACTACGGCCAGCCGCAAAGCCCTGATCGAGGCGCTGGCTACAGCCAGCCGGGCTACGACGATCAGCGCTACGGCAGCGCCAACGGCAGTGCCGCCTATCGCGACCCTCGGCCAGATGCTCGCCCCCAGCCAACTCCCGATCGCCCTGCCAATCGCGACCCTGGCAGCCAGGGCTATGACCAGCCTCCCCAGGGAAGTCGCCCTAGCGCCGCCGTGCCCCCCTCAACCAGCTGGGATGATGACCCCTGGGGCCAGCAGTCAGCCAGCCGCCCCGCCGAGAGCCAAGCCCCCGACAGTCGGCCCCGAACCCGCCCAGAGTCGCGCCCAGAGTCGCGCCCAGAGTCGCGCCCAGAGACACGGCCAGAGGCACGGCCAGAGACACGGCCAGAGGCACGGCCAGAGACACGGCCAGAGGCACGGCCAGCGCCTCGCTATGACGACAACTGGAGCGATCGCGACGAATGGCTCTAGGTGACTTAGCTCACCGCACCCTGGCCCCCAGCCAAAAGGCCATCCCCTCTTACCCACCTCACCTACTCACCCACCCCTCGATGGAGAACTTTCGGAACTACTACGATATTTTGGGCATCTCTAGAACAGCCACCGTCAGCGACATCAAGCAGGCTTACCGCAAGCTCGCTCGGCAATACCATCCCGACCTCAACCCCGGTGACCAGGCCGCCGAAGACCAGTTCAAACTGGTCAGCGAAGCCTACACCGTGCTGTCGGACGACGAGAAGCGCACCCAGTACGAGAAGTTCAGCGAGTACTGGCAGCAGGAAGGCTTTAAGGCAGATAAAAAGTCTGGCGTCGGGGAAATCTTCAGCGGCCGCATTTCCCTCGAAGACTTTGGCTTTGGCGAATTCCCCGACTTCAATGTCTTCGTCGATCAACTCCTCAACCGCCGCCCCCACAACCGCCGGGGGGCCAGCGAAACCCCGGCCAACGATGGCTATGTCGCTGGCCCTGTCTACGACTCAACCAAGACCCGCGACGCCGAAGCCGACCTCACCATTCCCCTCGAAAAAGCCTTTCGCGGCGGGCGCGAGCGCATTCGCCTCGAAGACGGGCGATCGCTCGAAGTCAACATGCCCGCTGGCATGGTGACTGGCCAGCGCATTCGCCTGCGGGGCCAGGGCGTGGGCGGCGGTAACCTGTACCTGCGGATTCAAGTCGATCCCCATCCCTTCTACATTCTCCGGGGCAACGACCTGTACTGCCAGGTGCCCATCACCCCCAGCGAAGCGGCCCTAGGCAGCACCATCGACATCCCCACGCTAGATGGCCCCGTGCGCACCACCCTGCCCCAGGGAGCCCAGACCGGGCAAATCATTCAGCTGACGGGGCGAGGCTACCCCATCGGCAAAGAGCGGCGGGGCGATCAGATTGTCGAGCTAGAGGTCGTGGTGCCGCTGGGGTTGAGCGATCGCGAAAAAGCCCTCTACGAAGAACTCCGCCAAACCGAACGCTTCCGCCCCCGAGCAGACCTGCTAAAGTAACCAAACTATTGCGAAAACGTTACAAATCCCTGATCGTCTCTCAGGCCTTTAATTGGCCATGATAGAGTCTTGAAACCCAGGAAAATCGAATCTTTCTGGGTCATCCTGACGGTTAGTAGTTCCTTCACTCACCAGTATTTACCGATAACTAAATGAGAATTTAACTTTCCCTAGCGCCCCCCAAGTCGTTAAACTAGCAATGAAATAGGTCATCCCCGTCATTTTTAACTATGTCTGTTGTTAGCCAAGTTATTTTGAATGCCGACGACGAGTTGCGCTACCCAACCACCGGCGAGCTCAAGGCCATTGAAGAATTTTTGAGCACCGGCGAGCAGCGCACCCGCATCGCCGCCACCCTGTCTGAAAATGAGAAAAAGATTGTCGACCAGGCCAGCAAAGACCTGTGGCGGCGGCGGCCCGACTTCATTGCCCCCGGCGGCAACGCCTACGGCCAAAAGCAGCGTGCCCTCTGCATCCGAGACTACGGCTGGTACCTGCGCCTAGTCACCTATGGCGTGCTAGCCGGTGACCAGTCCCCGATTGAGGCCATTGGTATTGTGGGCGTTCGCGAAATGTACAACGCTCTCGATGTACCGGTTCCCGGTATGGCCGAAGCTATCCGCTGCCTCAAGGAGGCCTCTTTAAACCTGTTGTCTGATGAAGATGCAGCTGAAGCCCGACCCTACTTCGACTACATTATCCAGGCCATGTCGTAGCCTGGAGCAAACGCAATCAAAACCCGGCTTCTTTGCGAAGCTGGGTTTTTGTGTTTAAGCAAGATTTATAGGTCTACAGTGGCAGCGATCTTCCCTGGCCAGCTCAATCAGCTGCGTAGTAAAAAGGTAGAAATAGCCCCCCTAAGCCCGAAAGGCATAGTACTTGGAGTTATAGAGAAGCCCCTTTCTGCCTTCTGCCTTCATACTTCTGCCTTCTGTACGAGCTCAGGGAAACCGGTCGCCGCCGCAACGGTTCCACTGAGCCAATTGCATTTCTGGAACGGTGAATGTTAAAGCCCGTATGCTTTAGGGCTAGCCTAAAGCTAGGCTGCGGTACGATGTTCGCAAGCCCTTCTTAAGTTATTTTGGTGGCCGCTATGACTGTATCTACAACTGCGTTGCAAGAGGTGCGTCAGCGCGATCGCGCCTGCCTAGAAGCCCACAACCCCTACCAACAGCTTCAGGCGCTCCACGAAATTTGGCCGATTGTGGCTGAGAAATACGGCGACACCGTGGCCCTCCACGACCCCCACGGGCAGCCCGCCGCCACCCTCACCTACCGCCAGATGGCCGAGGCCATTCGCACCTTTGCCCAGGGCTTGCAGTCGCTCGGGGTCGAGAACCGCGCCCATGTCGCTCTGTTTGCCGACAACAGCCATCGTTGGCTGATCGCCGACCAGGGCATCATGACCGCCGGGGGCATGAATGCCGTGCGCAGCGCCACCGCCGACAAAGACGAACTGATCTACATTGCCGAGCACAGCGAGAGTACGGTGCTGGTGGTAGAGACCCTGGCACTGCTGCACAAGCTGCGCGATCGCATCGACAGCCTCCCCATCCCCCTGGTGATTCTGCTGTCAGACGAAGACCCCCCTGCCGACGATCGGCTCAAAATTCTTAACTTTAGCCAGCTGATGACCCTCGGTGCCCAACGCCTTTACACCCCCGTAAGCGTCCGTCCCGAAGACATTGCTACGCTAATCTATACCTCTGGCACCACCGGCCAGCCCAAGGGGGTGATGCTCAGCCACCGCAATCTGATGCACCAGATCAACACCCTCGAATCGGTGGTGCAGCCTAAACCGGGCGATCGCGCAGTGAGCATTTTGCCCTCCTGGCACAGCTTTGAGCGCACCGCCGAATACTTTTTACTGTCGCGGGGCTGTACCCAGACCTACAGCAGCATTCGCCACCTCAAGGCCGACCTCAAGGCCACCAAGCCTCAGTACATGGTGGGGGTACCCCGGCTGTGGGAATCGATCTACGAAGGGGCACAAAAGCAGTTTCGTGAGCAAAGCCCCGGCAAGCAAAAGCTGATTTTCACCTGCTTTGACCTCAGCCAGCGCTACGTCGAAAACCTCTGGCGCTGGCAAGATATGAAAATCGACGAGCCCGAGATTTCTTCTATGCAGCGGCTGGGGTCAGGGCTGGCGGCCCTGGCCCTGTGGCCCCTGCACCAGCTGGGCAAAAAGCTGGTCTACGGCAAAGTCAGCCAGGCCACCGGCGGCCAGGTCAAGCAGCTGATCAGCGGCGGCGGCTCCCTGGCCCGACATATCGATATTTTCTTTGAGATCATCGGTGTGCAGCTGGTGGTGGGCTATGGCCTGACCGAGACCGCCCCAGTGCTCTCGGCCCGCCGCCCCTGGCACAACCTGCGGGGGGCAGCCGGACAGCCCATCCCCTTTACCGAAATTAAAATTGTCGACCCTGAGACTCGCCAGGAACTGCCCCAGGGCGGCCAGGGGCTAGTGCTCGCCCGAGGCCCCCAGGTGATGGAGGGCTACTACCGCAACCCCGAAGCCACTCAAAAAGCCATCGACCCCGAGGGTTGGTTTGACACTGGCGACCTGGGCTGGATCAGCCGCGACGGCAACGTGGTACTGACCGGGCGGGCCAAAGACACCATTGTGCTCACCAACGGCGAGAATATTGAGCCGCAGCCGATCGAAGACGCCTGCATTCGCAGCAAATACATCGATCAGATCATGGTAGTGGGTCAAGATCAGCGATCGCTCGGGGCGCTGGTTGTCCCCAACCTCGACGCGCTGCAGAGCTGGGCAGCGGCTCAGTCGCTGTTTATCGCCATACCCGGCGATGACACCCCCGCCCCCGCCGACTGCACCGCCATCACCCTCGACGACGAGCGGGTGCAAAAGTTGTTTCGGGGCGAGCTAGCCCGCGAAGTCAAAGATCGCCCCGGCTACCGAGCCGACGATCGCATCGGCCCCTTCCGCCTGGTAGTCGAGCCCTACTCCATTGAAAACGGCCTGCTCACCCAAACCTTAAAAGTGCGCCGTCCGGTAGTGGCGTCTCGGTATCGCGATATGATTGACGCGATGTTTGTATAGCTGCAGGTGGTGTAAAGACTTCACTAACCTGCGGCTGTGCTCGGTAAAACAGTCCGGCTACAGGCCTCAATGGCCGTAGTCAATATTGGTGATTTCTTTACTAAAGTCGAAGATTATGGATGAAAATCAAGCGTTGCTGCTCAAACGAGTGGTTAACATCAAGGCGATCGTCACCCCCCTCTGGAAAGAAGAGGCCCAGAAACAACTGCAATCCCAAATCAACCAGGTAGACGGTCGTCTACAACAGCTCGAAATGCAGGGCCAGCGCATGGTTTCCGAGCTGCAAAAGCAGGCTGAAACCCAGCCCGGCAGCGCGACTGCGATTCAGCAGCAGATGGGCAATATTCAAAACCAGCTCAACCAAGATAAAAGTAAGCTGCTCCAGCAAAAGAATCAGAGTCTGCAACAGCTGCAAGAGGTGCAAACTCTGGCGGTTGATGCCGAGGTCGATCAGGGTAAAGTCGAGAGCTTCTTCAACGTGACGGTGGGCGACAATCTAGTCAGCAAGCTCCAAGTCGAAATCTTGATCAAAGACGGCGTCATCCAAGAGATTCGCGGCGAGCTATAGGGCGTGTCGTCAAGGGCGGGTCATAAAGGGCGGGTCATAAAGGGCGGGCCATAGGGTCTGGCTAACATCCTGATGCCAGCGGCCCGATTAAACCCCCAGGCTAGTCCGTTGCAGGCAGAAATAGCCCCCTATTCCCAAAAGGCATTCCCAAAAGGCATTCCCAAAAGGCGTAGTATCTGGAGTATAGAGCGAGAGTGTTCTGATTGCGGCTACCGCTGGGGCCAGGTCGATCTCTCTATCCGGTCTATCCTCTGCCTCGGTTGCGGGGCTGAGCACGATAGAGACGAAAATGCCGGTGTGAACATTTTGGCGGCAGGTCAAGCCGTCCCGAATGGGCAGGCGCTAAGCAATGTCAGACCCCGTTCCGGGGCGGTTGCTTGTCTGTCTACTCAGCAGGAGTCCGCCTAGTGCGGGCAGACTGGGAATCCCCGTGCCTTTAGGTCGGGGAGGATGTCAATATTGTTGGCTATTGAAGCCAGAAAGGTTCCAGCCTTAGGGATAAAATGAACCCTGGGCATCGTTGCTGCCTTGTTGTTCTAGACCTGTTTCGGAAGCCACCTCTATGATTCGCGAAGTCTTCATGCCCGCCCTCAGCTCAACTATGACCGAAGGCAAGATTGTGTCTTGGGTAAAAGCCCCTGGTGACAAAGTTGAGAAGGGCGAAACGGTTGTGATCGTTGAGTCAGATAAGGCCGATATGGATGTGGAATCGTTCCACGAGGGTATCTTGGCCGCCATTGTGGTAGAAGCGGGCGGCACAGCCCCAGTGGGGGAGGCAATCGCCCTGCTAGCTGAGACCGAAGCCGAAGTCGAAGCGGCCAAACAGCAGGCCGCTGCCAAAGCTGGTGGTGCCACAGGAGTGGCCGCAGGAGGTGAAGCGACACCAGAGCCCGCCGCTGCCGCGATTTCGGTGGCTGAAGTCCCCGCCGCCGCCCAAAACGGGGCTGCGTCTGGTGGCCGTAGCGGACGGGTGGTGATCTCACCCCGCGCCCGTAAGCTAGCCAAAGAGCTTAAAGTTGACCTAACCACCCTAGAAGGCAGCGGCCCCCACGGTCGAATTGTGGCCCAAGACGTTGAACTCGCCGCAGGCAAGACCCCTACCCCAACTGGCCCAGTCACGACTCCAGCGGCAGCCCCAGCCGCCGTCGTGGCTGCTCCAGCGATGGCTCCCAGCGCCCCCAGCGCCACTCCGGTCGCCGCTCCGGCCGCCGCTCCGGCCCCCAGCGCCGCCCCCCTCGGCCAGCTGGTGCCCTTCAACACGCTCCAGCAGGCCGTCGTTCGCAATATGGCGGCCAGTCTGGCTGTTCCCATCTTCCACGTGGGCTATACCATTACCACCGACAACCTCGATGCGCTCTACAAGCAGATCAAGTCTAAGGGGGTGACCATGACCGGGCTGCTGGCTAAGGCGGTGGCCGTCACCCTACAAAAGCACCCCCTGGTCAATGCGGGCTATACCGACCAGGGCATTCAGTACCGCTCCGGCATCAATATTGCTGTGGCGGTGGCCATGGAGGGGGGTGGCCTGATCACCCCCGTGCTCAAAAATGCCGACCAGTACGACATTTACTCCCTCTCTCGCACCTGGCGCGATTTGGTGGAGCGATCGCGCTCAAAGCAGCTCCAGCCCGATGAGTACAACTCGGGCACCTTTACCCTGTCGAACCTGGGCATGTTTGGAGTCGATCGCTTTGACGCGATTTTGCCGCCGGGGCAGGGGTCGATCTTGGCCATTGGTGCGTCTCGGCCAACGGTGGTTGCCACCGCCGACGGCCTCATGGGCGTAAAGCGGCAGATGCAGGTCAACATCACCTGCGACCACCGCATTATCTACGGAGCCGATGCCGCCGCCTTCTTAAAAGATCTGGCCAACGTGATCGAAGACAATCCCCAGTCTCTGACTCTTTAGTCGTAACGAGAGCCGTAAACGAGTATGAACTCAGTCGATCTTGCCTTTTTGCCTGCCCTCGACCAGGCTCGGCTGATTCGCAACCAAGACATCTCGCCCCTAGAGCTAGTCACCATCTATCTAGAACGGATTGAGCGGCTCAATCCGGCGCTCGGGGCCTACGTGGCCGTGATGGCGGAGCAGGCGCTGGCCGACGCCAGGGCTAAGACCGAGCACCTGGCCAGCAACCCCGATGATCTGCCGCCCCTGTTTGGGGTGACGGTGTCGGTGAAAGACCTCAACGCAGTGGAGGGAGTGGCCTGTGCCTACGGCATTAAGGCGGCCTGCGATCGCATTGCCGAGCAAGACGACTACATCGTTGGCCAGCTGCGCCGGGCGGGCCTGATAATTTTGGGCAAAACCGCCACCTCCCAGCTGGGATCGCTGCCCTACACCGAGCCACCGGGCTTTCCCCCGACCCGCAACCCGTGGAATTTAGACTACACGCCGGGGGGCTCCAGCGGCGGCGGTGCAGCGGCCCTGGCCGCTGGGCTGTGCGCCATTTCCCAAGGGTCTGACGGGGGCGGGTCGCTGCGGGGGCCAGCTTTTTGCTGCGGGCTGGTGGGCATGAAGGCAGCGCGGGGGCGAATTAGCTTTTCTCCGGTGGGAGAGCGGCTCAATGGGCTGGCCATCAACGGCCCCCTAGGCCGCACCGTAGCCGATACGGCGGCCCTACTAGACGCCCTTAGCGGCTACGAACTGGGTGACCCCTACTGGCTACCTGACCCAGAGCCATCGTTTCTCGACGGGATCAAGACTCCCCCCGCCCCCCTGCGCATTGGCTATGTCACTCACCTTGCCCCCCTAGGCGACGTCGACCCGGTCTGTCGGCAGGCTATCTATGAGACGGTGCAGCAGGTCGAAGATCTAGGGCACACCGCCGAAGCAGTTACCTTCCCTGACCTGGCCGAGCTGATCGAGCCCTTCACCGTCGTTTGGGAGTGCGTCATCGCTGAGGTGGGGGTGCCGTGGATCGCGCTTGAAAAAATGAATCGCTGGCTCTACTGGCGGGCCTGGCGGATCAACAGCGGTGCTTACCTACGGGCCGTGGCCCAGCTCCAGCGGGTGGCCCGCCAGATTGTACAGTTTTGCCAGCCCTACGATGTGCTGATCATGCCGGTGTACATGCACCCGGCGATCAAAGTCGGCGCCTGGAAGGGGCTGCGATCGCCTAAAATCCTTGAAAATGTGATTGGCTGGGTGGCCCCCTGCCCGCCCTTTAATGCCAGCGGCCAGCCCGCCCTGGCTATTCCCACCGGGTTTGACCCCAACGGCGTACCCGTTGGGGTGCAGTTGGTGGGCCGCCCCGCCGCCGAAGCCACAATCTTGGCCCTGGCGGCTCAGCTAGAGCAGGCCAACCCCTGGAGCCATCAGCGCCCTGATTTTGCCAATGACACGGCGGCTTAAGGCGGCTCGAATACCAAATCCGAATTCCATACCCCCGCTTCCCAACCGACCAACCCGTAGGGGCGCATGGCGTGCGCCCGCCGGAATCGGGGATACCCAGGCAGGATTTGGTATTCTCAAGATCCTCAAAAACTAGCCAGGGCTGCGATCGCAGCCCTGGCTCAGCGGCAATGAAATCAGACAAGCTCTAAGCCTTGGCAGCGGGCTCAAACTTATGGGCGTGGTCTTGCAGCAGCGAGCTCACCTGGCTGAGCACGTTGTCGCCCGTTTTCTTTTGAATGATCTGGCGCTCGGGGTAGAAATCGGGTTGGTCAACGTTGCGGGCGATGGCCTGCTGCACCTGGCTAGCAATCAGATCAGACAGCTCACCGCGAACCGATTCGCGCTGAAAGTTGGCCCCCTCTTCAGTGGTGGCGTAGAGGGGCGGTAGCCGATTGAGGGCGTAGGCGGCAATGTCGCCCAGATCTAGGGTTTTGTCGGAGTTCGACTCGATCTCAGCCACCCGTGAAATGGCCTCGGTCAGCACCAGTTCTTCCATCACGTTGATGAACTGCTTACGAGGCACGGCGACGACTTCACCCGTGAGCAGGGCACCCATGAGGCGGTCGAGGGCCATGTATTCTTCAATCGAAAGCTCCGCAGCGGTGTCGCAGATACGGCCGACCTCGGCTTCCATGGCGGGGGTCAGATAGCCGTCTTGCAGGGCTTGCTCAACAATTTTTTCAATAGTCATTTGGCCAAACGCTCCATACAACTGGTGGATTAAAGACTTTTGCTGGGATCAGGGGACTGGAATATCAACCGAGAGACATCCACCTGGGCTTAGTGTGCCCCGATCAATTGGGCAGGCTACAGAGACAATGATGAAGACTGCTAGGGAAAGAGTGACAAATTACGAATATTTCAAAAAGCCAATCGCCTGCTTCCAAATTTGGTGCTTGATCTGGTCTGTGGTTTCTAGGCAAATGCATTGGGGGTCTTGCCAAACGACCCGACCGGAGAGTAGATCGCCGCTGATCAGCTTGACTTCAACGGTGGCTTTATCTCGAATCAGGGTTTGAATTTGACGAACGCTGGGAAAACCAGTGGCAAACTCTTGGGACATGGGGCTAGGTCAGTGAACTCATGCTGGTCTTACGGTACCCTTTCCCGCCGGGTTAGGCACAGGTCGGGGGGATTTATTCAGAAAGGCGAGGGGTGTTTGGGAGATGGGTGAGTGGGCGGGGGAGGTGTTGCCGCCGTCTAACTATTCTGATTGGGTAAATTTGGTCAATAATGAAGTGCTCTCAGTAGACGATCGCAAACTATGGAATTTAGCAAGTACCACGGCCTCGGCAACGACTTTATCTTGGTGGACAACCGCCACCAGCCAGAGCCGGTGCTGAGCCCAGAACAGGCGGTGATCTGGTGCGATCGCCATTTTGGCATCGGTGCTGACGGGGTGATCTTTGCCCTGCCGGGTCAGGGAACCGCCGACTACACCATGCGGATCTACAACTCCGACGGCTCAGAGCCAGAGATGTGCGGCAACGGTATTCGCTGCCTGGCCAAGTTTTTAGAAACCCTAGAAAGCCAAGATGGCAAAGCTCCCCAGGCACCCCACACCTACCGAATTCACACCCTAGCGGGGCCGATTTCCCCCACCCTACAACCCGATGGCCAGGTGACGGTGGACATGGGGCCGCCCTACTTGATGGCCCAGGTGATTCCCACCACCCTGGCAACGGCTGAGGACAAGGTGGTGGATCTGCCGCTGACCGTGGCCGATCAGACCTGGCAGGTGACCTGTGTGAGCATGGGCAACCCCCACTGCATCACCTTTGTCGAAGATGTGGCATCCATTCCGCTTGAAGCCCTCGGCCCCCAGTTTGAGCATCACCCGGCCTTTCCCCAGCGGATCAATACCGAGTTTATTCAGGTGGTGCGGCCCGACTACCTCAAAATGCGGGTATGGGAGCGGGGCGCGGGCATTACCCTGGCCTGCGGCACCGGGGCCTGTGCGTCACTGGTAGCCGGGGTGTTGAATGGAAAGTGCGATCGCGTCGCCACCGTAGAGCTGCCCGGTGGCCCCCTGCACATCGAGTGGTCAGCCACCGACAACCGCATTTACATGACCGGCCCAGCGGAACTTGCGTTTCGGGGGAGTCGGTAGGGGGGGTTTATACTGCTATTCAGCAACGCCCCCAAAACCTGCGTTCTCTGGCCCTACCGCTTGACCAAAATGCCGTGCAGCCCGGCGGCCTTGGCCCCTTCTAGGTCGTCGGTTTTGCTGTCGCCCAGGTGCCAGGCCTGGCTGGCTTCGCAGCCGTGCTTTTGCAGGGCGGTGGCAAAGATTAGCGGGTCGGGCTTAGCCGCCCCCGCCTCGGAAGAAATGGTGATCGAGCTAAAGTAGCTCTCCAGTTTCAACTCGTCTAGCACCGCGTAGAGCCGCGTGTCGAAGTTGGAAATGACCCCCAGGGCAATGCCGCGCCGTCGCCAGCGCTCTAGGGCCGGGGGCACATCGGGGTAGAGCACCCAGGGCTGGGCCGTGGCAAAGTGGGCGTAGAGGTCGGCAAAAAAGCTGTCGAAATCGACAAAGCGATCGAGCACCCCGGTACTGCTGAAGGTCTGCTGGGCAATCACCCGCCACCAGAGATATTCTTGCTCGGGCACCTGGGCCGGGTCGCTGCCGGGAAAGGCCATCTCTGGGGCCGCCCTAAAGGCGCGGAAAAAGGCCTGGTTGAGGGCGACGGGGTCGGCGGCAATGCCGTGGTGCTGGGCCAGGTCGGCATAGATTTGGCCGACGCTGCCCGCCACCCCAAACAGGGTACCAACGGCGTCTAGGAAAATTACCCGGGGCTGGGTTGTGGTGTTGGCCATGGGCAGCGCAGTCGCAGGAACTCAACAGCTTTAGCTTAAAGGCAAAGCTGCCCTTTACAGCACCCCTGGGGATAATCTGTGCCAGGGGCAGTGCGCTCAAGATCGCCAGAATTTTGCCCGTTAGGCTTCGCTGTAAGCATCCATGCCAATACAAGAGCAGACCAAGTTACGATCGCCGTAGGCCTGATCGATCCGATTGACCGCTGGCCAAAATTTGGCGCTGCGGGTAAACGGCGTCGGGAAGACCGCCTGCTCGCGGCTGTAGGGTCGATCCCAGTCAGACACCAGATCGGCGGCGGTGTGGGGCGCATGTTTGAGCAAATTGTTATCTGGGTCGGCCTTGCCGATTTCGATGGCGCGAATTTCTTCGCGGATGGCGATCATGGCGTCGCAGAAGCGGTCTAGCTCGGCCAGCGCCTCGCTTTCGGTGGGCTCGACCATCAGCGTGCCCGCCACTGGCCACGACATGGTGGGCGGATGAAAGCCGTAGTCAATCAGCCGCTTAGCCACATCTTCTACGCCGATATCCGCCGTTTTCTTAAAGGGCCGCAGGTCGAGAATGCACTCGTGGGCCACCCGTCCATTCTGCCCGGTGTAGAGAATGTCGTAGTGCCCCGTCAGCCGCTGGGCCATGTAGTTGGCGTTGAGAATCGCCACTTCTGTGGCCCGCGTCAGCCCCGCGCCGCCCATCATGGCGATGTACATCCAGGAGATCGGCAGAATGCTGGCGCTGCCCCAGGGGGCCGAGGTCACCGCGCCAATGCCTTCGGCACCGCCGACCCCCGCCACCAGGCCGTGCCCCGGCAGGTAGGGCACCAGGTGCCCCTGCACCCCAATTGGCCCCACCCCCGGCCCGCCGCCGCCGTGGGGAATGCAGAAGGTCTTGTGCAGGTTGAGGTGGCACACATCGGCCCCAAAGTCGGCGGGGCGGCAGAGGCCCACCTGGGCATTCATGTTGGCCCCATCCATGTAGACCTGGCCGCCGTGGCGGTGGGTGATGGCGCAGATCTCGGCAATGCCCGCCTCAAACACCCCGTGGGTGGAGGGGTAGGTGACCATCAGCGCCGCCAGGTTTTCACTGTGCTTTTCGGCCTTGGCCGCTAGATCCGCCACATCGATATTGCCTTCGTGATCGCAGGCAACGGCGACCACCTTCATGCCCGCCATCACCGCGCTGGCGGGGTTAGTGCCGTGGGCCGACTGGGGAATCAGACAGACCGTGCGGTGGGTATCCCCCCGCTGCTGGTGGTACTCGCGGATCACCAGTAGGCCAGTGTATTCCCCCTGGGCACCGGCATTGGGCTGAAGGGAAACGCCGTCGAAACCAGTAATCTCTGACAGCCAAGCTTCTAGATCGGCAAACAGCTGGCGGTAGCCCCGGCACTGCTCTGGCGGCGCGAAGGGGTGAATCTGGCCAAACTCAGGCCAGGTGACCGGCACCATCTCAGCGGTGGCGTTGAGCTTCATGGTGCAAGACCCCAGGGGAATCATCGCCGTCGCCAGGGAGAGATCTTTGTTTTGCAGGCGATAGATGTACCGCAGCATCTCGGTCTCGGAGTGGTAGCGGTGGAAGGTGGGGTGGGTGAGG
>RECJ01000216.1 GCA_007694115.1 Leptolyngbya sp. DLM2.Bin27 | reverse complement strand
CAGCTATCAACGCGACTTCGTGTCGCACAAACCCAAAAACTTGGCCGCCCTAGACATGTGCAGTTCAGGGCGGCCAGGTATGATCACCTTAGCCTCCGAGACAGCTGTACCTGTTCGACGGGGTTAGCCGCTGGTTGGTGTTGGTAGCACCTTCCAGTGGCGTTTGACCAAATTTTTGGGAAGACAAGCTGCACACACACAGCCATAGCTCAGTAATCTAGTCCAATCGCGCCCTGGTTGCAAGTCAGAATTGTTACCGTTGCTCAAAATGGTGCGAGGGCAGATGGCCGCAGGTGCGATCGCCCCCGGTTGATCAATTGGTTAATCAACCGGGGGCACATCCTTTCCATTCACCGGGGGTAGAACAGCACCAGGGCGATCTCAACCCCATGGGCATCCCGTGGCACGCCCTAAAACGGCAGCAGGCTCACCAGCGGTTCTAGCTGCCCAGAGACAGTGGCCACCGCCGTCCGTGTTATCGGCCAGCTATCGACCACCATGCCCGCCGACAGCAGCATCATGTAGAGAATCGAGAACTTAAACAGGCTCTTGGCCAGGTTGCGATCGCTGGGTTCCTTCAGCAGTGCCCAGGCCCGCTGCATAAACATGCCGCCCAGCACCAGTGCGATCGCCGCATAGACCACCCCAGTTGCCTTGAGCGGGTAGGTCATCATCAGCGTCAGCGGCACCAGTACCAGAGTGTAGTACCAGATCTGCCGAGCCGTGGCCTGATCGCCCACCACCACCGGCATCATCGGCACGTTGACCTTGGCATAGTCGTCTTGAATCAGCATCGCCAGCCCCCAAAAGTGGGGCGGCGTCCAGATAAATACGATCGCAAAGAACAGCCAGGCCGCCAGGGGCAAATCGCCCGTCACCGCCGCCCAGCCCACCAGGGGAGGAATCGCCCCCGCCGCGCCGCCAATCACAATATTCTGCGGTGAAGACCGCTTGAGCCAGTAGGTATAAACGCCCACGTAGATGGCAATGCCCACCATTGATAGCCCGGCGCTGAGCAGATTGGCCACCAGCGCCTGAAGGCTAAACGACAGCGCCGCCAACACCCCGGCAAACACCAACGCATCGCGCACCTGGATGCGCCCTGAGGGCAGCGGGCGGTGGCGAGTGCGCTCCATGTCGTAGTCAATGTCGCGATCGTAGACGCAGTTGATGGTTTGGGCCGAGGCCGCCGCCAGGGTGCCGCTCAGCAGCGTCACCATCAGCAGCACCGGGTCTACTTGGCCCTGGCTCGCCACCCACATCGCCGCCGCCGTCTCAATCAGCAGCAGCGGAATAATGCGGGGTTTAGTCAGCTGCACATAACTCTGAACCACAGCCTTAAACGAGTCGTGGTGCCGTGTGGGGGCATTCCAGGTGGTGGTCTGATTCATGCAAAAAATCCTAGGTTTGCGAAGAAGGGGGTTTGCGAAGAAGGGGGTGTGTGAAGGGGGTGTGTGAAGGGGGCTCCAACCAAGAGACTGCCAGACTAAATGTGACAAATCAGTCATATGACAAATCAGTCGGGCATAGAGTTGACGCTTTCAGGTTTAAGGCAGACCGTAGGCCATCCACCCTGAGCCTTCAACCCTCAGCTGCTGGCCGCTGTCACAACGGGTTTGGTCAAAGACTGGCAGGGCAGCAACCACGGGGCTTGAGCAGCGCCAACGGCCACGGGCTAAGTCGCCCGACATTTGAGCATTGACCAGCCAAACCATAGCCGGGTTTAGCCCAGAAAACCAGTTGGGCCTACACCTGAACCTCGGGGGCAGCAAGGCCAACACCCGATAAACTCTGGGCTCCGATGGGTTGGTTGCCAGTGCTTTGGCCCAGCCCGTCGCGCCAGGCCAAAACCGTAAAGCACACCAACGTGCCCACTAGCGCCGCTCCAATGGTGTGGTGGGCGACAGTCAAGGGTTCTACCTGCAGCCGCAGCCGCAGGGTGGCAATGCCCATCACCAGCTGAAACACCAGCAGCATACTGGCCAGACTGCCCAACCGGCGCAGGGGATAGGTGAGTGCGGGGGTGCGCCACACCGTCCAGGTTACGGCCAGCACCATCACCGAGGCGGGCACAATGCCCAACAGATGGCTGTTCATCACCTGGCAAAGCTCTTTGAGTCCCAGACACTGGTGGGCCGCCCACCGAGATCCGACTAGACCCCCCAGCAGGCACTGCCCGTAGACCGTGGCCACCGCCACTAGCCCCAGCCACGGCAGCCGCCCCACGGTGCCCGTGCTGCGGTAGGGCAGCAGGCAGCAGGCAATCACCAGCGTGGTGCTGAAAAACAGCAGCGCTGTCCCCAGGTGGGCGGTCACAATGTCAAAGCGCAGCAGCTGAGTCACCGTCAGCCCTCCCAGTGCGCCCTGCACACCGATCAGCGCCAGGGCACCGACCGCCGCCCAAGGGAGCCAGCTAGGCACCTGCCGACGGTACCAAATGCTGAGCGCCACCAGCCACAGGGTACTGAGGCCAATGACAGCGGCGTCGAGCCGGTGAAACCACTCTAAAAACACCTGGAGGTTCATTTGCTGCTGGGGCACCAGTTGGCCGTAGCAGAGTGGCCAGTCGGGGCAGGCAAGGCCTGCATTCATCACTCGCGTGGCGCTGCCCACCGCCATTAAAGCCAGGGTGGCCAAGGCAATTTTCCAGATTAACCGCCGAATGCGATCAACTGGCGTAGGGGATGCGGCTGAGGAGGGCCACAGCGACTCACGCACCGTAGCCTGGGACAAAAGGGAGGGAAAGTTTGCGGCCATGCCATCTCCAGCGTTGAGCAGTGGGTTTGGGGGGAGTATCTGGCGGCGGCTCGGGGAGTTTGCCCGAGATATGAAGCCGACAGAAACCCAATTGAGAGCAAACACTCACGGTCATATTTACAGACTAAGCAGAAAACTCAGCCTCGACAATTTTGGTTGCCATCTTCTACTTTAGGGAGGGCAACCCTTGATTTGGTAAAGCTTTAGGGTTTTCTTTGGTATTGGCGTGCGACAGTGACATCTGTATAAAAACTGGGGCTGTGCCGTAGCCAGACATACAACGTAATGTATCGTTACCCGGGGAGGTGGTTTGCAGCGCTTGTCGAACCGACCTAGAGCCAACAACTGCGGTAGCTGTCTCAATGCCTTATTCTAAGGTGCCTTAGTCTAAAGTGCCGTATTCTGGCCGCTGCCCTTGTCCGCTGCCCTTGTCCGCTGCCCCTGTCCACCGGTTTTACTGAGCCTGTCTACCATGAGTACCCCTCTCACCCTCAACCTTTCCCAGGGATCGCTTCGTTTTGCGTTCTCTAGTGAGGCCGCCCTAGACCTAAAAACCGCCCTAGATCAGCTGATGACTACGCTCAAAGCCGCCACCGCCCAGGCGGGGGAAGCCCCTCGCCGCACCGTTCAGCCATCGCTGGAGTATCGCCACACGGGGGAAGTGTTTCTAGAGGTGTTTTGCAACCCCAACATTTGGCCCAGCCCCTTTGCCGCTAAGGTCTTGCTGACGCTGCGGGATGAGCGCATTCGGGTAACCACCGAGGCTGAGCTATCGCAGATCTATGAAGACATCAACACCTACCTGAGCTAAGCAGATGTCTAGCAGGCCGGTATGTAGGAAGTAGGGGGAAACTAGGGGGGAAGTAGGGAGCGCAAGCCAAGGGCAGTCAGCCAAGCGCCGTTTACTTGGGCGGGTATACGGGGTCTTTGTCGATCACCACGGGTTCTTGGTAGAGCAGGGCGGTGAAGGTGACGGTAGAGCCCAACCCCTCGCCCATGCTGATAAACTGCACCACGCCGCCCATGGCCTCGACTAGGCGTTGAGAAATCGCCAGACCCAGACCGGTGCCGCCATACTGACGGGTGCGATCGCCATCCACCTGGCTAAAGCTCTGAAACAGCCGATCTTGCTTCTCCAGCGACACGCCAATGCCGGTATCGGCCACGCTAATTTTCACCAGCCCCGGCCAGGGTTTGCCCTTGTACTCGACCTTCTGGGGTTTTACCTCGGCACTGATAGTGACGCCGCCCTCGTGGGTAAATTTAATGGCGTTGCCCACCAGGTTGATCAGCACCTGGAGCAAGCGCTGGTAGTTGCCGTTGACGGTAATGTCGTCGCGGGTGGCGGGCAGCAGCAGCTTTAGGTATAGGTTTTTTTGGTTAGAGAGCGGACGCACAAAGTTTTCGAGGTCGGCCAGCAGCTCCTTGAGGCTGATTGGCCCCATTTCGATCTGCATTTTGCCCGCTTCGATCTTGGCAATGTCGAGCACATCGTTGATCAGCTGTAGCAGGTGGATCGCTGACTTGTGGGCCTCTTCGATAAATTCTTCTTGCTCGGCGGGGTCGTCGGCCATGCCGTCGAGCACCAGCTTGAGAAAGCCGATCATGCCGTTGAGCGGGGTGCGTAGCTCGTGGGAGGTGTTGGCCAAAAATTCGCTCTTTAGGCGAGAGGCTTCTTCGGCCTGCTGGCGGGCTTCTTCGGCCTGACGGCGGGCCTCTTGAAATTCGATCTGCTTTTCCATCAGGCTGGCGTTGGCCTGCTGGAGCTTGATCGCCAGGGCGTGGCTTTCGCTAAATAGGGTGGCGTGGGCGATCGCAGTGCCCACCTGATCGGCCAGGTCGGTGAGCAGATTTAGCTCTTTTCCTGACCAGCGGCGGCTAGGCCGATCGTGGAGCACGATAAACCCATTGATGGTGTTTTGGTAGCGGGTAGCGACCGCCACCGTGGCGGGGTCGGCGGGCTGGCGGACGGGCACCACCGCCACTGACGACTGGGCGGCGGCATGGAGGTAAGGGGTTTCGGCCAAGAGCCAAACCTGCCCATGCCAGGTGGGCAAGTGATCGACACGCAGGTATTCGGCGGCGATGGTGGCGGCTTCGGGGGCCATGGTGGGGGCGGCTTCGCAGCTGCACACCAGGCAGCGCTCGACCCCAAATAAATCGCCCAGCCCTTCTACGGTCTGCTGACGAATGATGTCTAGATCTAGCGTCCAGCGGACGTTGCGGGTGATCTGGTTGAGCCGGGGCGAGTAGGTCTGAAGCTGGGCACCCCGATCGGTCACGGCTTCAGAGTCCGCCAGCGGCGGGGCTGCACCCCGCAGCCAAAGGCTTTCGGCCAGGCCATGGAGGTTGGCCAGGTAGCCCGTGGCCACAACGCGAAACAGCGACCCATCAGGCCCTAGCAAGGGCTGAAGCACCCACTGCACGTCAATGCTGTGAGCCCCAACCGGGCAACGACCGGGGAGATACGCCACTGCCTGGCTTGCCGTCAGGGTATTGAGCGCCTGGCCCAGGGCGTGGGGGGGAGTAAAAGACACGATCTCGCCCAGCGATTGCCCCACCCAGTTCACCGTCAGAGCCGCCGATGGGGCCTTGGCTCCGATAGATTGCACCGACTCGACGACGCCGCTGGGGCTAAGCACCATAACCCAAGCCGAAACCGGCTCACCTGAGTCGGCCCTAGCAATGTTAGCCGGGGTGGGAAAAGAAGGTCGCGATCGCATGGGCGCAGGCAGCTTCGACATTCCCATGTTATCCAACCAATCCCGTCGATGGTTGAACTCAGGGGAAATTGGGCGACTGGGCTCCAGATTGAGGGTTGCCGTTTAGTCGTTCCACTCGCCCTTGGGGGGCACCGTCGGGTTGCGGGGCAGGTGGCGCACCAGGTCATCTTCGTAGCGGCGATCGCCCCGCAGCCACTGACGTAGGGCCACTTCGATCACCTTGCCGGGGTCAGATGATAGGTGAGACACCTGGTCAAGCAAGTCTTTGTCAATTTGCACCGAGAGGTCAACTTTTGCCGCCGCCCGTTCACCAGCAGGGGATGTGGAGTTTTGCATAGTGGGTGCCCTCAGGGTCAAGTGTTGTGCTGTGTATCTTTAGTCTAAGCCCTAGACTGACTGGGTTTGGCGGACTGCCGCCGCGCCCCCGCTGGTGTAGGTCTTAGGATGTTGACATAACAAGTTTATCCTGCCCTGGGCTCCAGTATGGTTGGGCTACCCGATACCAGCCATCTCAAGGCCTGCCGCTCCCCGGCGGTAGACACCCGGCAAGCATTCACCCAGGCGAGGGCTTACAATATTAAAGACTGTAAATTCTAACCGCTGGTAAGCCTTCGTATGACCGAGGTTCCCGTCTCTCAGATTCGCAATTTTTCGATCATTGCCCACATTGACCACGGCAAATCGACCCTGGCCGACCGCCTGCTCCAGCGCACGGGCACGGTCAGCGATCGCGAGATGAAAGCCCAGTTCCTCGACAGCATGGATCTAGAGCGGGAGCGGGGCATCACCATCAAGCTCCAGGCCGCCCGCATGAACTACAGGGCTCAAGACGGCAAAGACTACGTGCTCAACTTGATCGACACCCCCGGCCACGTCGATTTTTCCTACGAAGTATCCCGCTCTCTCATCGCCTGCGAAGGCGCCCTGCTAGTCGTCGACGCCTCCCAGGGGGTCGAAGCCCAATCCCTGGCCAACGTCTACCTAGCCCTTGAGAACGACCTCGAAATCATCCCCGTTCTCAACAAAATTGACCTGCCTGGGGCCGAACCCGAGCGCATCAAGCAAGAAATCGAAGACATCATCGGCCTCGATTGCAGTGGGGCGATTCTGGCCTCGGCCAAGCAGGGCATCGGCATTGACGAGATTCTAGAATCCATTGTCTACCTGGTGCCGCCCCCGGCAGACACCATCGCTGAACCGCTGCGGGCGCTGATCTTTGACAGTTACTATGACCCCTACCGGGGCGTAATCGTCTACTTCCGC
Source organism: Leptolyngbya sp. DLM2.Bin27 (assembly GCA_007694115.1). Classification (GTDB taxonomy): domain Bacteria; phylum Cyanobacteriota; class Cyanobacteriia; order Phormidesmidales; family Phormidesmidaceae; genus Nodosilinea. Next base: position 6,993 of record RECJ01000216.1, on the reverse strand, counting down.
GTCATGGATGGCACCATTAGCCGCAAAGACAAAGTGCGGCTGATGGCCTCGGGCAAAGAGTACGAAGTTGACGAACTGGGCGTGCTGGCTCCCACCCAAATCGAAGTCGATGAGCTACACGCCGGGGAAGTGGGATATTTTGCCGCCTCGATTAAAGCGGTAGAAGATGCCCGCGTCGGCGACACCATCACCCTGGTGCAAAACCCCGCTAAAGAGGCGCTGCCTGGCTACGCCGAAGCCAAACCCATGGTCTTCTGCGGCCTGTTTCCCACCGTCTCTGACCAGTTTGAAGAACTGCGCGAGGCCCTAGAAAAACTGCGCCTCAGCGACGCCGCCCTGCAGTACGAGCCCGAGACTTCGAGCGCCATGGGCTTTGGCTTTCGCTGCGGCTTTTTGGGCCTTTTGCACATGGAAATTGTGCAGGAGCGCCTAGAGCGCGAGTACAACCTCGATTTGATCACCACTGCTCCCTCGGTAATCTACAAGGTCACCACCATTCAGGGCGAAGTGCTCGAAATCGACAACCCCAGCACCCTGCCCGACCCCCAGGCCCGCGAAAAAATTGAAGAGCCCTACGTGCAGCTCGACATGATCACCCCCGAAGAGTATGTGGGTGCCCTCATGGAGCTGTGCCAGACCCGCCGGGGCGAGTTTAAGGATATGAAATACCTGGCCCAGGGCCGCACCACTTTGATCTACGAATTGCCCTTAGCCGAGGTGGTGACCGACTTTTTTGACCAGATGAAGTCGCGCAGCAAGGGCTACGCCAGCATGGAGTACCACCTGATTGGCTACCGCGAAAATCATCTGTCGCGGCTCGATATTTTGATTAATGGCGATCCGGTCGATTCGTTGGCTTCCATCGTCCACCGCGACAAGGCCTACTATGTGGGCAAAGCCCTGGTCGAAAAACTCAAAGAGCTGATCCCCCGCCACCAGTTTAAGATTCCGATCCAGGCGGCAATTGGCAGCCGGGTGGTGGCCAGCGAGAGCATTCCGGCCCTGCGTAAAGACGTGCTGGCCAAGTGCTACGGCGGCGATATTTCGCGGAAGAAAAAGCTGCTGCAAAAGCAGGCCAAGGGTAAGAAGCGCCTGAAGGCGATCGGTACGGTAGATGTGCCCCAGGAAGCCTTTATGGCTGTCTTGAAACTATCTTAATGCGAAGGCGAGCAAATCGATGACAGCAGAAGCCGGTCTATGACCTATCGTATTGAGTTCGCAAAGCCAGCCGCAAAGTAATTTAAAGCTATCCCCCTTCAGGAGCAGCAGCGCCTCAAGCTTAAAATTGACGCTTTAGCAAATGAACCTCGCCCATCCGGGATGGTTAAACTTGCGGGCGAGGATGACCTCTATCGCATTCGGGTAGACAATTACCGAATTATCTACGCCATAAAAGATGACCAACTGTTGGTCTTGGTGGTCAAAGTTGGTCATCGGCGAGATGTGTATCGGTAACCCCAATATCTGCTGATAGCCTATTCGGGCAGCACGTAGCGAGTGAGGACGCGCATGATTTCGTTGATGCGCCCGGTGGGCTGGGGTTTGCTCCATTCGCGCACTTCGGCGAAGCCGAGGCGGTAGAGTTCGTGGACGATGCGCTCGACGCCGTGGGCAGGGCCGATGACCAAGATGCGAATGATCTCGCGCCCCGGCTCGGCGGCAGGCTCGATGGTGACTTGCAGAGTGGGGTTATTCAGGGTGGAGGGGATGAAGGCTGACGGCATGGGAAGCTCTCTTAATGTAATCGCTTGAGATGACAAGTGCAGCATACAACACCTCTCCATAGAATGTCATCTCTTGCGATTACATTTACGATCCCATGCTCCTTTGGGACGATGGAGCCATGGGAAGAGCAGGAAAAGCGCTACGGGAAGTCCTCACGCAGTACGGCATTAGCCAGAACAGTCTTGCTGTCAAAATGGGCTTGCAGCGATCGGCTATCTACAAATGGTTTCACGAAGAACGTGACCCCACCGCAGAAACGGTAGCTGATATTGTAGAAGCCCTCAAAGGCTTAAACAACGAGGCTGCTGAAACCTTCGTGCAACTCTACCTGGGCAATATGCTCAACAACCAAGACTCCCATCACCCGTAGGGTGCATTCGCGCAGCGCAGCGGAGCCTCGCCTTAGCGTTATGCACCCTACGCCAGCACGTAACGGGTCAGCACGCGCATGATTTCGTTTATACGCCCGGTGGGCTGGGGTTTGCTCCACTCGCGGACTTCGGCAAAGCCGAGGCGGTAGAGTTCGTGGACGATGCGCTCGACGCCGTGGGCGGGGCCGATGACCAAGATGCGAATGATCTCGCGCCCCGGCTCGGCGGCAGGTTCTATGGTGACTTGCAGGGTGGGGCTGGGCAGGGCAGAAGGGATAAAGGCTTGAGGCATAGGAAGCTCCTTTGTTGGCTCAATGGATCACAAGATAGCACTGATTACATGTTGTGATCCATTGAGCCAACATTTACGAACTCATGAGTCTCTGACACAGTTGGAGCATGGGTAGAGCAAGCCAAGCACTAAAGCAGGTTTTAGACACCTACGGCATCAGCCAAAACCAACTTGCCGTAACCATGGGTGTAGAACGAGGCAGTGTCTTCCGCTGGTACCACGACAAGCGTGACCCGACTGCGGAGACAGTGGTAGAAATCGTAGAAGCTTTGAAAAGTCTTAATTTTCAGGCAGCCGAAGAATTTGTGCAATTATATTTAGGCAGTGTGCTGAAAAATAAAAGATGACAAAAGCAGCTGATAAGTACCTGAAATTTTAATAGTGAATCTACATATTGAAGATCGAATTTAGAGATACTTAAAAAATGTACTCAAAGCGCCTTCGCTCGTTAACTCAACAAAAAATATATTTGGATTCCCATTATGGAATATCAACCTTATTCAATTAGACAGAAACCCTCATTCTGCTGTAGGTTGGGTTAGCGATAGCGTAACCCAACGAAACCGTTGCTGGTGTTGGGTTTCGTTACCTCAACCCAACCTACGAGGGAAACTTTTGTCAGTCAATCAGGGTATTTGTTAGAATGACGGAATTCAAGCCTTCCCTTATATACAAGTCAAGCAGACTAATAGAAGTCTAGTACTGACCAGCTTGCCAGCAGGGCTGCTAATAAATGTTAGTTATGCATCTGTACGGAATCAAAGTCAGGAGCAGGGCGCTGTGCAGAGAATTTTGAATTCCAGGCGTATCCAAAGCATAAAGACTTTTACTCTATCTGGTGGTGACTATCCAGGAGCAATTGTTCTCAATTAGAAGAATTCAGAAAATTTACTTACGAAAAGAGATGGCGCTTTGAGCTTTTCGGAAAATCCTAAATCTGCACAAATCATTTGGTGGGCAGTGCCCACCCTGCCGTAGCTGCGATCGCTAGGTATCATATTGACATGCTCACCCCAGCCACCATTCAGCAAATCACTGATCGTATAGTTGATCGCTTCAACCCAGAGAAAATCATTCTCTTTGGCAGTTATGCTCGTGGCGAAGCCCACCCCCACAGCGACCTAGACCTCCTCATTGTCATGGAAACCCTAGCCCCACGGGGCCAGCGTAGTGCGCCCATCCTCAAAATGCTAGCCCAAAACTACGCCGAACCCATTGATGTTGTCGTTCGCTCAACCCAGGCGCTTAAAAATTGGCAACAGGTACCCGGTAGCTTTGCCCATCAGGTGATCAACGAAGGAATTGTGCTCTATGACCGCCAGAAATAGCCCGTCTAAGGGCTATCTCGTGGCCCGCAGCGTCCAATTTAAGTTTGTGCATGAGCTAGCCTATTTGGTTCGCCTTTGTATCGAGCAAGAGCCTGAGTTTTCGGAAATAATTGATATAGCTTCAGAGCTACAAGACTACGCCACAGGTGTGTGATATCCAGATGACGATCTTGACGAGCCTACTTTTCAAGAAGCTCAAAAAGCCGTCAGTTGTGCCAAAGAAATTCGGGCTTTCGTTATCCAAAGAACATAAGATGCCCGAAGCGCTTGGGGTCGTGCCGCGTCTGAGCATCCGGCTGGGCATTGGGGCAACCTTAGCCATAGCCATGGGATGCGCTAGTTAAGGAGCATAGAGCGATGACATTTAGCGTGGTGATTACCACCTATAACCGGGTGGAGTTGCTGAAGCGGGCGATCGCATCGGCCCTCAACCAAACCCTGCCCTGTGAAGTGGTGGTGGCCGACGATGCCTCCACCGACGGCACTGAGGCCTATGTGCGCAGCCTGGGCGATCGCGTCGTCTACCACCGCAACGCCCAAAACCTCAACCATGCCGCCACGGTAAATCAGGGTGTGGCCGCCGCCAGCGGCGACTGGGTCAAGTTTCTCGACGACGACGACTATCTGGCCCCCCACTGCATTGAGACCATGGCGGCGGCGATCGCCCAGCATCCCCAGGCGGCGCTTTGCTCCTGCCAGGCCATTCAGGTCGATGGGCAGGGCCACGAGCTGCGCCGCACCCCCGCCACCGGCCCCGGCCAGGTGTTTTACATTCCCCAGAGCGCCATCCACTACGGCATGCTGATGGATCAGGTGCCCTTTGGCACCCCGGCCCAGGTGGCCGCCCGCCGCGATGCCCTGCTGCAGGCGGGCGGCTGGGATACAACTCTCATGATGAACTACGCCGACATCAACGCCTGGGTGAGGCTGGCAGACTTTGGCGATGCCGTTTTTATTAACCAGTGTCTGGCCTACCGCACCATCTGGGACGGTGGCTATGACCAAAAAATGGCAATCAATCGGCGCATGGCCCTCAATTTGACCATTAAAGAGAGCATCTATCACCGGGTGGGGGAGGGCTACTGCGATCGCATTCCCCCCCTTGCCGCCATCGGTCGCTATCTACACCTGCACTGGGGGCTGGTGGCGCTGCGCCAGCGCCAGATCGCCACCGGGCTGTCGCTACTGGCCACCGGAGCGCTGTCACCCCAGGCCTGGCGGCTGTTGGCCCAGGCCCGCCAGCTGCGGTCAAATCCGCAGGCCGATCACCGGGTGCCCCGTACCGTCCTGGTGCCCTAGGGCGTTGGGTATGATAGAACCATTCACTCACTGGCTCAGGTGATGCAGGCAAGCGAAGCGTCAGACAGCTTTCAACAACAGGTCTTATCAGAGCTGAGGCAAATCAACCAGCGCCTTGACCGAGTCGAGACTGATATCGGCAAGGTGGAAGCTGATATCGAGAAAATCGACTTCAAGTTTGATACGTACCAAAAGGCTTCTGACCAGGTCATGCGGCTGGCGACCACCATTGTGATTGCGGCGGCTTCGGTGGTCATTTTGTCGCCCGTTTTGCAGGCCATTGCCCCGGCCATCAGTGCCCTAGTCACAGGTTTAGGGGCTGGCAATAGCTAGTACCGCGTCACAGCTTAACGTTTAGCAGATTCACTGCTGTCTAAAGCTTAGGCTAGCTGGGGGCGATCGCCAGACTGAGAATTTGCCAGGGGGCGATCGCAGTCCAGTCGGTAGTTGTTGGCTGCTGCTCTAGCAGGTTGACGGAGCCGATTGCCGCCACGGGCAAAATACCGCCGATAGTGATGGCGCTTGCTGTGCCCGTGCTTTCATAGCCGCGCAGAATGTATTGGTGCTGATCACCCTCGGCCTGCTTGAAGGCCGCCAGCACAAAGGTGGTGTCGCCCAGATCGAGGTAGCTGGCGGCGGATTGGCCAGCGGTGGCCGGGGATGCAGAGGGAGGCACGAGGCAGGGCTGAAGCGGCAGATTAAAGTTGCGCGCTGCCTGGACGGTTTTGGCCTGTTGCCAACCCTGGGGGTGGGGGTAGATGGCGTAGCTGAAGGTTTGCAGGCCGCGATCGCACCCCGGATCGGGCCACAGCGGAGCCTTGAGCAGGGTCAGCCGCAGCTGATTGGCGGTGGCATCAAACCCGTGCTTGTAGTCGGTGAGAATGCTCACGCCGCGTTCGCCATCGCTGAGGTCGGCCCAGCGCAGGGCGGGCACCTCCCACTTGGCGCGGTCTTGGGGGGTGATCGGCGTGGTGGCGCGGGCGATCGCCCCAAAGGGAATTTCGTAGGTGGCCTCGGGGGCCGACACGGTCAGCGGAAAGGCCGCCTTTAGCACCACCTGGGTTTCGTGCCAGTCGACCTGGGTGTGCACCGCCAGCAGGGGCGAATTTATCTCTAAGCAATAGTCTTGGGTGATGGTGGACTGGTTGAAGCGATGGACGACTCGCACGACCTGCCGCACGGGGCCGGATTCTATCCACGCTATGCTCTGGAGCTGGAAAAGCTCTAGGGGGTGGTCTTGGTAGTCGGGGGCAAGGTTCCACGCATCCCAGTACTGGCCCTCGTCTTTAAAGGCCTGGAGCTGGTTGCCGCCGGCTTGAAAGGTTTCGGTGTCGGTGGCTTTGTGCACCAGACTGGCGATCGCCCCAGTGGCCGGGTCAAGGGTGGCGCGGAGCTGATTGTTCTCTAAGACCCACTCGGCGGGTGGAGAGCTGGGCTGGGCGAATGCAGTGGGCAATAGCCAAATCAGCCGATAGCCCACGGCGGGAATCGCGGGAACGTAGACCAGCAGCGAGTCGGCCCGTTCTGGCTGGGTGAGGAGCGGTTGGCCCTCGGCAGCCTGCGCTTGCCAGGATGTTTGAGCCATGGCGGCATCTAGAGCAATCGCCACCACCTCGCTGCGCGCCCAGTTTAGCGGGTTAAACAGCACCACGGGCAGGGCCTCAGGGTGCGGCGGCGCGGGCTGGGGGCAGCGCTGGGCCAGGGCCATCAGGGAGCCTTGGAGAATGCGATCGCCTGTTTCCAGCGCCGCCCGCCATTCTTGATTTGCGTCTGCAAACACCTCAGGAATCGACGACCCCGGCAGAATATCGTGGAACTGGTTAAACAGCACCCGTTTCCAGGCGGTTTCTAGCGCGGCGGCGGGGTAGGGCTGAAGGTGGTAGATGGCGGCGATGGCGGCAAACAGTTCGGCCTGGTAGAGCCTGTCTTCGCAGCGGCGGTTGTACTGCTTTTGGTCGCCGTGGGTGGTGTAGCAGCC
>RECJ01000316.1 GCA_007694115.1 Leptolyngbya sp. DLM2.Bin27 | reverse complement strand
TGGAGGTCACCGCCAGGGCCAGGCTGCCCTTGAGCATCGAGCGCCGCTGCAAGCGGCGGTTGAGCACATCGGCAAAGGTGGAGTTGCTGGAGTGGTTGCACATGGGCTCATCGCCATGCTCTACCTCGTCGCGGCGCAGGGCACCTTGCAGAATGCGTGAGTACTTGTTTCTAAGGCTGTGCTTATCAGGCATGAAAAGGGCTCCTATGGGGCTGCCCAGGGAGAGATTAGTCAGGGCCGCTGCCAATTGGTTTGGCGCGGCTAGACCCTGGGCCAGTAATGCGCCCTCATAGTAGAAACCCCAGGTTATTAGATTGATTAGAGAGCATTATGAAGTGGCTAAGCATCGGTTAAGCCTGTTGATGGGCGGGTGGGATAGCCGGTTCATACCAAATCCAAATTCCCTACCCCCGATTGCCAATCGGCCAACCTGTAGGGGCGAACGGCGGTTCGCCCAGGGGTATCGGGGGTAGCCAGGCAGGATTCGGTATCAGCCGTCTATCTAGCAAACATAGCTCCCTATTCCCAACGGGCGTAGTCCCTGGCATGTAGGCCTTGGGCATGTAGGCCTTGGGCATGTAGGCCTTGGGCATGTAGGCCTTGGAATACAGAGAATTTCCTTTTTGCCTTCTGCCTTCATACTTCTGCCTTTTCTGCCAACCAGCACTAGGCTACTTCCCCCAGCCCTTTGTCCAAATCTGCGCCCCCCGCCTCAGTTTCACCCAGCACCGTGAGAAACTGAAGCCCCATGGCAATGTAGGTGGCGCACTGGGCGGGCGGTAGTCGATAGAACGACTGCCAAGCAGCGGCTTTGTCAGACTCGTAAGCGCCGACGCGATCGGGTTGCTGGTCAAACCAGCCAAGGCGCACGGCGTGGCCAATCAGCACATCGAGATAGATGTGGTCTTCAAAGTAGAGGTCGGAGTTGACCTTAAAGATTTCGCCCATCTCCCGCAGGGCCTCCAGGTTGAGGTGGCGATACTCCGGGGCCTGGATTTTGTTGAGCAGGTGGGTGATGCGGCGCTCAAAGTTTTGCTCACCAGGGGTCATTTCGGAAAGGATGCGATCGCTATCCAGTCGATTTTTGCGGTCAAACTTGTTGCCGATCACAATGCCCTTCGAGTGCTTTAGCACCTCCCACACCTGGGTGTAAAACCCTTCAGAGATGCGGGCAATCTCGCCGTCGATCATGCGCTTGCGCCACCAGTCGATGGGTTCAGCTTCGGCGGTTTCGGGCTCAGCCTCAATGCCGGTGGGCAGCACCTGCCAGTTGATCGGGTTGTGGGGCTTAACGTGCAGCGACTCGCGGCGAAACACCGACTGATTGAGCCCATCAAACCCAGCCAGCACCTGACGCAGGCGAGTTTTTAGCTCAAAGGGGCTGAGGTCGATCAGCTGGCCGTAGGCTTCATCTTGGGTGATGCCCCGCTCGCGGGCTAGCTCACTGGTGATCAGCAGCAGCAGGTAGCCAATCCGCAGGGTCATCAGCCCTTGGAATAAACTCGGTTCGGCTTTGATCAAAATACTCAGATCAATCAAGATCTCTTGAGTGAGCACATGGTCGCGCACGTCGCCGCCGCAGAAAGTGCGAATCTTGTCGACAATTTCGCTGTGGCCCATGGGCTCGGTAATCAGCGATGCCTCACTGTAGGATTTGCCCACGGAAATTTGCTTTTGGCGCACCAGCAGCTCGGTCACCGCGTCTGATAGGGTGATATCGGCCTTGCCCAGTAGCCCAGCGGCCCGACGTAGCACGCTCCACTGCTCTAGCTGACTGGCCTTGGCATAGACTTCATCGAGCAGGTTTTCGACGGTGACGGCATGGCTGGGGCCGCCCAGACCCGTGTTGAAGTCGTTGCCGTGCAGGTGCTGCAGGGTGGCCAGCAGCTCCAGCTGTTCGTAGACATTGTTTGACTCACACAGCTGAGTGAGCAACTGCTCTAGGTCGGTTTCATTCTCTACGTCGTACTCTTCGAGCTGCGATAGGGGGCCGTCATGGCCCGGATCAAAGCCCAGGTAGGATGTCCACAGAGGGGTGTAGCCCACGGAGAGGCTGCCCAGCTGGTAGCCGTTGACGTTGTCGATGCGCTCTAGGTTAGTGGTCATCATCAGCTGGTGCAGAGGGCTGAGCTTGACCGGTACGTGGTCGCAGCGATCGCCCATCAGCTCCTGCATGAACACCATCAGCGGCGACTCGTAGATGGGCTTGCGCCCCAGCTGAAACATGGCGTGGGTCAGCATCAGCGTCACCGTAGGCCGCCCCGGCTCGCGCCAGTGGTCATAGATGTAGGCTAGCTCGCTGCGCATCTGGGCCACCAAGAAGTGGTAGTCGAGGGTGAGGTAAAACCGCTGCTGGTCTAAGAACGACGGCAAAAACACCACTGACTCGCCCTTGATACGAAAAATCCGCGAGGTGGTCAGGCTGCGTAGCCGCCGCACCGGGCGACCGCTGAGGCCCAGCTTGTCGTTCTTGCCAATCTCGGCGTAGATCGACGACAGCTCCGTGGCCGGATACACCTCCACCGGGGCGATTTCTTCTAGGGTTTGGGTGGGCAGGCCGTAGGTGGCCAGCTCCGTTTGCAGGGCTTTGTCTTCGGCCAGCAGAGCCACCTGCACCACCGGGTAGCGGTGGTCGCCTAGGGCACGGTACCGCCCCAAGGGGTCGATATCGCTGGGCTTGAGCAGCCCGTCGTGGAGCAGCTGGCCCAGCAGGTAGAGGCTCTGGGCCCACACCAGGGGCAGGTTGTCGTTGGGCAGGCGGGTTTGGCTGCCGGGCTTGGCGCGCTCGGCTTCAATCTTGTCTTCGGGCACGTAATACAGCTCGGGCAGCAGGCCCACCCCGTCGCGCTCGACCTCTAGGGCCGCCAGTCGCCCTTGGTAAAACTCGATCTGGTCTTGGTCGCCCGCAAACAGGCTGTCGAGCCACAGGTAGGTAAAAAACAGCGGCCACTCGCACTCTATATGCTCAAACTGGCGCAGTTCTTCGGGCTCATAGTGCAGCCGGGTGGTGTCTTCGATCACCGCCTGGTGACCGTCGCGCAGAAACCGCTTGCAGCCGTAGCGTCCCTGGAGCTTGTCGACAATCTTTTGTCGGGTCTTGCGGGCCAAGTCTGCATCGTCGATGGCAAAGGCGGGGTAGCCAATCACGTTGAGCAGGGCGGCATCGACCTCCTTTGAGCCAGATTCTCGCGGCAGCATCGACTCTAGGGTGATGCGGGCGCGGGCAATCTCATCGGTGAGTACGTGGATAGTGGAGGCCTGCCCGCCGCGCATACCGAACAGGTTAAACCCCCGCAGCGCCTCTAGGGCCGCCTTGGCCAACCCCACGGAGCTGGCGTTGAGCTCGGGTTTGCCGTGGTTCATTTTGTTGCCCCGCTCCCAGATGCCGTAGTCGGGGGTGCGGTAGGCCCGGCCAATGTAGTAGACCAGGTTCTGCACAAAGTTGACTTCATCTTGGGTGAAAATGATTTGCAGCCCCGAGGCAGTCATCTGGGCCAGCATGAGCAAATACACTGAGGTGGCGTCGATTTGCAGGTGGCCCCACTCGTCGTCGCCCACCACCGGCAGCCCGGTGCCCGTGTCGTATTTGGCGTGGAGCGCTTGCAGCGGATCCTGCCGTTCTTTGAAATGCTCGACTTTCTCAGACTGGCGCAGCATGGCCTGGAGCAGCCCTCGCATCAGCTTGACCACGCTCTGCTCTAGCTCGACGGTGCGGCCCTGGTCGTCGTCGAGGTGGCGGTAGGCCAGCCCTACCCCCCACACCGCCAAAATGCTAAACACGTTGTCGCGCACCCAAGCATCGGTGTAGTCGCCGTGAATGTTGACCGCCGTGCTGGCCGGTAAAAGGCCGCTCACCGGGTGCTGCCGCGACAAAATCACGGTTTTGACCTGGCGGTAGTAGCGATCGAGCTGCTCTTGAAGGGCGGCTAAAGACATAGGCGATGGCAAGGGGAACGACAGGGGCGGAAATTAATCGGGTTTTAACCCACTCTAGGGGTGATCGGCCAGATAGTAGTCATGGAAATCACAGAATCCTGACGATTGAGCCTGATGGCTGACCATGGGATATCGCTAAGCTGAGGTCTGAAATGCGGCTTCTACCTGGGCGCAAATGTATAGGGCACCGTATATTCTCCCGGTCAGCCCCCTTAAGATTAGAGAGAAAGACTAGAGACAACCTGCATGGTCTTACCAGTGCCAACCACCACTCTCTACCAGCAAGACTTTTACGCCTGGACTCAGCGTCAGGCTGAACTGCTGCGCGCGGGTCAGCTGGAGGAACTCGACATTGAGAACTTGATTGAGGAGATCGAAGCATTGGGTCGGCAGGAGCGGCAGGAGTTGCGTAATCGATTAGGGGTACTGCTGGGGCATCTGCTCAAGTGGTACTACCAGCCTGAGGGCCGCTCTAAAAGCTGGGTCTACACCATCAGAGAGCAACGCCAGGAAATTCAGCGTCACCTCAAGGAAAACCCTAGCCTAAAGTCCTACCTAAGCGAGGCGATCGCAGTGGGTTATGAGAAGGGGCTAAACCTGGTGGGTCAAGAAACACCACTTGACCCTAAAACACTGCCTCAGGTCTGCCCGTTCTCTGAACCCGATGTCTTTGAAGCACCCATTGATTGGCCCCTGTAGTTGTAGGTTGGGTGGCGCGCCAGCAGAACCCAACAAACCCAAATCTGTCGTTGGGTGACCCTTCGTTTTATCCACCTACGATTTACCTGATAACTAACCTTTGGGCAGCGTGTCTAGCCAGTCTACCAGCAGGGGATTGACCACCTCGGGGCGCTCGTCGTGGGGGCAGTGGCCGGTGTTGGGGATGCTGTGGAAGGTGACTAGGCCGGGGCGGGCCACTTCTGCGGCCAGCTGGCGATAGATGTCGGCCCCTTTGATCGGCGTCCAGGGGTCGTTTTCGCCCCAGAGCACCAGCAGGGGCTGGGTAATATTGGGCAGCAGGTCGTCGGGCTTTGGCCCCGGCGGCGCGGTGACAATGGAGGCAAATACCTTCTGCGCGGTGGGTTTGCAGGCGGGGGTGTAGATCATGTCGATCAGCTCGTCAGTGACGGCGGCGCGATCGCAGTAAACCTGCTTTAGCGAGCTGCGAATGCGGCCCTTGCGGCGCACCTGGTTAAACACCAGTGGCCCCACCCGGGGCGAACTCACCAGCCAGGTAAAGGCCCCCATCACCCAGGTCAGCGGCGGGTAGAGTTCTTCGGGGCGGTGGTTGAGCCCCCCGGCGCAGTTGAGCACGGCCCCGGCTTTGGCTTTGTCGGGGTGGTTGGCCAGCAGCATCAGCGTCAGCAGCCCGCCAATGGAGTTGCCGACGTAGATGGCGGGGGTGCCGATGAACTCAGCCCAAAAGTCGGCCAGCAGATCTTGCCAGAGGTCGAGGGTGTAGGGCAGTTCGGGCTGGTCAGAGTCGCCAAAGCCCAGCAGATCGATTGCATAGACCCGGTGCCCCGCCGCCGCCAGGGCGGGGATATTCTTGCGCCAGTGGCCCAGGGAGGCACCAAAGCCGTGGATCAGCACCATGGGGGTGCCTTCGCCGGTGACGGTGTAGGCGATCGCATGGCCCCGCCAAACCCAGGTGTGCTTTTTGAGCGATGCCAGCGACAGAGAGACCAGTTCAGCAACCATAGCCAGAGATGTAACGAAGTGTGACTATATTCATCATACAGGGTTAGTCTCTGTCGGTTGGTTGGTTGGGCTTGGGGGTTGCCCAACTTGTTCCGTACCAGATCTCTATAGCGAGTGCCGTTGCTCCAGGGGTATAGGTGGTGTCCTAGCCGCTGTAGCGATGGATATACTTGCCCCCCCGTTCTCGAAATAGCTCACCCACTGATATCGGAGGAATATGATAGAAAGTACCTCCGCAAGCAGAACCACCATGGCTATTAAGTCGCTCACCAGAATCACGCTTAATCCTGAAGTTATGGGCGGAAAACCTTGCATTCATTGTTTTCACCCACGACCTCGATTTCGGTGCCATTCTAGCGACTACTCAAGCTGAAACCCCTAGTGCTTTGTCAAGCTTTGATTTGTAGGTTGGGTAGAGTGCTAGCGGAACCCAACCAAGGCTTGCTGCTGTTGGGTTTCACGTCGTTATTTCTGCCAGCCAGCACTAGCTTAGCTGCTCAATCTAACCCATCGACGGTGGCTTCAATTTCAGGGCGGGTCGGGATGGGACGGCTGAAGCCGTTGATCAGCGGGCTGTTTTGCAGGCGCTGAAGTGCTGTTGCCTGGTCGAGGGGTTGGGCCTGGAGGGTGTCAAGGTCTTGGGTGCCAGGGGGCACAAGCAGCTGTTCGCCGCTGTTGAGCACGATTTCGCCTGCGACGCCTGCCAGGCTCACCGCCACCTGCCCCTCCCAGGCAAAAAACTCGACCGGGGCGGTGGGGTCATCGTCGATATTGACAAACACGGTGGTGCCGCGAATGCCTGCGATCCCGGCTGGGGTGACGATGGCTAAGGGTTCTGAGACTGTGCCCTCGACCCAGGTGATCATTTGGCCAGCGTCGAGCAGCAGCTGGTTGGGCTGGAGGGTGAGGGCGGCATCGCCGCCGATGCGGAATACAGCGCCATTGATCAGCCCCACTTCGGCTAGGGCCTGGTCGGCGGTGGCAATGCGATCGCCCCAGGTCATCGCCTGATTTTGCTCAGCGGGTTGAGGCTCACTCTGGCCCACCAGGGTGACCGAGACTGGGTTGGCAACAATCTCTTGGATCGTGGCGACGGTCGCCTGTTCTGCCTGCAAGAGGTCATCCCTGCTTTCAGGGGTGCGGGCCGGTTCGCAGCTGGCCAGAGCGGTGCCTCCGACCAACAACAGAGCAACGGTGAACAACTTCAACATAGTTGGCATGGCGGTGGTGAGATGACAGGATTGGAGTTGAGGGCGGTGCTGGGAAGGACTATATCCAAAGGTAGGGGCGCAGGGCCTGCCCCCTGGGGAGGAAGCAGTATGCTGAGGCGACTGCTGGAAAATAGTTTCCCAATGGTGGGCAGTGCCCACCCTACCGTGGCTTGAGAGGCAGCAGTATTTGGGTGTTTTCGTGGACGGAATTGTCCGAAGGAGCAGGTCGGCTCTCTAGGGTATTCAGGTGGGCAGGCTGAGATTCCGGCAGGGCATGATGTAATTAAAGTCATTTACTGGAGATCACAACCTGTGGAACTGGCGATTTGGCTATCGGTGGTGCTGGCCATCCTCGGCTTTGGCATGGGGGTGATGGTGTGGGCCTACCGCCGCCCCCTGGGCAATAGCGCCCTGTTTCCGGCTGCGGTGGTCGATCTCTCGGTGCCGGTCAGCGATGCGGCCCGCGCCCAGTTTGAGGCGGGCTGCGCCGCCTTTGCCCAGGGCCGCTACCCGGCGGCGATCGACCAGTTCACCGCTGTTATGACCGCCGAACCGACCTGCGCCGAAGCCTTTCACAACGGCGGTTTGGCCTATGCCAATATGGGCACCGACAGCACGGCGGTGCAGGCCTTACTCAAGGCCAGTGAGCTATACGACCAGCAGGGCACCAAACCCGGCCTCGATCTGGTCAAACAGCAGCTAGAGCAAATTGCCGGACGGCGGGGCCTCAGCCCCCGCGCCACCGCCTAGGAGATTGACCAATGGCCAAACAACGCCTAGATGCTCTCCTGGTCGAGCGCGGTCTGTGCGAATCGCGGCAGCAGGCCCAGCGGCTGATTCGCGCCGGGGAGGTGCAGGTCAACCACGCCGTGGTCGACAAACCGGGTTCCGCCTTTGCGGCGGATGTGGAACTGCTGGTGAAGGTGCGATCGCGCTTTGTCTCGCGCGGCGGCGAAAAGCTGGCCAAAGCCCTAGCGGAGTTCCCCATTGCGATCCCCGGACGCACTGCCCTAGACGGCGGCATTTCGACCGGGGGCTTTACCGACTGCCTGCTGCAAGCCGGGGCCGAAAAGGTCTACGGCATCGATGTGGGCTACGGTCAGGTGGCCTGGGCGCTGCGCCAAGACCCCCGGGTGGTGCTGCGCGAGCGCACCAACCTGCGCCACCTCACCCCCGATCAGCTCTACGGTGAGTCTTCTGGCGAGACCGATGGCAAGCCTGATCCCCGCCCTGACCTGGGGGTAATAGATGTGTCGTTTATTTCGCTCACCAAGGTGCTGCCCGCCTTTTGGGCGCTGCTGGTGCCCCCGAGAGAAGCGGTGCTGCTGGTGAAGCCCCAGTTTGAAGTGGGGCGCGATCGCGTCGGTAAGAAGGGCGTCGTCCGTGACCCTGGCGACCAGGCCGATGCCATGGCTAGCGTTTTAGCTGCGGCCCAGGCGATCGGCTGGGCCTACCGAGGCCTCACCTGGTCGCCCCTGCTGGGGCCAGCGGGCAACATTGAGTATCTGCTCTGGCTGAGCGAGGGGGGGGATACCGCCGAGGGGCCGTCTTTAGGAGATTTAACGGTCTTGGCGATCAAGGCCCGGACAGCGTTAGGCGATTGAACAATGGCGAGGGTTGAGTGGTGGGCAGTGCCCACCCCACGGCTATTACGGCCCCAACCGTGTGCCCTGCGAGGGCAAACAACCGTTTGCCCCTAGCTGCCGTAGAAGTAGGCGATCTCTTTGTCTTTGAGGGGGGCAAAGTCGGCCTCGGCCAGCATTTTATTCAGGTCTGCTTGGGAGAAATGTTTGGCCCCGATGCGCACAATGCGCGATCGCATGGAATTCGACACCCCGCTGCGCTGCCGCCCGGCCTCTTTGGCCATCACGGTGTTATAGAGGTCGAGCTTGGCGGCCGGAATCGGGCTGCCGTCGAGGTCAATGCCCTGGGCAATGGCCGCATCGACCGCATCGGCTCCAGTGGTCAACGAGTCAGACATAGCAACAATTCCTGGATAATGAGCTGTGCCCAAAATCCTATCAGACTGCGATCCCCAACAACTGACCCACCGTCGGGCAAATTGGCCTCAGGCCTTGGCCACGGCGGGTATACTGCCCTCGATTTCCTGCACCACTCGCACTTTACTGGCGCGCAGATGCTGGGTAATGGCGGCCACCGCCACCTCAGCATCGCCGGTCAAAATGGCCTCGTAGATCTGACGGTGCTCTAGGCGAATATCGAGCACATTGGGGTTTTGCTGAAGGGTTTGAATCCGCAGCAGAGCCATGGCATCAAACAGCTGATCGAGCAGCGACACCAGCCGCCGGTTGCCTGAGCTTTCGGCAATCAGGTGATGAAATTGATAGTCTACGTCCAGCAGATGCTCGTGGTCGAGGCTGCCGTGGCTGTTGGCCGTAGCGCCTTCTGCCTTAATGACGCAGGCTTTGATGCCCTGCAGCTGCTCGGGGGTAGCATGGCGGCAGGCCCCGGCCACCGCGAGAGCCTCTAGGGCCAGACGACAGTCGTACAGCTCTTCGGCATCGGCGGCGGTAATGGTCGTCACCCGCAGCCCGCCGCTGACATCGGCGGTGACCAGCCCATCTTGCTGAAGCTGGCGCAGGGCCTCGCGCAGGGGGGTGCGGCTGACCTGGAGCCATTCGGCCAGCTGGGTTTCGACCAGGCGGTCGCCCGGCGACAATACCCCGGTCAAGATGGCCGAGCGCAGGGCCAGATATACCTGCTCGTACAGCGACTTACCGCGATTGATAGAAGGAGGAGACGACAAAATCACAGGGGATGGAACCTCTGGCGCAGCATAAACAGTGATCCACCAAAACCGCCACCGTAGAGGTTGCTAACCTGATGGCAATATTACCTAATCATACAAAGTGGCTTGAGAAAGGTGCTTCAAAATGTACCCAAAGTGCAGAAATACTCAAAAATTGCCGGGGCTGGCTCTATCTGGGGTGGCGATTACAGGAAAGCAGAGGGTAGAGGGCAGCAGGCAGCAGGCGGAAGACGGAAAGGGGATTCTCTAGATTCCAGGAGCTACGCCCTGCGAGAATAGGCGGGCTATTGCTGCCTTCGAGTACTATGCACCCGGCTCGGTCTGATACCAAATCCGCATCCCATAACCCCGATGCCAAACAGGTGGCTGGCGTAGGGGCAAACGGTGTTTGCCCCGTCCAACCGGGGCTAGCCAAGGCGGATTCAGTATCAGGCATTGGCCGCTGCGGCCTGGGTGATCGATAGACAATCTGGCAGCACAGCTCATTGAGATCGTTGGCCTTTTAGCATCCAAAAACTCGAACCCGGTGTCTAGTGGTAAGACAATCCCGGTGGGGGAAGCCCACATCGTCTGCTTGCATCGGTGTCGGGAGTAGGTCACCCTTGTAGAAAGCTAGCTGCCGGATGGGTTGTCGTAAGCTAGAGATAGTTTAAGGAACGTAACGGATCGCTATGCAAACTCTGCGTCAGTTGTTTTTTGGCCTGCTGCTGGTCGTGGCCCTAGGGCTGCTTTGGGATGCCCTACCCTTTTACGCCAACGCCGACTCTATGCCTGAGCCTGCGGTAGCTACGTCTGACGCAGACCTGGCCACAGCCACCTTCGCCGGGGGCTGTTTCTGGTGTATGGAAGGCCCCTTTGACCAGCTAGAGGGCGTGGTTTCAACCACCTCGGGCTATACGGGCGGCACCAAGGTCAACCCCACCTACAGCGAAGTCTCTGGCGGGGGCACCGGCCACGTTGAGGCGGTGGAGGTAGTCTACGACCCCGCCCAGGTCAGCTACGAGACCCTGTTGGAGGTCTTTTGGCAGAATGTGGACCCGGTAGACCCACGCGGCCAGTTTTGCGACAAAGGCAGCCAGTACCAGGCCAAAATCTTCGCCCACGATGACCAACAGCAGACGCTGGCAGAACAGTCTAAGGCTGCGCTAAGCACCCAGAAGCAGTTTCAGAAACATCCCATCGTCACCGCCATTGAACCAGCCCAGACCTTTTACCCCGCCGAAGACTACCACCAAGACTACTACCTCAAGCACCCGCTGCGCTACAAGTATTACCGCACTGCCTGCGGGCGCGATCGCCGCTTGGTCGAGGTGTGGGGGAGTGGGGGGGGAGAGTGAAGGGGTAGATGGGCAGATGGATGGGTAGGGGCAGACCCACGTGTCTGCCCTGATGTGGCGTAAAGAATCCCAGATTTCGGGTGGTCGCATAAAGGGGTGAACGCCCAAAACCTGAAACCTGAAACCCAAAACCTGAAACCCAAAACCTGAAATTCAAAACTCAAAACTTACACCAACCGCCGTGCAGGGATTTCTAAACTTCTATAAGCCCCAGGGCATGAGTTCCCACGACTGTGTAGGGGCGGTGCGGCGGCTGTCGGGCATTCGCAAAGTGGGCCACGGCGGTACGCTAGATCCCCTGGCCGAGGGGGTATTGCCGATTGCCGTGGGGCGGGCGACGCGGCTGTTGCCCTACCTGCCCGAGGGCAAGGTCTATCGGGCGGTGGTGCGTTTTGGCCTCACCACCACTACTGACGATCTAGAGGGGGATGTGCTGACGGATCACCCTGCCGGCCATTTGACGTTGCCAGCCCTTGAGGCGCTGCTGCCTAAGTTTGAGGGCACCATCGAGCAGGTGCCGCCCGCCTTCAGCGCCATTCAGGTGCAGGGACAGCGGCTCTACGACCTGGCCCGGCGCGGTAAAGCGGTGACGGTGCCCTCGCGCACTGTGACGATTCATCGGCTGACGGTGGCGCACTGGCAGCCGGGCAGCCAGCCAGAGCTGACCCTGGCCATCGACTGTGGCCCCGGCACCTACATTCGCTCGATTGCTCGAGACTTGGGCGATCGCCTTGGCACTGGGGCCACCCTGGCCCACCTCACCCGCACCCGCAGCGGCGGCTTTGATGCAGCCCACAGCCTCACCCTAGAGGCCTTGGCCAACTTAGTAGAGCAGCAGATGCTAGAGCTAATCGATCCGGCGGCGTGTTTGGGGCATCTGCCTGCGATCGCACTGCCCCCCGACCTGGCTCGACGCTGGCAGCAGGGGCAAAAATTTCCCCCCACCATGGTGATCCCTCCGCAGACCCCCTACCGCGTGCTCAACGAGTCTAGCGGCAAATTTTTAGGCATCGGGCAGCTCGAAGAACGAGAAGAAGGGCCGATTCTTAAAGCCAAAATGGTGCTTTAGGGGGGCAGGGGCTGTTTTTGCGCCGCTGCTGCCCTCGGGGGCCGATTAGCTCTGTCTATCTTCAGGAGGATGGGATCTGGAGCGGCGCGCCTGCAAACCTGCCAGAGGAAGGATTCTGCTTTTGCTAAGACAGCCTTATTTTTAAAAAATGCCTTAATCCACCTAGATGCGGCTGAGGGCATGGTTAAAACTCGCTGCAAAAAGGATTGGTATGCAAGGTAGTTGCATGGAGGCAATACCCAATTTTTCTCTGGAGAAATTGGACTATTGTACATTTCGGTCGGCCCCATTTCTGATTGCTCAATCACCACTGCTGAAAAGCCGAATTTCTGTCATTGTGCCTGTCCGCAATGAGGCCGCCACCCTCTGGAAAACGCTGATGGCGCTGGCTCAGCAGGTCAATTTTCGGGGTGAGCCTGTACCCCTTAGCCACTACGAGGTGATTGTATTTGCTAATAACTGCACCGATGGTTCGGCGGCGGTCGTTCGACAGTTTGCCCGCCAGCATCCTGACTTTCAGCTCCATTTAATTGAGCAAACTTTGGGCGCAGAAGAGGCCCATATTGGTCGGGTACGCCAGATTTTAATGAATGAGGCCTATCACCGTCGCCGCTGGCTAGGGCAGCCCGGCGGCATCATTGCCTCCACCGATGGCGACAGCGAGGTTGACCGCCAATGGATTGCGGCGATGCTCTACGAGTTTGAGCGGGGTGCCGATGCGGTGGGCGGGCGGACGGTGACCCAACGGGCTGAGCGCAATGCCCTAGATGCCCAGACAAGGGCTACCTACCTGCGGTTTGTGGGCTATCGATATCTGATTAAGCAGCTGGAGGACTATCTCGATCCCGATCCGTTTGATTGCCCGCCTCGGCACTATCAGTTTTTTGGGGCCAATTTTGCCGTTACCCAGGAAATGTATGCCCAGGTGGGCGGGCTACCGCCGGTGCGAACGGGGGAGGATGTGGCGTTGCACAGGGCGCTTTCAGCGCTTGGGGCTAAAGTCCGTCACAGCTGTTTGATGCGGGTGACGACGTCGGCGCGTCAGCAGGGGCGCGCCAGCTTAGGGCTGGCCGATCGCCTGGCCCAGTTTCAGCATTTGGGGCAGCAGCAGCAGGCTTTTTTGGTCGAACCAGGGGCGGCAATCGAGGCCAAGCTGCGCGCCCGCCGCGAGCTGCGGAGCTACTGGCGACGCTACTCAACTGGCCAACCCATGCCGACCTTGGCACCGCAGCAGTTGGCCAACCTGGCGACTCGACTGGCTGTGCCATTGACTCTGCTGCAGCAGGGGGTCGAGCAGTCGTCGTCTTGGATTGAACTGCACCAGCGGATCGACCAGTGTCAGCAGGCAACGGGGCTGTGGCAGCGGCAGTGGGGTAGCGTGGCCATCGACACTGCCGTGGCCGATCTGCGGCTGCGGCTCTATCGGCTGCGCCACCAGTGCCCGCCCGCCGAGGGGCATTCCTAGTCCTACTCAATACCAAATCCGAAGTCCCTACCCCCGATGGCCAATTGGCCAACCTGTAGGGGCGAACAGCGGTTCGCCCAGGGGTATCGGGGGTAGCCAAGCAGGATTCGGTATAGGGCGAAAATAAATCACTGATGCGGTTAGGCGAAACCCCTGACTGGTCATAAGTTTCCGGTTCTGCCTTCTGCCTTCTGCCTTCTGCCTTCTGCCTTCTGCCTTCTCCTAAGAAACACCTTGCGGAGACTGAGGTGGAGAATCCTTTGGAACCAGCTC
>RECJ01000081.1 GCA_007694115.1 Leptolyngbya sp. DLM2.Bin27 | reverse complement strand
TCACGTTGGGTTCTTAGGGGAGGGGGTGGCGGTAACGTCACCTTCTTACCCGACCCTTACCCACCCTCAAAAAAGGAATCCCGATTATGGTGTGTTTTACCCGTCAAGATCCCCGAGTTCTTCAAGAACCCAGGGATCTCAATCCCCTGCGCCTGGCCAACCCTAGCCCCCAGCCGGGGCGCGAGCGCTTGCGCCATCTGGTGATTGGTTCGACCGATGGGGTGCGCGCCACCATCCACCAGCTCCATATGCTGACCTATGCCGAGCAGGCCAGCTGGAGCCAGTTGATCACAATCCCGCCCTCGGGAATTTTGATCACCCCAGATCAGGGCGAAGTGTTTAGCTACCTGGCCCGCTGGCGACAGCTCAGTTAATCCCCAGCATGGCGCAAAGCGCAGCGTGCCCACCGCCCAAGCACTGAGCCAAGAGGGGCACGGGCTTTGGCCCTTTGCGCCATGCTCAGCGCTGCCATCAAGCACTAGCAGGCAATGGAAGGTTTGAGAAATATGGCGCTACCTCGGCAATATCCATCACATTCGCATTCGAGGCGATCATAATGACAGACCCCCAATTCCCCAACGGTCAAACCCCAGGGGCGCATTGCCTGTGCCCTGCTGATCTGAGGTCATCACCCTGCTCTCCTATGTCATCAGATCTTGCTAAATCGCGGTGGTGCAGGGCAGACAACAGCCGATAATATAGCGTTGGCCAAATTGCCCAGTGCATCGCTATACCCATTTGAGGGGTAGGGCTGTGGTAAGTTTGGCGGGTCGTCCTGCTCGGACGGCTGTTGATATACCCCTTAACGGAAAGCAGGAAGTTGCCCATGGGTCGCGCAGAGAAAGTTGTTCTAGCCTATTCCGGTGGTGTCGATACCACCGTCTGTATCCCCTACCTGATGCAGGAGTGGGGCGTAAAAGAAGTGATTACCCTGGCGGCAGACCTGGGCCAGGGCGACGAGCTAGAGCCGATTCGCCTCAAGGCGCTGAAAGCCGGGGTGAAAGAATCCCTGGTGGCCGACCTGACTGAAGAATTCATTACCGACTACGCCTTCCCGGCCATCCAGGCCAATGCCCTCTACGAAAACCGCTACCCCCTCTCCACTGCCCTGGCCCGCCCGCTAATTGCCAAGGCTCTGGTGGAAGCCGCCGACCGCTACGGAGCCGATGCGGTGGCCCACGGCTGCACCGGCAAGGGCAACGACCAGGTGCGCTTTGACGTGGCGATCGCCGCCCTCAACCCCAGCCTCAAGGTGCTGGCCCCCGCCCGCGAGTGGGGCATGGGCCGCGAAGAAGCCATTGCCTACGGCGAAAAAAATGGCCTCAGCTTTCAGGTGAAAAAGTCTAGCCCCTACTCCATCGATCGCAACCTGCTGGGTCGCAGCATTGAGGCCGGGCCGCTCGAAGACCCCATGACCGAGCCCCTGGAAGAAGTGTTTTTGATGACCGAGGCGATCGAAAACACCCCCAACGAGCCGGAATATGTGGATATTGGCTTTACCAAGGGCCTGCCCACCCACCTCAACGGCCAGGCGCTCAGCCCGGTGGAGTTGATCACCCAGATGAATGCGATCGCCGGTCGCCACGGGGTAGGCCGCATCGACATGATCGAAAACCGCCTGGTGGGCATCAAATCGCGGGAAATCTACGAAGCCCCCGCCCTGCTGGTGCTGATCGACGCCCACCGCGACCTGGAGAGCCTGACGCTGACGGCAGACGTCACCCAGTACAAGCGCGGCATCGAAGAGAGCTACAGCCGCCTGGTCTACAACGGCCTCTGGTACAGCCCCCTGAAGCTGGCGCTGGATGCCTTCATTCAGCAGACCCAGGAGCGGGTCAGCGGCACTGTGCGGGTGAAGCTGTTTAAGGGCACCAACCGGGTGGTGGGCCGCCAGTCTGACCTGGCCCTCTACAGCGACGCCCTGTCGACCTACAGCGCTGACGACCAGTTTGACCACAAAGCCGCCGAGGGCTTTATCTACGTGTGGGGCCTACCCACCCGCGTCTGGTCTGAGAAACTGCGGGGCTAGGCTGGTACCACAGCACAGTCACCCGCCCCTGCCGCTGGCCCCTGCCCTAGGCTGAGGGGCCAGCGGGGTTTGCTAAGCTAGCAATGGCCAGGTCACTCAAGACCTGGCCATTGCTGTCTGGGGGAGGCAACGGGCCGATGAAGATTCAAGGCACCTGGTACCGATCGCTGCGTGAAACTGAGACGGGTGCGATCGCAATTATCGACCAGCGCTGGCTGCCCCACGAGCTGCGCTGGGTTGAGCTGTCCACCGCCGCCCAGTGCGCCCAGGCCATTCAAGCAATGTGGACTCGCGGTGCGCCCCTGCTGGCAGCGGTGGGTGCCTATGGCCTGGGGTTTGCGCTCCAGGAAGACCCCTCCGTTGCCGCCTTAGCCGCCGCCTATGACACCCTGCTGGCCACCCGACCCACGGCGGTCAACCTGCGCTGGGCACTCGACCAGGTGTACCAAGGGGTAAAAGAACTGCCGGCGAGAGAAAGGGCGGCGGCGGCCAGGGCGATCGCCCGCGCCATCTGCGACGAAGAGGTAGAGACCAACCAGGCCATTGGTCGCTACGGGCTGGGGCTGATCAAAAAAATTGCCGCCACCAAGCCCGGCCAGCCCGTCAACCTGCTCACCCACTGCAACGCGGGCTGGCTGGCCACCGTTGACTGGGGCACCGCCCTGGCCCCCATCTACATGGCCCACGACGCAGGCATTCCTGTGCATGTCTACGTCGATGAAACCCGGCCCCGCAACCAGGGGGCCAGCCTCACCGCCTGGGAGTTGGCCAACCACGGCGTACCCTTTACCCTGGTGGTCGACAATGCCGGAGGCCACCTGATGCAGCACGGCCTGGTAGACCTGTGCATCGTTGGCACCGACCGCGTCACCGCCCGAGGCGACGTGTGCAACAAAATTGGCACCTACCTCAAGGCCCTGGCCGCCCAAGACAACGGCGTGCCCTTCTACGTCGCCCTGCCCTACACCACCATCGACTGGGCCATGCAAGACGGCCTGGCCGAGATCCCCATCGAGCGCCGCAGCGACGACGAAGTCACCCACATCTGGGGCAAAGCCGCCACGGGCGCAGTCATTCCTGTGCAGATTACGGTGGATGGAGCCACCACCGGCAACTACGGTTTTGACGTCACCCCGGCCCGGCTGGTCACCGGGTTAATCACCGAACGCGGCATCGTCCCCGCCACCGAGGCGGGGCTGAGGTCTCTGTATCAAGCCTCGGTTCTTCCCCAACTCAGGACGTGAGGCGGGCGGGCAAAGGCCATTTGCCCCTACAGCCCATCCGCCCATCCACCCATCTCCCCGCTTCACTGGCCACAGTAGGCAATTAGGTCAATCTCCACATCCCCATAGCCCGCCAAAGCCGTCACCCCCACCGTGGTGCGGCAGGGCTGGGGCGCATCGCCAAAATAGGACTGATAAATAGCGTTTACCGTTTCGTAGTAGCGAAAGTCGGTGACAAAAACACGCGCCATCACCACTTGGTTAAAACCGCTGCCAGCGTGATCGAGCACCAGGGTGAGATTGTCCATCACCCGGCGAGTTTGATCTTCGATGGGGCCTTTGATCACCTGGCCTGTGGCCGGGTCTTCGGCGAGTTGGCCAGTGACAAACAAAAAATCTCCCGCCCGCACGGCGTGGGAGTAGGGGGCCACTGGGGGCAGCACCTGATTGGGCAGAGTCATAAACTCAAGCATGGCACGGTCTTTCAAACGACAAGCGTACAGTGTATCTACCAGAGCGATAGCTAGATCAGGATATCTGGCGCTAGATCGCTCAGCTCAACGGTGTAAATGCGGCTAGTTTCCCCCTGATTGGTGCTCCACAGGTATTGCGTGGGCGGCCCCTGGGTTGACCACTGTGGCACCATGGCCTGGGGACAGGGCAGCCCGGTCATGCGGTTGAGGAGGTGGCCCTCATCGTTGATCATCGCAAAGTCTCCCGCCTGGCTGAGCAGTCCGTAGCCGACCGCTGTTTCAAATAGCCAGTGGGGGACAATGTCAACTCGGTGCCGCAGCATTCTAAAGGGTCGTAGATCAATCAGGAGCACTGCGTTGGGGCAGTTGTCTTCTAGGGCCAGGTAGCGGTAGGGGCGACGGGTGGGCAATAGACTGTAGAGAGGCACCGAGGTCGAAATACAGCCCAGGTAGTTGCCCCGCCGGGTCACGGTGTGGAACAGGGTGCGACTGCCCCGGCGCATCACCAGCACCCCGTGGCGATTGTCGACGGCCAGGAGGATCAGCAGCTGATCACCTGGCTCGGTAGGCACCATCGCTGTCACCGGAGCCGATATTTTGACCCCCTGCTCTAGGGTCATGGTGAGCTGGCGAATAGTGACCTCAACGGCGGCCTGGGGGGTTGACCCATGGCCTGCTGTGGTGGCAAACCAGCGGCCATTGGGGGCCACTGCCACTCCCTGGGGGTGGGTGCCCTCGGCAATACAGCCCAGCCCGTGAGTCGTCGACAGCAGGTGCAGTGACTCGCTGGTAACTATCACCCCGCCCTGGGGCGTAGGTAAAAAGCTCTGCACGGGGCACGGGAGAGTAAACCCCTGGCTATCGGTAGGGGCGGCCATGCCCTGCTGAGCCCAGTGGTAAAACCACACCCGTTGCTGGTTAGCGGTGACTAACAGATACCCTTGGTGGGGCAGGGGTACTAGCCCCATGACTGTGGTGGGGTGGGGTAGGGGCACAAAGGGGAGATCGGGGGCAAGGTCAAGATCGGGCGGTGTCTTGCTGCGGGCGGGCTGGGTGAGACTACCCTGGGTTTGATAGATCTGATATACCGCCATCAGGTCGGCACGCATTTCGCTGGCCCTGGCGTAGCGCTTGGGCAGCAGTTTTTGCAGCGCCTTGCGAACGATATTGCCCAAGGGCTCTGACACCTGGGTGGGGATTGCCGGGGATTGGTTGAGGTGGGCTACCATCAGCTCCATGGGGGTGCCAGAAAAGGGGCGCTGGCCCAGCAGCAACTCGTATAAAACAATCCCCACGGCGTAGAGGTCGGCGGCGGGAGGGTGCTGATTATAAAATCGCTCTGGGGCCATGTAGGCGGGGGAGCCGGTGTGGCCAATGCCGGCCTGCTTAGCCTCTTGGCTGAGGCGGGCAATGCCCAGGTCAGAGATGCGGGCCACCCAGCCGCCGGGCACTAGCTCCATGAGAATGTTTTCGGGCTTGATATCACAGTGCACAATGCCCTGGCGGTGGGCGCAGTCGAGGGCGGCGAGAATATCGAGACTAAAACCCAAGATCTCCTGCATGGTCAGGGAGGTGTCGCTTTCGAGCAGCGATCGCAGCGTGCCCCCCTCGCAGTAGTCCAGCACCAGCTGCCGCCCGCTAGCAGAATGCTCTAGGGCGTGGCAGGTGACAATGCTGGGATGCTCTAGACTGATGAGAAACCGCAGCTCCCGCAAAAACTGGTGGGTGGGGAAGCGGTCTTTGTGAAGGTCTTTAATCGCCACCAGTTCCCCGGTTTTGCGGTGGATAGCGCAGTAGACTCGGCCAAACTGCCCGTGCCCTACTAGCCCCAGAATGTAGTACTGCGATCGCCGAATTTGTCGGGTGGGGGCCACCGTTTGGTTATCCCTGCTGCATAAGGGTTTGCATGATCGCCTGGTGCGCCTGGCCGCTGTCAACCATGGCCTCCACGGGGGTCAGCCGCTTCTCTAGGCCCAAAATAAAGCGATTGCAGTCGTCGCCCTTGGCGGTGCAGCTGGTCTGCACACAGCGCAGCTCGCGCCCGGTGAGCTGAGTAAAAAAGATTTCAATGATGCCGCGCTCTAGATCGCCAGCGGGTTTTTGGCCCTGGGGAGCAGCGGCGGTAAAGGGCGAGTGCCAGATCTCAACGCCCAGAAAGCCGCGATCGCGGTAGGTGATATCCAGATGAATTTGGCCCCAGCCGTGGGTTTTCCAGCACTGCTGCAGTGACTGCAAAAACTCGGCCATCGACAGGTTAGACAACGGCTGCTTGTAGTAGTCGGCTAGCTCTTCGCAAAAGCGAGCATAGAAGTTTTTGCCCCACCAGCGACCGCAGTTGTAGAGCACCAGATGCGAGGCCTGGCCGGTTTCTTTCTCTAGGCCAGAATAAATTGCCTGGAGCAGCGGATCGGGGACGGCCAGCAGGCGATCGCCACGGCGGTTTTCAAGCAAACCCAGCTCCGTCGATCCCCTGACGTAGAGATCTTGGGCAAAGTAGTTGCCGGGCAACCGGCCATCGGTGAGTAAATCGGCGACAGAAACCATGGTGAATGTCCTTCGCAGGAGAATAGATGACGGGGGTAGTCAACCCAAGCCCCAGCCCTGGGAGACGCAGCGGGGAACCCCGTCGGGGCAGCGGTCTCAGGGCAGATCTCGGGCCTAGAGCAGACCGGCTAGGGTGACGGTTTCACGGGTGTCGAGCATGAGGCGCTGGGCCTGCTCTAGGCTGGGCTTGAGCAGGTTGACCTGGGCAGGGGTAAACAATTTGCTCAGCTGCCGATTCAGGAGCTGAAACAGCTGCTGGTCAACGGCCTGGGTTTCGTAAGCTTTTACCATTTCCGACAGCCAACCCTGGAGCCGGTCTTCGATAAAGGCCTCGTCGTCGAGCAGCATAGCCATAGCTACGTAGCGCACGATCATGAGCCCGTTGCGCACGCTGCGCTCTACGAGGGCCTCAGAATGCCCCCCCTGCTGCTCTAGGGCATCGGCGATGGGCTGCATAATGGCGACTTCCTGGTCGCGCAGGGTGCGGTACACCACCATCCGCTCAGGCAGTGAGCTGACATACTGACTCAGGGTACTGAGATCATTGGCGTCGAGATATTGTTTGTCGGGCGCGTCAAATAGGGTATCGAGCTTAAAGGTCATGGCAAAAGTCTCCGGGTGGTTGGGGAGATGGTTAGGCGGGCTTTGGTCGGGGTCGGGGGCAGGCGGTTAACCAAACAGGTCAGAGAAGCCGTCTAGGGTCAAATCTAGGTCAGAGTCAACGGTGGTGATCGGAGCCGCTTCTAAGGGTGAAATCGGTACCCCAATGGTGGGCTGACCCTCCCAGGCAATGTTTTGAAAGAAGTCGCCCACGCTCATGGTCATAGTCGATTCTGAGCGGGCGGCGGCCCCTAGTTTTGGGGCCACCGCAGTAACCCGCCCATCCCAAGCGACAGCCTCAAAGAAGGTCTGCACGGTTTCTCGTAGCCAGGGTTGAGGGGTTGAGGCCTGGGCCATGGCGTCTAGGGTGCTCATTCTCCACCTTCCCCGGCCCGCAGCCGCTTCTCAATATCGCGGGCGTTGGCCCCTTCGTTCATCCAAAAGGAGGCGGCGTCGATCCGCTCGCGGCCCCCCAGCAAAAACTTACAGTAGGTCTCGCCCATGGAGTAGCACTGAATTTCGATGCAGCTCAACTGTTTGCGCACCATCTCGGTGAAGAAACCCGCAAACAGACCGGCGTAGAGATGGCAAACGGGCTTGCCCACGTCGCCCAGGGTGCGGGCCACGGCGGAGTCAAACACATTGATGAACATGAAGCCCTGCTTGCGATCGCTCATGTCAACTTCCCACCGGCCCCAGCCCTGGGAGATAAAGGGCCACCACCAGGTTTCGAGCAAAAACATCAGGTTGGCGCGGCGGGGGCTCATGGCAAACTCGCGCTCAAACCAGGCTTCAAATATCAGCGAGTCGTGTTTGCCCCACTCCAGCCCCACGGTGTACATGATGGCGGCTGAGGCATCACCCACCTCTTCTTGCAGCCCTTCTAGCAGGCCAATAATGAAGTCTTCACTGGTGAGCACATTGCGGGTGTTGTTCCAGTCAGTAATGGTGCCGTAGTCGCCATTAAATTGAAAGAAGTCCCGCAGGGCATAGTGATTGTGCTTTTTGGGAAATTTTTGGTGCAGGCGGTGGGCGGTCTCTGGAGTCATAACCATGATTGAACAAGCCTTGTAAGACTGTTTTCAGTGATAGCCGTAATGTGCCCAAGTCTACGCACAATTAACAGTGCTCTAGGGCAATCGCCGCTATGGCATCCTTTGTGCACGTTTACTCAGATGGCCATAATCAGGGCATTGTAGCCGACCTGGCCCTCGCTTTGCTGATACAAAACGTAGTATTTGTGGTTTTTACAGCGCAGCGAGGGCGGGGGCACCAAAGCCTGTCGGTCGCTAAGCCCTAGGCTGTTAGAGCCGGTCACAACTAGCTTGGTCAAGCACCAAGTCACTGTCGAACCCCTGGGTTCTGTCGAACCCATTGATTCAGCTCTATTCAGCGGTAGTCGAGGGTAATTACACAGGTTCACCTAGCGTAACGCGACTCAGTTCTAAGATGGGCGAAAACAGGTTTAGCTCTTCTGCATTGAGATATTGGGCAACCACCTTTTGCATGGTTATGTAGGTGAGTTTGCAGCTCTCTTGAGCACCGTAGGCGCGCATGATGGTTTGAAACCAGGTGAGCAAATTTTCTTTAAACCGCTCGGGGTCGTCAAGGAGTAGGGCAGTGGCGCTGTAGCGCAGCACCCGTACCGTATCGCGCTGCCACTTGGCGGTTAGGTCTTGCCCACCGATCGCAAACGTGTTGGGGGCCTGGGCCTTGAGCTGCGCCATGACCTGAGCGATGATCTGTTTTTCGGCCGCCTGAATCTTTTGGTAAGCCCGCAGTCGGGTGCCGACGGAGGCTAGGTAGCGCTGGAAAAACATCAGCTCTGAATCCGTGGCATAGCGGCCATCGGTAGCCTGTACCAGGGCCTGAACGTGGGTGAGCATGCTGACGGGATCTCCTGCAAGAAGGTAAAGTAATTGTTCCCAAATGTTACGTAATCTTAACGAGAGCGGAGGCGAAAGAGTTGGGCCTGCCGCTTGGATCAATCTTTATAAGTCTTTATCAGTAGGTTAAAGGTTTTTAGCATAGCTAGGGCACTAAAATTAGTGTCTGGCAGAACATGCGGATCCAGGCTGGGGTCTGCAATAAAACTTAAACCCTCTGTCGCCATGATATTGAAAGTCTCGTAGTACTCTGGTGGACATGGAATAACCCCCTATCCAAGCCTGTCCATGGCTTTGTATAACAAGTCTGGGCTGGGGTTTGGCCTGGGCAAGCTGCCATTAATATTGATTTTCAAGAGGGCATGGTTCATGGTTCAACGTGGTTCTAAGGTTCGTATTCTCCGCAAAGAGTCTTATTGGTATCGCGAAGTTGGCACCGTTGCCACCATTGACCAAAGCGGCATTAAGTACCCTGCGGTAGTACGCTTTGACAAGGTCAACTATGCGGGCATCAACACCAACAACTTTGCGGTGTCTGAGCTGCAAGAGGTTGAAGCTCCTAAGGCTAAAAAACCTGCTGCCGCTAAGGATTAAGCTGCGATCAAGGGCTCAGAGTATGCCATCAACATCATCGATCTGCCCCCCATGGCCTTTGAGAGATGATGCGGCTGCCCTCACCCCTGCTTCCTTTGGGGGCAGCAGTTGCAGGATGAGAGTCGAGCTTGGCTGCTGAATGAGTTGGCGACTCTAAGGCCTGTGCTTTGGCGCAGGTCTTAGTTGTTTCAGGGGTTATGCCAGGGGCCTCGGTGAGGCTAAGGACGGAGGGCTAAGGCCAATTCTGACCACAAAAATACCGCAGAATTTTGCTTCCGCCCGAGGACGCAGGCCCTGCGCCCCCCCCCATTGGGGTATCTTCTTGTTTCAGAGATCTCTTAAGCTGTGCCAGAACTACCTGAAGTTGAAACCGTGCGGCGGGGGCTAGAGCGAGTCACGCCGGGCCATCGACTGGAGGGAGGGCAGGTGCTGCTGGCTCGCACCGTGGCCTATCCCACGGTTGAAGCTGAATTTTGGACGGGGCTGAGCGGTGCCACCCTGAGTGCGTGGCACCGCCGGGGTAAATATCTGCTGGGGCAGCTCACCCATGCCGACGGTGGCCCAGGGGGCTATCTGGGGGTACACCTGCGCATGACCGGACAGCTGCTGTGGCTTGACCCCCAAACCCCTGTGCAACCCCACTGCCGGGTGCGGCTGTGGCTGAGTGACAACCACGAGCTGCGCTACGTTGACCAGCGCACCTTTGGCCGCCTCTGGTGGGTGCCCCCTGGGGCTGCCCCTGAAACCATCATGACCGGCCTGCAAGCCCTGGGGCCAGAGCCCTTTGATGATGACTTTTCGGTGGCTTACCTGGGCCAGCGCCTCGGTCGCAGTCGACGGCCGATTAAAAATGCTCTGCTTGACCAGCGGCTGGTGGCGGGTATTGGCAATATCTACGCCGACGAGGCGCTGTTTATCAGCGGGGTGAGGCCGCTGACGAGGTGCGATCGCATTAGTCCAAAACAACTTGGGCAGCTGCACAGCGCCATTCGCGACGTGCTGACCACCAGTATTGAGGCGGGGGGCACGACCTTTAGCGACTATCGAGATATCTACGGCATCAACGGCAACTACGGCGGTGTGGCCTGGGTCTACGACCGTGAGGGGCTACCCTGTAAAGTCTGCGCTACTCCCATTGTCCGCCTCAAACTGGCGGGGCGATCGGCCCACTACTGCCCCCGCTGCCAGCGCTAGAGAAATATTCTCCTAGGGATAGTGGCCTGGGGTTAGCGCCCTGGGGTTAGCGCCCTGGGGTTAGCGCCCTGGGGTTAGCGCCCTGGGAATTTCGTGTAGAGTAGGGCTGAGGTTGATAACAAACAGATCTATGGCAGCAACTTTAAAGCGAGGCGACATGGTGCGAGCCGTGCGCGAACAGCTCGAAAACAGCCTGGAGGCGACCGCCAGTGACACCCGGTTCCCCCCCTATCTCTTTGAAACTAAGGGCGAAATTTTAGAAACCAGCGCCGACTACGCCCTGGTCAAGTTTGGAGAAGTGCCCACCCCCAACATTTGGCTGCGGCTCGACCAGCTGGAAAAGTTTTAGGGCTTTTTTAGGCCTGGCTAAAACGCTAAATGCCAAAAGCTAGGCCGCAATCCCTCAAGCAGGATTGCGGCCTAGCTAGTTTAGGGGCATGCTGCTGGTGCCCAGGCAGACGGCCCACAGACCTAAAGCTCAGAATCAACCGGTAGGCTGCCCTGGTCAACGCGGTCACCGGTATCCATCACCCCGGTATCAATCACCCCGGTATCAATCACTAGTGATGCCTCGGGGATGGGAAAGGCAGGCTGGTCTAGGGCAATGTGCAGCGTCTCCGGCTGGGGCGTCGTCGCCATCCGCCAGACGCCGCCGCCTACCCCAGCGCCTGAGAGTAGATTGATCACCCCGATTGCAGCTACCCCGGCACAGGCCATAGTCGCTAACCTCAGGCGGTGGTTGAGCTGGTCAAATACGCCGACCAACGTTGTATCGGCACCGCAGTCTGGGGGACAGGCCTGGGTGCGCAGGCCCTGCCGCAGACTGATCAGACGATTGTATAGACAACGAGCGTCATCGCTGTCTTGGAGCCAGCGGAGGACCTGCTGACGCTCTGCTGGAGTCACTTCGCCATCTAGGTAGGCACTCAACAGCTCAAAGCGATCGCGCTTGGTGGCATCTAAACCATGGGCGCAAGGGGTAACAGGCTGCAATGTTTTACCGTTATCTTGTACCTGCTTGGCAGGCAAGGACTGAACTTGGCTAGGCGTGTAAGGAGAGGTAGTCATA
The DNA here is from genome assembly GCA_007694115.1 of Leptolyngbya sp. DLM2.Bin27. GTDB lineage: Bacteria > Cyanobacteriota > Cyanobacteriia > Phormidesmidales > Phormidesmidaceae > Nodosilinea. The sequence goes on along the minus strand of RECJ01000081.1, from coordinate 2,240 downwards.
CCAGAAACAACACCTGGATTGAGCAACTAAACAACGACCGGAGCAGGCAATCACTCAGCTAGGCAAGGCGCTAGGTTGAGTATTTTAACTGCCGCTACTGATCATAATGCCAACACCCTAAAATCGGTAATCCCCCGGACGGTAATTCGTCAGGTCTGAATTGACTCCGCCAAATGGAGTTATGGGGAGATCCGACTGGCCCCACCGCCGCCGCCTTGGGTCGATCAATGACCTAAGTAGGGCTGCAGGTCGGCCTGCAAGCGCTGTCGAGCTCGGGCGATGCGCGATTTGACCGTGCCTAAAGACACCTCGGTCAGATCGGCAATCTCCTCGTAGGATAGCCCCTGAATTTCTCGCAACACGATGGTGGTGCGAAAGACCTCAGGCAGATCTGCGATCGCACGATGCAGCTGGTCGTAAAACTCCTGCGTCATCATTGTGTCTACGGGGCCAGGCGCGTTGGCGGGCACATCCCAGTCAATCGAGCCGTCCTCTAGGTTGAGGGGGGCATCGAGGGATAGGGTGGCCCGATTGCGTTTGCGCCGCCGCAGCTCGTCGTAGAACAGATTGGTGGTAATCCGCCCCAGCCAGCCCTTAAATTTGGCCGGATCATTCAGGCGGCGCATATTGCGATAGACCCGAATCCAGACCTCCTGGGCCAAATCAGCCCGGTCAGGCCAGTCGGGGGCCAGGTGATACAGCAGCTTATCGACATGGCCTTGGTAGCGCCGCAGCAGTTCAGCAAACATGGCGCGCTCGGGCCGCAGCCGCTCTTGGCAGAGGGCCACCAGTTCTGTGCTGGTCAATTGTTCAGGCTTTGCAGAGGGCTCGGGGGCGCTGAGAGAAACGGGCCAGGTCGAGAACATGGATTGACTCATAGCTTCTAGTAGTAGGCCGACATCTTGTGTAACCACCGGCAAGCCGCGAGGGCTTGGGTTGCGGTGGTGTTGTGGCTCCAAAGGCAATGGCAGTTAATCAAGCGTGATGATTGTGAAACATTGTGACGAAGAGGCTCTCTTTCCTTTGGCTTGCTTGTGCCTGTGAATTGTCTGGCACACCGCCAGCAGTGAGTCGTTGGCCCCCCACCCCGCCTGGGGAATTTTTGAGACAGGTCACTAGAGTGATATAACAGTGAAAGATGCTGCCACTATGGCAGTCATCCCCCCTTGGAGAGGTGGCAGAGTGGTCGAATGCGCCCGACTTGAAATCGGGTGTGCGCAAGCACCGAGGGTTCGAATCCCTCCCTCTCCGTTCTAGCAACACCCGTTCTAGCAACACCCGTTCTAGCAACAGCAGATCAACCAAAGCCCGCATGTCTCTATCTTGTGGCTGCCACGGGGGGTCTTCATACAAATCGAGCAAATCGAGTTGGACACCGCAGCGCAATCTATGACTAACGATGCCCCACAATCGCTGCCGCCTGACGAATCTTTACTGTGGGTTGTGGCGGAGACTGAGGAAACCGTCGAGCGAGAGGTGGAACTTGAGGGACGGCGCTCTGGCACTGACCGAGGCGGCGGTTTTGGTCTGCCGGAGCCCCTTGAAGCGATTAAAACCACCGTTACCAAACGGCAGCGGGTATCGGTCGATGCTCAGTTGCTCAAGGCACAAATGACCAGTCTAGTGGCTGTCGTCAATGAGCTATTTGACCAAGCCGAAACCCAAACGGGGCTTCAGCTCAACGAAGTTACCTTGTCGGTCGAAATCAATGCCGAGGGTCAGGTAAGCCTGGTGGGCAATGGTGGCAAGGTAGGCAACCGAGGCGGCATGACCCTCAAGTTTGTGCGGCCGGCTTAGGGATACCCACCGGCTGCCGTGGCTGTATTGAGGCCTGAATTTTGGTAGGGGCAAACGATCGTTTGCCCCTATGGACGAGGTGTCTTATCTCACCAGCGCTGGTTTCTCCACCTGGTAGGTGGCCAAAATGCGCTCGGCCATCTGGGCTGGGGTCAGCCCCAGGGCCGCCTTCGACTGGTCGGGGGTGGCGTGGTCCACTAGCAGGTCGGGCACACCGATGCGCAGCACCGAAGCGGGCACCTGGGCATCCATGATCGACTCGACCACGGCGGAGCCAAAGCCGCCCATCAGGCAGCCCTCTTCAAAGGTGACCACCTTGCCGATTTGCCGCGCCAGGGGCAAAATTAGCGCCTCGTCGAGGGGTTTGGCGAAGCGGGCGTTGACCACCGTGGCCTCAATGCCGTGCTCGCTGAGAATCTCGGCGGTCTGCATGGCGGGGTACA
>RECJ01000310.1 GCA_007694115.1 Leptolyngbya sp. DLM2.Bin27 | reverse complement strand
TCAGGTGGTAGTCAACCCACAGCCCGCCCATGGTGTAGTGCACGGCGGGGTAGATCCGCATCGGCGTCTCGTAGGGGTTTTCTCCCGAGATCCGCTGGTACATGTCAAACAGGTTGCCGTAGCGGGCGGCGATGGTGTCGCGGCCCTGGCTATTAATGGCGTCACGAAAATCTAGATATACCGCCAGCCCGGTATCCCCCACGCCGCGCCCTTCGTCGGTCATGGCCTTTGAGTTGCGCGAGGCCACATCGCGGGGCACTAGGTTGCCAAAGGCCGGGTAGCGAGTCTCTAGATAATAGTCGCGTTCATCATCGGGAATGTCGTCAGGATGGCGGGTATCCCCCGGCTTTAGCGGCACCCACACCCGCCCGTCGTTGCGCAGACCCTCGCTCATCAGGGTGAGTTTAGATTGATAGTCACCCGACACCGGAATGCAGGTGGGGTGAATCTGCGTATAGCAGGGGTTGGCAAAATAGGCCCCCCGCCGATGGCAGCGCCAGGCCGCCGTCACGTTCGAGTTTTTCGCGTTGGTCGAGAGGTAATAGACATTGCCGTAGCCCCCCGTACACAGCAGCACCGCATCTCCGGCGTAGCGCTCAAACTCGCCCGTCACCAGGTTGCGCACCACTATGCCCCGGGCCTTGCCATCGGCCACCACCAGCTCCAGCATTTCGCGGCGATTGTACACCTCAATCTTGCCCGCCTGCACCATCCGCATCATGGCGCTGTAGGCTCCCAGGAGCAGCTGCTGCCCGGTCTGCCCCTTGGCATAAAACGTGCGCGACACCTGGGCACCGCCAAAGGATCGGTTGTCGAGCAGGCCGCCGTATTCCCGCGCAAAGGGCACGCCCTGGGCCACGCACTGGTCGATAATGCCGCTGCTGATCTCCGCCAGTCGGTGCACATTGGCCTCGCGAGAGCGGTAGTCGCCGCCTTTGATGGTGTCGTAGAACAGCCGCCACACGCTGTCGCCGTCATTGGGGTAATTTTTCGTCGCATTGATGCCTCCCTGGGCGGCAATGCTGTGGGCGCGCCGGGGCGAATCTTGAATGCAGAAGCTCTTGACGTTGTAGCCCAATTCCGCCAAGGTCGCCGCCGCCGAGGCCCCGGCTAGCCCAGTGCCCACCACCAAGATGGTGTGCTTGGCCTTATTTTTGGGGCTGACCAGGCGACAGTGATCTTTAAAGTCACTCCATTTTTGGTTTAGCGGGCCAGCGGGAATGCGAGGGTCAAGCATGATAGGTGAGGTGAGAAAAATCAGGGGCAAGGAAGGTGAGCGAAGAGATGATAGCAAGCAGCTTGGCCGAGATATCCCCGCCTATCTCTAGGCCGCGCCATAGCCCACTAACAGGGCATTTCAGTCTTTAAATCACTGACTTATGCACCATTGCCCTTATTTTAGACCTGTCGCCCCGTTTGCGCTGTTCGCCCCAGCACTGAGCTGACCGTCGCGATGGCTGGGTCTCCTGACCACTGATTTTTCTTGACACCCATGTTAAGTTACCTGAGGAAAGGGTTTCGACCAGGAAAAGCGCAAAAAACAGGGTAAACCATTGACTACTTGGGAAGACCTAGCATTCTCCCCAGTAAAGTAACTCTAGGTTCAACTGGGATTCCTTGGAAACCTCGATTCCAGGGCGCGGTCAATGCTGCTCGGTTACTAGATTGAGCAGACAGTGATCTTGGCGCTTTTCTCTGGCTCTAACACCCTGGCTGAGACTGCACTCACGTCTTTTGCGGGAACTCAATAATGACGAAAACTACCTCGGCGGTTGCGGCTTTTATCGAAACCTATGACAGCCAGCTTTTGGTCTACCCAGACTTAGACCATGCCGTTGAAGCCATTTATCGCCACCCTGCATTCAAAGATCTTCTGCTTTGCTTCGTTGATTGCCAGGTCTTTTCACCCAAACTAGGGCAAGAATTTGCTGCCCTAGGGGCAATTCAGGGCTTGGCTGCCTGTCGCCGTTTGCGTAGCTGTCTGAATTTGTCTCAGGCGAGTTTCTTTGCCCTACTAGCCGAGTTGATTGCGGCCTTTAACGTCGCCGCTGGGGTCTATTGGTCAGCTTTTGCCAGCCGAGTTCAAGCCTCTGACCTGGGTGGCCATAAGTTGTTAAGGCAGCTGTTGGCCAGTCAAGAGCAGGCATTTTACCAAGAGCTGGCCCTGCGTTTAGTTGAGACCAACCCCCACGCCATCTATCCCACCTCTAGCTATCGCGAAAGCCATGGCCATGTGGTGAGCACAGCCGACGATCAGACCATTGAAGCGGTGATGAGTTCGAGCACATTCACCTCGATTAAAGTGCTAGAGAACGTGCTCGATCCTGAGCAGCCTGTCTTAAAAGACACCTACCTAACCCTCGGGCGCTGCGTCTGCCTGGTCGATCAAAACGTCGACAGCTACTACGGTGAGCAGATTGAGCATTACTTTTGCCACCACGGCATTCAGTTAGAGAAGCTGGTCTATCGGGCTATGGAAGTCGACAAAGGCATCCACACCGTAGAGCGCATGCTCGGTGACTTTAAGCAGCTTGGGGTAGCCCGCCATGAGCCCGTGCTGATTATCGGTGGTGGGGTGCTGACCGATACCGGCGGTCTGGCCTGCGCCCTGTATCACCGCAACACCCCCTATGTGATGATCTCTACCTCCGTAGTGGCGGGGATTGATGCTGGCCCATCCCCTCGCACCTGCTGCGATGGCTTTGGCTACAAAAATCTCTTTGGGGCTTACCACGCACCCATTTTATCGATTACCGATCGCTCATTTTTTAAGACCCTGCACGAAGGCTGGCTGCGCCACGGCATTGCCGAGATCATCAAAATGGCTGTGGTTAAAAATGCCGCGTTGTTTGGCTACCTAGAGCAAGCTGGCCCCGAGCTCGTCACCTCACGGTTTGGCACCATGCACTGCCACCCCGGCGACAGCATCAGCCAGCTATCTCAGCAAATCTTGGGTGCCGCCATGCGCAGCTACGTAGAGGCCGAATACGACAACCTCTACGAGACCCATCAGTGCCGCCCCCACGCCTACGGCCACACCTGGTCGCCGGGGTTTGAGATCGAAGCTGGGCTATTGCACGGCCACGCGGTAGCCATTGGCATGGGGTTTGGGGCCTACCTCAGCCATCGCCTAAACTGGATTAGCGCTGCAGCGTTTCACCGCATTCTGCGGCTGATCGACTCCTTTGGGCTCAGCCTCTGGCACGACATTTTGCTGAATCAAGACACGCTGTGGGCCGCCCAAGAAAAAATCGTCCAGAAGCGCGGCGGCAATCTAGTGGTGCCCCTGCCTAAGGGTGACATTGGGCAATGTGGGTATCTCAACGATCTAACTCGGGATCAGCTAAATGAAGCGATCGCCGCCTACCAAGACATTTGCGCCACCTACCCCAGACGGGGCATTGGCATCGATCCCCTCTGTAGCGATGTCGGGCTCGAAGATCCCTCTACGGTGGCCCACATTCCGGTGGGGCTAGACTCGACCTACCACAACCCGACCCAAACCCTGTCAACCGTATAGAGAGAGTTTTGCTCAAGCCATGGCAAACCAGTTTGATGTGGTCATTCCGCTCTACCGCTGCCGCTGGAATACCCAGGCAGTGCTAGAGGGCATTACGACCCACTACGCCCCCAGGGCCATTCATATCATTGCCCCAGAGCAGGAGGCCCAGGCCCTGCAAGACAAAGCGAGCACCTGGCAGGTTGCCAGCCTGTTTACCCACGGCGAAGAATCGTTTTTTGAGGGCTGCGGCTTTACCAAAGACGCCATTTGTGCCGAGCTAGATCTGGGCACATCGCTCTATACGCCGGGCTGGTTCTACCAGCAGTTGCTCAAGCTGGGCGCAGCAGAAGGCATTGCCGATCTCAGCGAATGGTATGTGGTTTGGGACAGTGATTTACTGCCCGTGGCCACCTGGCCCCTAGTTGAAGAGCAGCAGTCTAGCCTCCAGCATCGATTTGCCTTGCTTCAGCACAACCAGTGGGGCAATGCCGCCATTGTGGCAACCTGGGCCAAGTGGATTCGCTCAGTGCTGGAGGTCGAGCCCTGCACCGACCCGGAGGGCACGTTTATTCCGCACCACATGTGGTTTAAGCAAGAGCACCTGGCCACCTTTAAGCGCCAGCTCAACAGCCACTACCAAACCAATAGCCACTGGCTGTTGCTGATGATGCGATCGGCCAATGAGTTTGGCACTTTTAGCGAATACTGGGCCTATGCCTCTTGGGTGGCGGCCCAGGCCCCGGCAGATCTGTCGTTTTACCCCTATGACCAATACGGAGCCACCACAGAGCGCTTTTTTGACGATGGATCAGGGTTGTTTTCCGCCGCGCTGAGGTCGTACCTCGCTTTGCCCTCGTCAGAAGACGCGGTTTTTTCGCCATCCTATGTTGATGTGGCGGCGTTTGTGCGAGCGGCCTATGGGCCAGAGGCCCTGCCTTCATCGCTGTCGTTTGAAAGCAGCCCCCGGCATCTCAAAAAGAATGAGGCAACGATGCACATCGAAGAACAGCGATCGCGCTGGAACCCCCGCCAGCAAACCTAGGATCGCCGTCAAGATGCAGCGGTAAGGAGGCTAGGCACGAAAACTGGACGATGGCCTCACCTGTTTTAATCGGTTAGCCATCGTCCGGTTCTAACAAACAGCCCAGTTTCACGCACCGGGCCGTCTGAGGATATGTACGGAGAACCTTAGCCCACGTTGTCTATGGGGGGGCTCCGTTTGGCTAGCCTATGCTCGCGCGCCAGCGGCGTTACGAGCGGCAGCCGCCTCGTCGGGGTGAATGTTGAGGCGGGTCAGGTTAATGCGACCTCGACCGTCAATTTCACGCACTTTGACGATCACCTCGTCATCCACGTTGACCTCATCTTCGACCTTGGCTACTCGATAGTCAGCCAGCTGCGAGATGTGAACCATACCCTCCTGGCCGGGCATAAACTCCACAAAGGCCCCAATGGGGATCACGCGGGTCACCTTGCCCACAAACACGTCGCCAGCGGAGGGCTTGAAGACAATAGACTCGATCAGGGCTTTGGCCTGAAGAGCTTTTTCACCTTCGATCGCCGAGACCGTCACGGTGCCATCGTCGTTGATATCGACTTTAGCGCCGGTTTGTTCGGTGATCGCCTTGATTTTCTTGCCGCCAGGGCCAATCACCATGCCGATCATCTCGGGGTCAATCTTGAAGCTGATCAGGCGGGGGGCGTAGGGCGATAGCTCGGTTCTAGGCTTGTCGATGGCGGCCAGCATTTTCTCTAGAATATGCAGCCGGGCGGGCTTGGCCTGGTTGATGGCCTCGGCAATCACCGTCATGGGCAGACCGGTAATTTTCATATCCATTTGCAGGGCGGTAATGCCGGTGTCGGTACCGGCTACCTTGAAGTCCATATCGCCCAGGAAGTCTTCGATGCCCTGAATATCGGTGAGAATGCGCACTTCATCGCCTTCTTTGATCAGACCCATAGCGGCACCGCTGACGGGCTTGGTGATTGGCACCCCGGCATCCATCAGCGACAGGGTAGAGCCGCACACCGACCCCATGGAGGTGGAGCCGTTGGAGGACAGCACCTCCGACACCACCCGAATCACGTAGGGAAAGTCTTCTTTGGCGGGCAGCACCGGCACCATGGCCCGCTCAGCTAGGGCACCGTGGCCAATCTCGCGACGACCAGGCGATCGCATGGGCCGCGTTTCGCCCACCGAGTAGGGGGGAAAGTTGTAGTGGTGCAGGTAGCGCTTCTCTTCGTCAGGGTGGAGGTCATCCATCGTCTGAGCATCACCGGGGGTGCCCAGGGTAGTGACCGACATCACCTGGGTGAGGCCCCGCTGAAACAGCCCGGTGCCATGTACCCGCTTGGGCAGTAGGCCCACCTGGCAGGAGATCGGCCGCACCTGGTCGAGCTGGCGGCCATCGACCCGCACTTTTTCATCGACGATCTGCTGCCGCATCAGCTTTTTGGTCACCGATTTGTAGGTGTTGCCCAGGGCTTTGCCGTTTTCGGCCACCGCGACCTTGACCGGGTTGTCGTCGTCTAGGGCCTCAATGGCCGTGGCCAGCTCAGCTTTGATCGCATCTAGCTTTTCGTCACGCTCGGGCTTGGTCAGACTAAACTGCTTCAGCACCTCTTTGATGGCGTCGGCGGTTTTCTCTTCGATAAAGGTGGCCAGGGTGGGGTCGGTTTCGGGCTCTTGCTCCGTCACCACCTCAATACCCAGCTCTTTGATCAGATCGAGCTGGGCCTGAATCAGGTCTTGCACCACCTCGTAGCCAAAGTCGATGGCCTCAATCACATCGGCTTCGGGCAGCTGGTTGGCCCCGGCTTCTACCATGATCACACCGTCGGGAGAACCAGCCACCACCAGGTCTAAATCGCCGGTTTCCACTTCTCTGTAGGTGGGGTTGATCACAAAGTCATCGCCGACTAGGCCCACGCGCACCGCCGCCATGGGGCCACTGAAGGGAATTTTGGCCAGCAGCACTGCGATCGAAGCGCCGGTTGCCGCCAGCACATCGGGGGGCACTTGCTCGTCCATGGCCAGGGTAGTGGCGACAATCTGAATGTCGTCGCGCAGCCACTGGGGAAACAGCGGTCGCATGGGGCGGTCAATCAGACGACAGGTTAGGGTAGCCCGCTCCGGGGGTCGCCCTTCTCGACGCAAAAACCCGCCGGGAATGCGCCCGGCGGCGTAGAGGCGCTCTTCGTAATCTACCAGCAGGGGCAAAAAGTCGATGCCCTGCCGACCGGCTGAGCGGGTTGCGGTCACCAGAACCGCTGTTTCTCCCGACTGCACCAGCACAGCACCTCCGGCCTGGGGAGCCAGCAGCCCACCTCTCAGGTGAATATCACGGCCACCGAAGGATATTGTTTTTTCAAATTCTTGCATGTACGACTACGTCCTTTCTCTTTGCCATTCTTTGTGTTACTTTTGCATGATCCTAGCACCGATGGTGGCAATGGCTTCTCGCCGAGGCCACGGTCGGTAAAAATAGGCAAAAGACTTAAGCTTTTGAGCGTCTCAAGCCCACCAAGGGGGCTGTTTTGACCGAGTAACCCAGACCCGCGCCCAAATGGTCAAGAGGCTGTCCTCTGAGATGCCAAACTCCCTCCGATGGTGACAGCCAGGTTTCTGACAAAATCTACGCTATTGGCAACTACCGGTCGGCGGCGCTGCGGCGCTTCATGCGGTTGAGAAAAACAGCCTGGGGAAAACCGGCCCAGACGACCCTAGCCCCCCGCAGTCGGGGGCGTTAAAGTACCCAAGCCGATGTCAGGCACCTGGTGGTTGCTGCTGAGTTTGCCCCACGCACCTCCATAGAGGTGGGCATAGAGCGATGGGTAGCTTGGTATCGGCAATACTACCAACTTGCATAGGATCAAGTTGCGCAGGGCGCTAGTAGGCTAGGGTCTCTAGGGTTTCGCGCAGGTAGCGGCGCACTAGCTGATCAAGGGGGGCGGTCTCAACTTCAGCGACCGGTAGTTCACCTTTCCAGCTTTTAAAGCCAGAACTACCGGCGATCGCATTTTTGAGGCTGTACCAAATGCGGGCGTGGTCAGAAAGCTGGGTGGAGTTTACAGAGCGAGTTACGGCCATAGCTGCCTCAAAGAAATCTCAGATAAACGCTAAATTCTCTGTCATTCCAAGCATTAGATCTGCTCAAACACATTCGAGCTAAGAGAACATCTTGGAGCAGTGAATGACTACTTATCCAACATAGCGCAACCGCCTCACCGCCGTTGTGACCAAAACCACAGTACATAGGATTGAAAAAAATCTATGGTTTATTAAGTAGCTAGAGGCTTAGGTCTAGATATCCACAGGTACGGGAGGTAATGTGGCTGTTCTGCCGTCTTGCCCCGATACTTCGTGTTGAGACGAGCTGTCTATCTGATCTGATTGGTGTGACCAGATCAATGACTCTGGCCGACCTTCGTCCAGCCTGTGGATTTCTGAGTCATCAGCTAGCGGAACCTGCCCCCAGACAGTCTCAGGCTCCGCTAGATCGAAATGCCGCACCGCCGCATTGGGCGAAACAGTCGCTGCGATTTCCTCCGACGGCGTTTCCTCTGGCTTCTCTGGCACCGCTGCTGCCTCTGAAGGTGGCCCAGGTAGAGCGGACATCGACTGAAGCGGGCTTAGGGAGGGCAGTGTTTGACTGGTATCAACCATAGAATCGAGATCGGCCAAGTTTTCGGCCAGGGGCTCAACTACGGGCCGGGTAGTAGCTACAAGCAATAGGTCAGGCAAAATTTTGCCCACTGACAACCCAAACCAGGTAAAACTAGCGGCAATTTGGTCGGCGGGGTAGGGGGCAACGGTCTGCATTCGACGATCTGGGGTAGCCATCACCTGTAGTACTGCCACCGGCACCTGGAGAAATAGGTTGGCCAGAAAAAAGCCTAGAACTGCGATCGCAATTCCCCCCAGCCGCCCCCAGCCGCCAAAAGGGCTAAACTCGCGGGCTAAAAAGGCCAGGGGATAGAGTTTCACCAAGACCCACACCAGCGGCACCGGCACCAGCAGCGCTCCTAGCCGTACCCGCCACCGCCGAAACTGAGTCAGCAACCGCAGCTGATCGTCCTTTAAAGCCCCAGGGCGCAAGGCCAACCCCGGCAGGCTAAAGATGTAGAAGGGGCGGCGCAGCTGCATGACCAGCACCGGCAATACCCCCAGAGCAACAATCAACCCCAGCTCTAGCCCCGGCAGGGTTGGGGTGGCCACCGCCAGCCCCAGCAGGCACAGGTCGATCCACAGGGGCACCGTAGCCACGCCGACTAGGTGTATCCACAGGTATGGATCGCAGCGCCAGGATTCCATAGTTGACTCCATTGCTTGCTACATGTGCTTTGCCGGGGCCTGCTTGGCGGTCATACCCTTAGGTCATTGCCAGGGTACGACGCTTCGTGACCATCTTGAAGGCGTCGATGATATCGCCCTCCTTCCAGTCGCTGAAGTTGTCGATGCCGATGCCGCACTCAAAGCCAGAGGCCACATCCTTGGCATCTTCTTTCATCCGCTTGAGGGAGTCGAGCTTACCGGTGTACACTACCTCGCCCTTGCGCACGACGCGCAGGTTACAGTTGCGCGTCACCTTACCCGAGAGCACATAGCAGCCGGCCACAGCCCCCTTGCGCACCGGGAAGACCGCCCGCACTTCGACTTGGCCCAGGGTCTCTTCCACCATTTCGGGGTCGAGTAGGCCTTCCATGGCCCCCTGAATATCGTCGAGCAGGTTGTAGATCACCTCATAGTCACGCACATCGACACCCTGGCGGTCGGCAGACTGTCGCGCCCCCGGTGCCAGGGTGGTGTTGAAGCCAATAATGACCGCACCACTGGCCGCTGCCAAATCCACGTCGGTTTCGCTGATCTCGCCAGGAGCGGCCAGCAACACCCGAATTTGCACCTCGTTCTGGGGCAGCTGCTGGAGCGCCGCCAGAATAGCTTCGATCGACCCCTGCACGTCGGCCTTGAGCAACAGGTTGAGATCTTTGAGATCGCCCTCCTGCACCTGGGCCGAAATGGTGTTTAGCGTCACCCGGCGAGAGGCCATCGACTGCTGCAAGCGCGACTGACGCTGGTCGAGCATACGCTTATCGGCCACCGCCCGAGCGGTTTTCTCGTCGGCATAGACCTCAAACTCATCGCCAGCGGCAGGGACATCGTTGAGCCCCAGCACCTCAACGGCAAAGGAGGGGCTAGCCACCTGAACCCGCTGGAGGCGGTCATCAAGCATCGCTTTGACCTTACCCAAGATCGGGCCAGCCACCAGCGAATCGCCCACCCGCAGGGTGCCATTTTGCACCAGCAGGGTAGCCACAGGGCCACGGGCCTTGTCGAGGTTGGCCTCGATCACCGTACCCCGAGCTAGACGGTCTGGGTTGGCCTGCAGATCGCCGACCTCCGCCACCAGCACAATCATCTCTAACAGGCTGTCTAGGTTGTCGCCCGCCAGGGCACTCACCGGCACCATGATGGTGTCGCCGCCCCACTCTTCGGGCACTAGGCCGTGCTCCATCAGCTCTTGCTTGACGCGGTCGGGGTTGGCGGTTTCTTTATCAACCTTGTTGATGGCCACAATTAAAGGCACCTCAGCCGCCTTGGCGTGGCTGATGGCCTCAATGGTTTGGGGCCGCACGCCGTCGTCGGCCGCCACCACCAGAATGGCGATGTCGGTCACCCGAGTGCCCCGGGCTCGCATAGCGGTAAAGGCCTCGTGTCCCGGAGTGTCTAGGAAGACAATTTGGTGGGAAACCCCATCGTGCTCCACATCGACGTGGTAAGCGCCAATGTGCTGGGTGATGCCCCCAGCCTCGCCCTGGGCCACCTTAGTTTTGCGGATCGAGTCGAGCAGGGTGGTTTTACCGTGGTCAACGTGGCCCATGATCGTGACCACGGGTGGTCGCCGCTGGAGGCTGTCGAGGTCGGCCTCGTCCAGCATTTCAGTGACTTTCTTCGCCTCAGATTCGACTTCGCTGGTTTCGACCATCACCTCAAACTCTTCAGCCACCATCTTGGCGGTTTCAATGTCGAGGGTTTGGTTGATGTTGGCGGCGATGCCCTTGAAGAATAGCGATTTGATCAGCTCGGTTTCAGGCACCAAAATCTGTTCGGCCAGCTCATGCACCGTCAGACCTTCCGAGAGCACGATAAACTCAGGCCGCTCTTGGGTAGGCTGAGCCTCACCGCGACGACCGCGACGACCGCGACCGCCCCCACTGCTGCTGCTGCTGTCGCGGTGCTGGGGTTTGTGGCTCTTCATCGTCGGTGACGATGGCCTGGCTCCGCCAGCGCTCTTGGGCTTGGGCGGCCGAGCTAGGGAAACGCTGAGCTGCATAGCTTCTGAGGGCTGCTCATCGCCTGCTTCTAGCTCATCGACTAGGGCGTCGATATCTTCGTCGTCTTCGCCTAATACACCTTGACCCCGACGCTTGGTCTTGCCGGCCTTGCTGGCCTTCTCGCGCATCTTTTGATCGTCGTCTTCATCCTCGCGCTCGTCTCGGCGATGGCGGGGTGGGGAAGGCCGACGGAGGTGAGTCTCATCGAGACCACCCACTCCGAGCACTGAAATAGAATCACTGGCAGCCGGAGTTTCGGCGCGTTCCGCTTCATTTCTGGCTGTGTCAGCATCGGTGCTGGGCCGCCGTAGCTTGGGCTTGGGCTTGAGCCGAGGAACATCTTCGTCGGCATCAATTTCCCGAATTGGGATAGTGGGACGTGGTGTGCCGTTGCCGTCTGCAGACCGACTCTCGGTGACGCGATCTTCCCTAGAACGGCTTTCAGGCCGCCGAATCACAGGTCGGGGGGGGCGGGCTGCTTCGATCGGCGGCTCAGCGTGATCGCCAATATTGACCTGCTCACGGGAGACTGGCCCCACCAGTTCAGGGCGGGCTTTAATCGGTGGCTCTACCGGCGGCTGGGGAGCAATCGGCGATGGGGCATCGGGGGGGGTGGGCGAGCCGGGAGCAGCCGACGATGCCGGCTCAGGGCGATTTGGGGCAGCGGGAGGCCGAGGTTTGAGGTCACCCTGGTCGCTAGCCGAGGACACCCCAGGCCGACTGGGCGGCCTAGATAGATCGCTGCCGCTGGGCGGTACGGAGGCTGTTCCCTGGGGCGCTGGGGCAGGGGCGGTAGGGGCAGAAGCCGTCTCAGTTTTAGGCGTAACCCGATGACGACGAATTTCTAAAATCTGCTGCTTGCGCTCGGGTCGGGCCACGGTTTTAACCGGAGCCGGAGGCCGGGGGCGATCGGGCCGATTGAGGCCGCTGCTGCTGCTGCGCGACTGACGAGCGGCTGCCCGAATTTGGTCAGCTTCTGACTCAGCGATGGTGCTGCTGTGACTCTTCACGGCAATGTCTAGACGACTGGCGATCGCCAAGATGTCCTTGTTATCCAAACTCAATTCCTTCGATAACTCGTAAATTCTCACTTTGCCGTTCATCCACATCTCCCTACGCTAGTCAAGCTTGTTACATAAACCAACCTGCTTCGTCCAACAAAACGACATCAAACCATTCTGACGGATACGACGTTAGCCCTAACAGGGCATTGTAAACCAAGGTCAGGTGTCCATGGGCTCTAAACAGGTCAACCGACGGTTGAGCTGCCTTGAGTACCCATACTATGAGTTTAATCAGTTGTATCCCTAATGAACAGGATCTCAGAGGGAAGGCCCTTCAGAAAAGATCATTTGCAAAAATTCTTGGTTGAGGCTGCCAACTGGGCAGCTTTTTCTTAAATTTTGGGTGATCGAGGGGGCAAGTCAGGTATTTTCACTCACTGCTGTGGTCTCCAGTCGCTGCCAAAGGCTTTGGTAGATGGCCTCGGGTACATTGGCCTTGAGCGCGCGGCTCAGGCGCTTCTTTTTCTGAGCCTGGCGTAAACAGTCAGTCTGGGGGCAGAGGTAGGCCGATCGCCCCATGCCCTCGTCTAGGCGGATGCTGCGATCTGGATAGACCCGCACCACTCGCCAAAACTCAGCCTTAGGCGCAATCTGCCGACAGCTGACGCACCGTCGATGGTTGGTTTCCATGGGGCGACCTCCCGCTATTCCTCCTCCGACGGCTCGGTCAACGGTGACTCTACCTCCGCAGCCGCTGGTTCGGTCAGCTCTACTGGCGGCTCGTCTCCTAGGTCGACAGCTGCCTCAGCCAAGGGGTTAACTGGCTCGGCTACAGGGGCGACTTCCCCGACTACAGGGGCGGCTTCCTCGGCAGCGTCGTCGACCACAGTAGCAGCCTCCAGGCCAGCCTCTGCCGCCTCTGCCGCCTCTGCCGCCGCCCGTTCCGCCGCCCGTTCCGCCGCTGCGGCGGCCCTCCAGGCAGCGGCTTCTGCCTCCTCTGCCGCCAGTTCTGCTGCCTCGCGGGCGGCGGCTTCACGGGCGGCTAGCAGATCGGCTATCTTGCGATCTTCGGCCTCATAGTCGTACTTGCCGGAGTCTTTGATGTCGATTTTCCAACCGGTCAAGCGGGCCGCAAGCCGCACATTTTGACCTTCTTTGCCAATCGCCAGGCTGAGCTGGTCTTCAGGCACCAGCACGTGAGCCTGGCGATCGTCGGGGCTAACTAGACGCACCTCGTCTACCCGAGCTGGGCTAAGGGCATTGGAGATGTAGGTGGCCGGGTCGGGCGACCAGCGAATCACGTCAATTTTTTCGCCCCGCAGCTCGTTGACCACCACCTGAATGCGCGATCCCCGTGCCCCAATGCAGGCTCCCACCGGATCGACATCGCGCTCTAGGGTATCTACCGCAATTTTGGTGCGGGGGCCAACGGAACGGGAGGGGGGATTGGCTTCTCGGGCCACCGCCACGATGCGCACGATTTCGTCTTCGATTTCAGGCACTTCGTTGGTGAATAACTCTACCACCAGGGCCGCATCGGCTCGCGATACCAGCAGCTGCGGCCCCCGATGGGAGCCTTCGGATACCTTCTTGAGGGCCACCCGGAAGGTGGCGTTGGCTCGGTAGTTGTCGTTGGGCAGCTGATCGCGCTTGAGCAGCTCGGCTTCGACCTCGGGCTGGCCGACACTGCTGCTGACCGCCATAATGACTGACTGGCGCTCAAACCGCAGCACCCGCGCCGAAAGAATCGAACCCTCTAGATCCTGAAATTCTTCTTGGACGAGCTTGCGCTGCTGGTCGCGCAGCTTTTGGGCCAGTACCTGCTTGGTCTGAATAGCGGCCATGCGGCCAAAATCGCGCTGGTCGGGGGTGACATCGAGCACTACGGTGTCACCGGCCTGGGCCTCGGGGGCGACTTCGCGCACCTCGGCTAGGGCAATCTCATGGTCTTGACTGGTGACTTCTTCGACGATGGTTTTAGTCGCCAGCACCCGAAAGCCCTGGTCGTCGTAGTCGTCTACGTCTAGCTCGATATCGAAGTTGTCAAAGTATTCTTCTTCGAAATGGGTGTCGATCTCTCGGGTGCGGCGGTAGCGCTCGTAGCCCTTGAGCAGGGCTTCGCGGATGGCATTTTCGACCGCGTGCTTAGGCAAATTGCGTTCGCGGCTAATGACATCAATCATTTCCTGCAGGTTTGGCAGACTAACTAGCGACATAATCACTCACCTCTAGGGGCTAAATCTTAATCTCTCAATCATTGATGGAGTTTTGAGCGCCGAGGGCGCTAATCGGGGCTTTGGTCACTGAGCTGCACCGTGGCTACCAACTCTCGGGGTAGGGTAATAGTCTTGCCTTTTTGGCTCAAGACCAGAGCCGTTTCGTCTCGCCGCACCAGTTGACCGACCCATTGGCGCTTGTCTTTGTGGGGCGCAGACAGATTAACCTCCACCATGAACCCTTTGAACACCACAAAATCGCGATCGGTTTCCAATGCCGCCGATACCCCCGGGCTCGACACCTCCAGCACGTAGGCGTCGGGGATGATGTCGCTGGTGTCGAGCACAGCTTCGAGGGCCTGACTCATTTTTTCGCAGTCGTTCAGCCCCGTATCTTCGTTTTCGAGGCTGCGCACGTCGATGCGCAGCACTGGGGGCGACTGGTTGGTCTGAAACACCGCTTCAACCACTTCTAGCCCCAGTTCTTTGGCAACGGGGGCCGCCAACTCAAGTAACTGGGGAATCAGGGGATGTACCATGGGACGTCTGAAATAATGCCAATAAAAAAGTGGGCTCTCGGCCCACCTCCCAAAACATTTCTGCTAAAGGAGCCCAAGCCCGGAAGCTTGGACTTCACCATAGTAGCGAATTGTGGTCGCCATAGGCCAGGGAAGCGCAATTACTCCATTTAGCGCCGCCGCAGCCACATCACCACAGCCAGGCCAAAGCCAATCAGCGGCAGCACTAGCAGAGAAAATACACCGAGGCCAATCTGCTGCTGCACCGTCATGGTGATCCGGCGATTGGTGACTTCGCGTGGGCGAATCGAGAGGGTGGCGTCGGTCTGCTGCCCCAGCCAGCTCACCGAGTTGAGAAACACATCGCCGTTGAGTTGCTGCTCAAATAGGCCGTCGGTGGCAAAGGTGGCGTTGCCAATGACGACTAGGCGCGATTCTGGGGCGGGCTCATCCTCTGGGGCAGCGGCCCCCGCTACGGGGCGACTAAGGGCTACGCCGAGGGTGTAGGGGCCGGAGGGCGGAGCATTTTCGTCAAACTGTAGTTCTCCTTCGGCGGAGAGGGCATCGGCGCGGCTCTGAGGGTTGCTCTGGAGCAGGGGCACGACGGTGACTCCGGCAACTTCTTCAAGATTGATCGGGCGCACCAGGGGAAAGAACGATCGCCCGTTGCGAAAGTCTCGGGTGATCGGGTGATCGCCGTAGTCGGTGACCAGGGGGGCGGCGGGGCCAAGACCGACCAGCTGCCCCTGGCCGGAGGTATCGAGCACGATGCGGTCGTCGAGGGTGACGCCCCAGGGGTCGAGCAGACTGTCTAGCCCAGGGCTGGTGTTGGGGTCGATCAGCAGCAACAGGCTGCCGCCCCTGTTCAAATAAGCGTCTAGAGCCTCGACCTCAGCCTCAAAGAACTCGACGGCAGGCCCTGCAACTACGACCAAACTGGCGTCGTCGGGCACCTGACCCGTTTGGGCAAGATTGAGGGGCTGAACTAGGGCGCTCTTGTCTTCGAGGGCGGTGGCGGCCTGGAGAAAGCCAGGTTCACTGCCGTCAAAGGCAAATTCTTGGTGCCCCTGGGTGAAGTAGACGGTGAGGGTGCGATCGCTGATTACCTGATCGAGGGCGTTGGTGATCGATCGCTCGGAGAGCCGCTCGCTGGGGCCGACATTTTGTAAAAAGCGGCGGCTTTCTCCACTCTCGAGAAACACCATGCCCGTCTGGGTGGCACCAAACGCCTGGGCCTGGCGAGGGTCGTTGTAGGGGTTGATGTAGGTAAAGTTAAACTGTGCTCCAGCCTGGCGGTAGCTTTCGAGCAGCTGGCGATCTTGGGGGTTGGGCACCGGGTCAAAGATGACGATGCGGGTGGGGTTTTCGAGGGACTGCACCACCTGCTGCGACTGAGGTGCGAGGGTGAAGATCTGGTTTTCGGTCAGGTCTACCCGGCTGGCGTAGCGCACGGCCAAAAAGTTGACTAGGCCCAAGATCGCCAACACCGCCAGGGCCGACACCAGGGCATTGGCCCCGGCCTCGGTGGATCGCTGCGCCCAAAACCGACCCTGCCCGTAGTTGCCCAGCACCAGGCCGATCAGCACCAGGCCAATACCGCCCACCAGCAGGCCTGCAGGCAGCAGGGTCCACCCCGCCAGCACCCCCACCAGCAGGCCCGCTGTCACCAGGGCCAGACCCGGCAGGGCCAGGTATTTCAAGTATTTTTGATAGACCGCAAAGGATTTTATCGCCATAATCTGTTCTCAAAACCTGCTGCTATGACCGCTGGAACCGAAGGGTTTCGATGGACTGAGCGGTAAGGTAGAGGCCCAGCACCACAAATGATAAAAACAGCACTAAACCACCGGTATCAAAGATGCCTTCGGTGAAGTCGGTGAAGTGCTTGAGTAAGGAGAGGTGAGCCAGCCCCTGGCCCAGCACCCCCGGCAAACCTTGGGCGATCGCATCCACCAGCCACAGCAGCAAAATCAGCGCAAAGGTCATAATCGCCGCCAGCACCGTGCTCTCAGTCAGCGACGACACAAACATGCCCAGGGCCAAGATGCTGGTGGCCATCAGCACCAACCCCAGGTGAGAGATCAAAAACACCCCCGACCCCGTCGGCGGCGTCGCCGCCCCCAGGGCCACCGCCTGGCAGATCATTAGCGGTAGCACCATGGCAATGTAAAAACTCACCACCGCCAACAGCTTGCCCAGGGCCACGGCCCAGTTGGTCACGGGCGATGTGGCCAGCAGCTCTAGGGTGCCCTGCTTGCGCTCATCGGCATAGAGCCCCATGGAGAGCATGGGCAGCACAAACAGCGACAGCGACCCCAGCAGCCCCACATAGGCCTTGTTAAACTCGTAGGCTACGTCGAAGGGGGGAGCGGGAGGTAGCCCCATCTGCACGGCCTGGTCGGCCATGGCTGCCTGGGCCAAAATGCCCTGGGGCCCCAGCAACAGCGCCACGAGAAAAAAGCCCCCCAGCAGCCAAAAGACGGCGGCGATGATGTAGGGCAAGGGCGAGGCAAAGTAGCTTTGCAGCTCGCGCTGGTAGATGGCGAGGATATTTTTGAGCAGGAGGGACATGGGGGAGTGGGTGGGTGGATGGGTAGGGGAGTGGGTGGGGGAGTGGGTGGGTGAAGGGGTAGGGGCAGACCCACGTGTCTGCCCTGGGGGATTTCGGACAGGGAGTGCAATCGTAAATCCAAAATCCCAAAGGGTTAGGCGGCTGGGGGTTCTACGGCAGCTTCAGCGACTAGAGGCTCAGGTAAGGTCGCGATCTCAGCGATCTCAGTGGTAGTGAGGTTGAGGAAGACATCTTCGAGGGTAGCCTGCTGGCGGCGCAGCTCGTGGAGTTCGAGGCCAGCATTGACCAGGGCGGTGGCAATGACAGCGCCTAAGGTGCGATCGCTCTCTGCACTCACCCGCAGGCGGTAGTGGTGTTCGGGCAGGTGCTCTGGCCCCAGCAGCGCCACCTGGCGCACAGGGGCCAGGTCGGCCAGCAGGCGCTGGGCGGTGTCAATATCGCCTTTAATCTCTAGCTCGTAGGCGGCTTCGCCGGAGAGGCGGGCGGTGAGGTTGTCGGGGGTGTCGGTGGCCACCACCTGGCCCCGGTTGATGATGGTGATGCGATCGCAGGTCATGCTCACCTCCGGCAAAATATGGGTGGAGAGAATGATCGTGTGGTTGCCCGCCAGGCCCTTGATCAGCTGGCGCACCTCGTTGATCTGGCGTGGGTCAAGCCCCACCGTCGGCTCATCGAGAATGATCACGGGCGGGTCGTGGATAATCGCCTGGGCAATGCCCACCCGCTGCCGATAGCCCTTCGACAGCTTGCGAATCAGCACCTTGCGCTTGTCGAACAGACCGCAGTGATCCATCGCAATCTCAGCTCGGCGCTGGCGGAGGTCTGAGGGCACTCCTTTGATTTTGGCCACAAAGGAGAGAAACCCCTGTACCGTCATCTCGGGGTACAGCGGCGGCGACTCCGGCAGGTAGCCAATACTCTGTCGCACCGCCATTGAGTCGGTATGCACGTCGTAGCCGGCCACTCGGGCCGTACCTGCCGAGGCGGGCAGGTAACCCGCCAAAATCCGCATGGTAGTAGTTTTACCCGCGCCGTTAGGCCCCAAAAAGCCCAAGATTTCCCCCGGCTGCGCCCCAAAGGTGATGTCTTGAATGGCCGTGGTCGACCCGTAGGTTTTACTCAGGTGCTCAACTTCGATCATGGGTGTAGAACCGCCAGCAAACCAGTGGATATTGTACTGCTGACTACAGTAGCGATTATTTTGCCAGATGCGTTTAAGTGGCCCCATCTAATCCGGCCCCCGTCCTGCCGATCCCCCACTCATTACTGGCAGCGCTTCAAGAATATGAGCAGACCCTGGCTGAAGCGCTCAGTTCCTAACTTTCGGGCAAGGCTGCGGATCGCGGGTCGCCAGGGAGCAGTGATCCGCCAGGCAGGGCTGGTTATAGGCAGCCTCGGTCTCTAGGGGCGGCGGCGGCTGGCCAAAGACCATCTCGCAGCTAAAGTCTTCAAAGTTGGGCACCATGGTGAGCGGGATGCCAAAATCTTCAGTGAAAAAACGCTGGGTGGGCAGCTTGCACATGTTGACGCACATACCAACGCAGCGGCTTTCGTCGAGGTAGCGGCACTTTTTGATGTGAACCCCGCTGCGCTGTTGTCGCACCTGGCCCTGGCCGTCGGTAAACTCTACGGTTTTGACCTCGCAGGGGCCGACCAGCCACTCAAACAGCCGGGTGGCAAACCAGGCGTTGAGTTCGCACACCAGCCGGGTCGGTGAGAATAGGTTGCGAATTACCCAGAGCACCGGGGAGGGCACCAGGGACTTGAGCACCACGGCGACCATCGCCTGCTGCTGCTGGGCATTGCGGCCCTGCATGATCTGGGTCGATAGATCGACAAAGCCGTCGTAGCCGCTGCGGGCCGTGTCGCTGCCCACGGCCTGGGCCATTTTGCGGCTAAACAGCCAGATGAACAGACGACCGCCCACGCCATCGTGATAGACCGCTTTTTCTGAAGTGGGGCCAAGGCCCGCAACCGGGGGTGACGCCATAGCAAACTAGGATGAGGGACTCACTCCAGGGTAGACCCTGGGCGATAGCAGTTACAAAACGGGTAGGCTAACTGGCGCTGTCGCCCGCAAACTGCTGGGCGTAGAACTGGGCATAGCGGCTCTTTTGGGCCAGCAGCTCACTGTGGGTGCCGGCTTCAATCACCTGGCCCTTTTCCATCACCAAAATCCGGTCGGCCTTACGCACGGTAGCCAGGCGATGGGCAATGATGAATACGGTGCGATCGCTCATCAGCCGCTCTAGCGCCTCCTGCACCAGCGCCTCAGACTCGGCATCGAGGGCCGAGGTGGCCTCATCGAGAATGAGAATGCGGGGGTTGAGCAGCACAGCCCGGGCAATCGCCACCCGCTGCCGCTGCCCGCCCGACAGGTTTACGCCCCGCTCCCCCATCCAGGTGTGGTAGCCCTGGGAAAACTGGCTGATAAAGTCGTGGGCATTGGCGATCCGGGCCGCCGCCTCCACCGCCTCAAGATCAAACTCGTTTTGGCCAAAGGCAATATTTTGGGCAATGGTGCCCGAAAACAGCGTGGTTTCTTGGGGCACAATGCCAATCTGCCGCCGCAGGCTGCGCAGCGTAACCGTAGAAATTTCTACATTGTCAATTAAAATCTCGCCCACCTGGGGGTCATAAAACCGGGGCAGCAGGTTCACCAGGGTAGACTTGCCCGCCCCCGAAGACCCCACTAGGGCAATTTGCTCGCCGGGTAGGGCCAGCAGATCTAGGTTGCTCAGCACCGGCTCATGGGCCTCGTAGCCAAAGGTGACGTTGCGATACTCAACTCTTCCGGTCACCTGGGGTAGATCGATAGCGGTGGGCAGCTCCCGCACCGCTGGCTCAATATCGAGCAGCTCAATCACCCGATCTACCGAGGCTTCGCCCTGCTTAAACTCGCCATAGTTGACAATCACGTGGTTGACCGGGTCAATCAGCATCAGCGCCGCGACCACATAGCTACCAAACGAGGCCCCGGTCAGATTGCCCTGGGAAATCTGCCAGGTGCCCACCAGCAAAATCAGCATTACCACCAGGGCGTAGGTAAAGCCCACCACCGGGTATTGCACCGATTGCAGCCAGGCGGCCTTGTACTTGGCCTGGCGATTTTTCTCCGCCTCTTGGCTAAAGCGCTCCACCTCGTAGTCTTCGGCGGCAAAGGCCCGCACCAGGCGAATGCCGCTAAACACCTCAGTCACCAGCGACGACAGGTCAGACACCAGGTTTTGGCTGCGCCGCGACGACTTCAGCATCTGCTCCCCAAACCACCCCGCCATCACGGCCAGAATCGGTACCAGCACCAGGGCGGTCAGGGTGAGCTGCCAGTTGAGGTAGACCATATAGCCCAGCACCACCACCAGCTGCAAGACCGACGGCAAAAAATCGTGGAACAGCTTTTGTACCACCTCGCCAATGCGGTCAATATCTTCGGTTAGCCGGTACGACAAATCGCCGGTTTGACTGCGCTCAAAGTAGGTCAGGCTGAGCCGATGAATGTGGGTATAGACGTCTTTGCGCAGGTTAAAAGCCACCTCTAAAGCGGCCTTTGCCATCAGCGAGTCTTGCAGGTACTGGCCAATTTTTTGCAGGCCAAACCCCACCATGGTAATTGTGATAAACCGAGCCACCACAGGCACGTTGCCCGCCGCCAGCTGCTCTAGAATGTTTCCCGACAGCCAGGCCAAAATCGGCCAGTAGGAAACAAAGACAATGGTGCCAGCCAGCGCTTGCGCAATGGTGCGCCACTCGCGCCGCACGTAGGGAGCCAGCGTCCAATAGTTGGAGCCTTGGGAGGAGCGCTCGGGGGTCAAGGGCTAAAACCTTTGCATTGACAATAACTGTTCAACCACGCTACCAGGTTTAGACTCGATCTGTAATTTGAGCCGGTGCCACTTTCTCAGCTAGGCCAGGCACTACAATCTACCTGTAGCCTAGCTTTGACGGACTGTTTACCACCCATGCCCACGGTTATTGTCGCCACCGGGAACCCCGGCAAGCTCAAAGAAATGCAGGGTTATCTAGATCCCCTCGGCTGGCAGCTGCAGCTCAAGCCCGGCGACCTAGATATTGAAGAAACCGGCACCACGTTTTTGGCCAATGCTCGCCTCAAGGCCGCAGGGGTAGCCCAGGCCCTGGGGCAGTGGGCGATCGCAGATGACTCTGGCCTAGAGGTTCATACCCTCGGCGGTGCCCCTGGTATCTACTCAGCCCGCTACGCCGATAGCGACCAGGCCAGAATCGATCGCCTGCTACAGGAACTGGCTGACTCTGGTGGGTGCGATCGCAGCGCCCAGTTTGTCTGTGCCCTGGCCCTGGCCAACCCCAATGGCGAAATCATGCTCGAAACCGAAGGTATTTGCCCCGGCGAAATTTTGACGGCTCCCCGTGGATCCGGCGGCTTTGGCTATGACCCCATTTTCTACGTGCCCACCCTCAACCGAAGCTTTGCGGAGATGTCTTCGGCTGAAAAAGATGCCAACAGCCACCGAGGTATTGCCTTTAGTCAACTGCTACCGGCCCTCGCCAAACTATCGATCGACTGAGGTCAATTCTGACAACAAAAATACCGCAGAATTTTGTTGCTTCCTGAGGGCGCAGGCCCTGCACCCCTACGGTTTAACCTTTTAAGAATCGGGAGGATGCAATTCGAGTTTGGTCGGACTTACCCAAGCGCCAGCCAGACCCGCTTGCTAAGACCTAGTAGTCGAAGGCAGAAATAGCCCCTCTCTTCCTGAAAGGCGTAGTGCCTGGAATACAGAGAATCCCCTTTCTGCCTTCTGCCTTCATCCTTCTGCCTTCTGCCTTCCTGTACTAGGCTTCCCGGTTGAGAAAGTCTTGCAATTGACCCAGGGCAGCCCGACCAATATTAAACACAGCCCAGCTTGCAGCCACAGCAATCGGCAGTAGAACAACAACAACACGCCAGTCCATAGGGCATAGCCTCCTAAGATCGTTTTGCTTAAATACTTGTCACAATTTTCTCATAATGTACACCACATGGGGCAATTCTAGGTAGAAAGATTAATTGGCTGCCCTCAGACCAGCCAATGGCTCAGCCCTTTCATCTATCACCCTACGCGGCAAAGAAGAAAAGGCAGTTTACTGCTTTCGTCGTGCTGCGGTTGACGACGTGATCTCTAGGTCTAGCTATGGCGACACCAGCGTCAAATACGCTCTTCTATCGCGCTAATTTACTTTAGCTTGGCATTGGATCCAAAAATACGCTGTAGCTGCCGCCCAGGGCGCACTCGCCCAGGGCCAACCAGCACGCCGTGGCGGGGGCTCAACAAAAAAGCCAAGGCAAACAGGGCCGACACCACCAGCACGATGGCTGGGCCAGAGGGCAGGTTGACGTAGTAGCTTAGATACATGCCGCTAATACTGGAAAAAACGCCGATTGCAGCCCCCAGCACCATCACCTGATGCAGGCGCGGCACCAGCAGGTAGGCCGTCGCGCCCGGCGCAATCAACAGCGACAACACCAAGATCACCCCCACTACCTTCATACTGGCCACCACGGTCAGGGCGATCAGCACCATCAGCCCAGCATTAAGCCAGCCCGTGGGTAGGCCACTGGCCTGGGCCCCGAGGGGGTCAAAACTATAAAACAACAGCTCTTTATAGAGCAGCACCACCGCCAGCAGCACCAAAACGGCAATGATCGCCGTGTCGCGCACATCCCCAGCGGTAACGCCGAGAATGTTGCCGAAGAGAAAGTGGTTGAGGTCGATTTTGTTATCGCGCTGAATGGTGGTGATTAGCGTAATGCCCAGGGCAAAGAAGGCCGAGAACACAATGCCCATGGCGGCATCTTCTTTGATCGGCGATCGCGTGTGAATCCACCCAATCATCACCGTGCTGATCACCCCGGCGATGAAGGCCCCAATAAAGATATTGACGCCGAGCAAAAAGGCGATCGCTAACCCCGGCAACACCGAATGGCTGATGGCGTCGCCCAGCAGGGCTAGGCGCTGCACCATCAGATAGCTACCCACCACCGAGCAGATCACGCCCACCATAATCGCAACCGCCAGCGATCGCTGCATAAAGGCAAACTGGAGCGGCTCGAAAAACCAGTTGAGCACCGCTAGGTGGGGCACCAGATCAAGCGACATGGCCAAAGAAGCCCACGTGGCCGCCGTAGGCGCGGGTCATGTTGTCGCGGGTCAGTACCCAGTCTCGCGGCCCAGCGGCGATCAGTTCTTTGTTGAGCAAAATCAGCTGGTCAAAGTTGGTGATCGACTCGCCCAAGTCGTGGTTGACGACCAACACGAGGTTGCCCGCTGCTGCCAGCTCATGGAAAATCTTAAAGATGACGGTCTCGGTCTTTTGATCGACCCCCACAAAGGGCTCATCAAAACAGAAAACCTCGGCCTGCTGGGCCAGGGCACGGGCTAAAAACACCCGCTGCTGCTGGCCCCCCGAGAGGGCACCAATGGGGCGATCGCAAAACTCTGACATCCCCACTCGCTCTAGGGAGTCGCGGGCGATCTGGCGGCTGGGGGCCGAAAACCGCTTAAACCAGCCGGTTTTTTTCACCCGACCCATCATGACGACATCCCACACGGTGGCGGGAAAGGTCCAATCGATCTGCGATCGCTGGGGCACGTAGGCCACCCGGTCGAGCTGGTGGGCCAGGGAATCGTCACCGTAGGTAACTCGCCCCATGACCAAGGGCATCAGCCCCAGCATCGCCTTGATCAAAGTACTTTTGCCCGCGCCGTTGGGGCCAAAGATCCCCACCACCTTCCCTGGCCGCAGGGTGAGGTTGATATTGCGCAGCGCCTGCACGTCGCGGTAGTTCACACTGAGGTGGTCAACAGTCAGTTTAGTAGCAGTTGCCATAGCCATAATTCCAGCACAAATAATTGCCCGCTTCGCCTGGGCCAGTGGGGCGGCACGTCGGGGAGAAATCTACGTCACCCGTTCTCGGTTGCTGCCCGAGAACTAAAAATGAAACGATTATGAAATTTATTGTATCGTAAAAATGAAACGATTATGAAATGCAGCCGATGAAATTAAACAACCAGCTTTCAAGGTATGGTGGCTGGGCCGCTATGGTATTGGCCGCAGGGCTAGGATTGGCGAGCTGTGACTCCGCCGAAAGGGGGGCATTGGCCCCTGACAGCACCGCAGTAGATCGCCCGACCGTAGTGGCTACCAGCACCCTGATTGCCGACTGGGCTGCCCAGGTAGGCGGCGACGAGATCGACCTCAACGGCATCTTGCAGCCCGGAGACGACCCCCACATCTACGAGCCTGTACCCGCCGATAGCATTGCCTTTGAGCAGGCCGACCTGATTCTCTACAATGGCTACGATCTAGAGCCCAACCTGATTCGCCTAATCAACGCCGCCGGGGTCAGTGCTCGCCGGGTGGCAGTGGGTGAAGTAATCGCCCCCCTAGAGCTAGAGGAGGACGGCAGCACTGTGCCCGATCCCCACGTGTGGGGCGATGTCAGCAACGTAGTGCCGATGGTCGAAACCATTCGCGACGAACTGATTGAGCTAGCCCCCGACCAGGCCGACCTATTTACCCAAAATGCCGAGGCCTACATCGCCGACCTCAATCAGCTCCACGATTGGATTCAGGCCCAAACCGCCACAATTCCCCCCAACCAGCGGCAGCTAGTCACCACCCATGACGCTTTTCAGTACTACGCTGCGGCCTACGGGCTCAATGTCGTGGGTACCCTAATTGGGCTCAGCACCGAAGAGCAGCCTAGCGCCCGCACCGTGCAGCAGCTGGTGGCCTCCATTCAGACGTTAGGGGTACCCGCCATCTTTGCCGAAACCACGATCAACCCTCAGCTGATTCGCACCGTGGCCGAAGAGGCGGGAGTCACTCTGGCAGCCCAAGAGCTGTATTCTGACTCCATCGGGGCACCGGGCAGCGACGGCGACAGCTACCTCAAGATGATGGTGGCTAACACCCAAGCCATTGTTGAAAATCTCGGCGGCTCTGTCTCAGAACCTGAGTTTTAAGCGTAAAACCCTACGGGAAATTCATCACCAGTAAGGGATTCCGCCTTTCCGCCTTTCCGCCTTTCCGCCTTCTGCCTTCTGCTTTCTGCCTTCCTGTACTAGGGCTGACTCGGGGGTAACCCTTCTAACACCACAAGAGACTCGATCACCTTTTTGACCAGGGGCGCAGCTACGGTCGAGCCGTAGGCATCATCTCCCTGGGGTTCATCAATCACGGCTAGCACCACGTAGCGGGGGGCCTCAATGGGCAAAATACCCACAAAGCTGGTGACTCGGCCTCGGCCATAGCCCCCCAATACCGCCTTTTGAGCGGTGCCGGTCTTACCGCCGATGCGGTAGCCGCTGAGATTGGCAGCGTCACCAGTGCTGGTGTCTACTGCCGCTTCCATCATGGTCAGCACCTGCTGGGTGGTTTGGGGCGAGAACACCGATTGCGGCTCAGGGCGGGGGGGAGTCCAGACTGCGCCGCTATCGTCGGCGACCATGGCGCTGACCACGTGGGGGGTCACCAGTTTGCCGCCGTTGGCCAGGGTGCCCAGCAGTTGCACCATTTTGATCGGCGATAGCGAAAAGCCTTGGCCAAAGGAGGTGGTGGCCGACTCTACCCGGCTGTTGACAAATTGATCGCGGTCTTTGATTTGCCCAGAGGCCTCGGCGGGCAGATCAATGCCGCTGGGCAAGTCGAGGCTGAGGCGCTGGAGCCAGGCAAAGTAGTCGGAGGCCGGCATTTTTTGCATAATTCGCACCATGCCCACGTTGCTGGAATATTTCAGCACGTCGGTAATTGAAAGTGCCCCTCGCCCACCTACCGAGGCGAAATCATGGTTTCTAATTTTCCACTGGCCAAACTGGATCTGGCCGCTGTCGTTAACCATTTCATCGGGGCCAATCAGCCCAGCCTCTAGGGCGATCGCAATATTGATGGGCTTAAAGGTAGACCCCGGCTCGTAGAGATCGCTGATGGCCCAGCTGCGTAGATCGCTGAGGTCGGCTCTGAAATACTGGTTGGGGTCGTAGGTGGGCAAACTGGCCAAGGCCAGCATTTCACCGTTTCGGGCATCCATCACCAGCACGGTGCCCCGCTTGGCGCGGCGCTGATCAACCACTGCCTGCAACTGCTGCTGGGCGGCGCGCTGTAGCCGACTGTCGAGGGTGAGGTGTAGCGTAGCGCTGCCCTGGTGCCAGAGGTCGGGTGGGTGTTCGGTGGTCTCTAGGTTGGCCTCGTCTAGGGGATCGGCGTTTTCGGCCAAGAGACTATCGGGTGGCCCATAGACTTCTGGGTCGGCAGTGATCTCGGCTTCAGCGGCTGCTGTTTCCACGGCTGGAGCCATGGAGAGCTGCTCTTGGTAGGTGACTTCGACGCCCGCCTGGGGCTGCCCATCAACATTGATAAAGCCCACAATCGGGGCAAATAGCTTGTGCTGGGGATAAAAGCGCTGCTGGTGAGGGTAGAGTTCTAGACCATCTAGGCGCAGGGCTCGAATGCGGTCGTGGGTTTCTTCAGACAGGCCATCGACAACACGAATGCCGGTGGGTTGCTGGCTAAACTGGCCTACTAGAGCTGACGTAGACCGCTCTAGTAGGGGGCTGAGTGCCGCCGCCACCTCGGGGGTCGACCGGTTAAACAGCCGGGGGTGGGCGTAAAGGGTATACACCACCTGGTCGACCGCCAGCATATTGCCCTGGCGATCGACAATGGAGTGGCGCACCTGTCGCTGCACCGGGGTCGAGAGCCGCTGCTGCTGAGCCAGACTGGTCAGACTGCTGCCCTGAACCAGCTGGAGCCAAGCTAAACGACCGCCAATGATCACTAGCGACAGCACCAGCATGGCCCAGACCAGCAGCACCCGCAGCTGAGTTGACGTTGGGTTAGAGACAACGGCTGCCGGGGAGCGAGTTCGCTGGGTACGGCGACGGCGGCGGGCAGAATAGGCAGAACTAGCCATAGAGAAGTCAGGTAAATGGTTGGGCTAGTGCTCAGTACCCCAGCGGTACATCAACCTTGGGTAGGGCAAACCGACGCATCACCGGGTGAGACACCTGGCTAGGCAGAGCCACAACGGCTGTCTGGGGAGAAGGCTTTAGGAAAATAACGCTGCCCGGCTGGGGCGGCTGAAACCCCATGGCTTCACTTTCCACCTGCTGGGCCAAATGGTTTTTGAGGACTGCGTTGGCCGTGGTGAGCTGCTGTTCGCTGCGCTGTAGGCGGTTGAGCTGCTGATTGGCTTGGCTGAGCTGACGGCTGATATAGACCGACGTGCCATAGCTCACCAGGGTAAGGGCCACCAGGGAGACCGCCAGGGCAGACGACACCAGGTGCAGCTGAGACATCAGCCGCAGCCCCGGCGACTCTAGCCCCGGTGCGGTGGGCAGCGCTACGGGCGGCGAAACCCGAGGCCGACTCTCTGCCGGCAGGGTGGTGGATCGGGGGCGTAATGTGGCCCGGCCTGTCGCTGTCGGTGGCCGAGACGGCACAGGACGAGGCACATAGGATTTCAGCGCAGCGGACATAGACGACCCACACCAGTTAGGAAACTGAGGCTAGGATACTGCATTCTGAAAAATTTGAGCCACGGGACGATTAAAAAGCCGGGGCCGGGGCCGGATGTTGGGTGTCATACCAAATCCGAACTGGTCTACAGCTTGGTGCCACACTCTGAGCAAAAGTTGCTGGTAGAGGGGTTTTGGTGCCCGCAGCTGACGCAGGGGTCGGGGCTATCGCCAGAGCGAGTGCCATGGACTTCAGGTAGACCTAACATTTGGTGGTTGCCCTTGCCGGGGGCCACCATGGGGTAGCAGTTTTCGTCGCGGCGCACGCGCACGTCGAGCAACACAGGGCCAGCGTGGGCCAGCATGGTGGCGACGGCGAGGCTGAGGTCGTTGCGATCGCGCACCACCATGCCCTTAATCCCGTAGGCCTCAGCCAGCAGCACAAAGTCGGGCATGCCCACTTCCATGTTAGAAGAGGAGTAGCGCTCGCCGTGGAAGGCCTGCTGCCACTGGCGCACCATGCCCTGCCAGCCGTTATTGACAATCACAGTCTTCACCGGAATGCCGTACTGGGCCAGGGTGCCGAGTTCTTGCAGGTTCATCTGGAAGCTGGCGTCGCCGCTGATGCAGATTACCGTTTCGTGGGGCAGCGCCACCTGCACGCCCATGGCCGCAGGCATGCCAAAGCCCATGGTGCCGAGCCCCGCGCTTGAGACCCACTGGCGGGGGCCATTTTTTAAGAACTGGGCCGACCACATCTGGTGCTGGCCCACGTCGGTGGTGTAGTAGGCGTGGGGAGCCTGTTTGGCCAGCTCAAAAATCACCTCCTGGGGCGACAGCTCGTCGGGGTAGGTGGGCACCACCAATGGATAGTCACGCCGCCAGCGGTCGATGCGATCGCGCCACGCCCGAGTCTGGTTGGGGGGCGGCAGCTGGCTATCTTCGTCAATGCGGCCCAGCAAAGTGGTCAGCACCTGCTTGACATCGCCCACAATCGGCACCTGGGGGCTGCGATTTTTGCCCACCTCCGCCGGGTCAATGTCTATGTGGATCACCTGGGCGCGGGAGGCAAACTCGTCGAGTTTGCCGGTGACGCGATCGTCAAAGCGGGCACCCACAGCAATCAGCAGATCGCACTCGCTGACGGCAAAGTTGGCGTAGGCCGTGCCGTGCATGCCCAGCATGCCCAGCCCCAGGGGGTGATGCTCGTCAAAGGACCCCTTGCCCATCAGCGTGGTGGTCACCGGAATCTGGAAATACTCGGCCAGCCGCAGCACCTCGGCGTGGGCATTGGCCGTAATCGCACCGCCGCCGACATAGAGCAGGGGTCGTTCACTCTGGCGAATCAGCCGCAGGGCGTGGTTGATCTGGCGAGGGTTGCCCTTGATGGTGGGCTTGTAGCCCGGCAAATTGACCCGCCCTGGCTCCACGGGCACATAGTCAAACTCGGCCAGGCCAATATCTTTAGGAATGTCAATCAGCACCGGGCCAGGGCGACCGGTCTGGGCAATGTAAAACGCCTCCGCCACCATCTGAGGAATTTGGTCGGGCCGCCGCGCCACATAGGAATGCTTCACCAGGGGCAGGGTGATGCCAAAAATATCAGTTTCTTGAAAGGCGTCGCTGCCGATCGCATGGCTGGGCACCTGCCCAGTAATCACCACCATGGGCACCGAGTCCATTTGGGCGGTGGCAATGCCGGTGACGAGGTTAGTGGCCCCCGGCCCAGAGGTGCCAAAGCAAACCCCCACCTTGCCCGTGGCGCGGGCGTAGCCGTCGGCGGCATGGGCACCCCCCTGCTCGTGGCGCACTAAAATGTGGCTGATACCCCCAGCGGCCTCGGCCCGGTACAGCTCGTCATAAATGGGCAAAATGGCTCCGCCAGGGTAGCCAAAGATATGCTCTACGCCATGGCGTCTGAGGCTGTCGATCAGGGCAAAAGCTCCGGAGGCGCGGCGCACAAGAATACTGTTAGGAGCAACAATTGGAGCGGCAACGGGAGTCGTCATGGCGGCGGGTGCTGGGGTTGAGCTAGAGTGCATTGCTTAAGAAGAAATCAAGATAAACCATTTCTTCCCTTCAGGCTACACAGACGATGAGCCGACCCATCGCCGCTGCTGTACAGGAATGATGTTTCAGAAGTAGCTCACAAAAGCTGTTATGTGAGAAACATTTCCCCTCATATTAGCAGTAGAGGCCAGGGTCTTTTAGGGATAGAGCGTTCACTTTGGGCGACGGGTTATGGGCTGCTGATATTTAGCTATGGGATCACCTCTAGTGGCGATCGCCTCTGGTAGCGCTCCACATAGCCACGCGATCGCCCACAGAGAAATTCAGCCGCAGTCATGCCTTGCCTGGGGTTCCCCGGTGTCATGGCCCAGCCCGCTACTGCCTGGGGCTGCTGCCACAGGGTCAGGTGGGGCACCGCTGGGTCCGCGTAGAAGTCCTCATCGCCAGCGCCCAGCCAGCCAGAGGTGTCGTTGGTAAACCAGTCATGGCTGAGGCGATGCACGGGCACCCCAGGGGGGCGAGGTACCCCCCAGCCATCTACCATAAAGAGAGCCAGCACAGGCCCCCGGTGGCGCTGCCAGTAGGTCACCAAGGGGGCAGCCCCGACACAGCCGGCACTAAACGCCCAAACAATCAGCGCGATCGCATCGGTTCCAACCGCTGCGGCCCCGTGGGGTGAGGGGCAACCCAGGGGATTTAAATCAGCTTCTAGAGCCTGCCGCAGGGCAAAGGGCGACAGCACATCTAGGGAATGCTGGGGCGCACAGACCACCGAAACCAGGTGACTCAACCGCTGATCCCGAGCGATGGTGGCCAAGATCGATCCGGTGTAGCTGGGCGGGTGCATGCCCCCGCAGACCAATAAAACGACCCGTTCCATCCCTAAACCTCCTACCCCATCGGCGATTGAGCGAGGTCAACCCCACCCAGCAGATCACACAACGCAAGATCACACAACGTAATGAATGGGAGAATACCACTCCTGCTAGCAACAACAACGGTTGAGAAACGCTTCACTTTACATAGTTTTCGTAGGCGTCTGCAAGAGAAAAATAATTTCTTTCTAAAACTTAGATAGAGCCCTAGTTCTTGGGGCTCTCCTGTAGAGAATACTAAGGTTATCGATAGGGAATACCTAAGGTCGTTGGCAAGAGGTTGCGCTTCAAGAGGTTGCGCTTCGAGGTTGAGCCTGGGCCTAGCCTCTGGCATTAGCGGTCAACTCACAGCCAACTCAAAGGTGATTTCTGACGTGGGTTCATCTACTCTCTGAAAACTGTTTTTCCTTTTAAACATTGCTTCAAGCCTGTTATTCGCTTGTTTAGATCAATTCCTGGTCTGAATAGATTGCCATAATTTCTGACTTTGCCGCCCAACAACCCTGGAGATGAACTCGCATGACTCAAGCCATTGTCAACCTAACTTTACCGATCGTAACAGACAAGATTGACGATATCCTGGCTGCCTATCCGCTATACGAATATCGCCAGATTTTCGCTGTCCCTGAGCTACGACAAAAACTAACCACCTACGTACTGGCTCGGCTGCCGGTAGTCTACGTCGCCATGGAAGGTGGCACCGCCTGCGGCCTTGAGTCCCCTGACCGTTGTTACTCCTCCGACCAGCACGAGCAGATTAATCAGCTGATTCATCAGGGCATCGATGCTCTGCTGGGGCGCACCGAGGTTTGGCGGTATCGCCCAGATGCTCTGCGGGCTGAGGCTGGGCCAATTCCCTCCAACTGGTTTGGCTAGGAAGTCGGTGGGGCATGGCCGGGTTTCCGTTCGGTTCTACCCATAGATCAATTTTCGCTGAGGACGTAGTCTCGTAATAGCGGCCCAGTTGTCTGCCTTGGGCAACCGGCTGAATGTGGTACCGATACCGCAGCAAACTATTTAGAGACAGATACTCCTTGGTGAACTCGTTTCTACCCCTCAGTCCCCTGCTCAATGAGCAGCCCTCGGCCTCTAGCCTAGGGGCAGAGACTGCTGGCTGGAGGAATGAGACAGCTCTAGGCTTTCTAGGCGGGAGATCGGGGGCCTCGCCCCAGGCCTACATCCAAGCTGAGCAAGAATGGCTGGGGGGGCTCGCCGCTCTGATCAAACTGCTGCTAGAACTGCCTCAAGCTGCTAGCCCAGGGACACCGGGCGCTAGCGGGCTGCTGCCCCTGATGGGTGGCGTACTCTCCGGGCCATTTCCAGTGCTGCCCGACCGTCTCATGGGGCAGCGACTGTCTCACTGGCTGCTGGTGCCCGAACCGCTGGAGCAAATTCTATCGGTCACGCGCCCGCTGCTGCCCGGTCAGGCCAGAGGGTCGGCTAGAGGGTCGGCTAAAGGGCCGGCCTGCGATTTGCAGATGGTGCCCCTGGCCAGTAACGACCCGCTCTTGGGGGAACGCTTTTGTCTGCTGTTGACCCAGCGCTTTAGCCTGCTGCTGTTGCTGGGGCAAAATGGTCATGGGCTACCGCAGTTTCAGTTTTCCTTTGACCCAGAGGTGGTGGGCCAGGCTTGGCAACAGCTGCGCGATCGCATCGTCGCCAGTCGTCCCCCACTGCGGCAGACCCTAGACCGATTGATCGATCAGTTTCCCCCGGTAGCCCCCGACTATCGCCTGGTGACTCGCTACAGCCATCTGCTGATGGATCAGCTGCGCCCCAGTCAACTAGAGCCCTATGGTGAGCCTCAGCCATCGGCCTCGGCACGGCTGGCGCTGCCCGCCCGCCCGACCCTGGCTGCTTTTCAAACCGATGCTAACCCCAGCTTTGCGCCTCAAGTCAAGGCCGGGGTCGCCCCTGCCGTAGTGTCAGATCCGCCGGCAGACAGCTCCGACACCGAGTTGCTTAAGGCGATGGCCCACGAGATTCGCACGCCCCTGACCACCATTCGCACCCTGACGCGATCGCTGCTCAAACGCAAAGACACCAGCGAAGAAGCCGCCAAACGCCTGCGCCAGATCGACCGCGAATGCACCCAGCAGATCGATCGTTTCAGCCTGATCTTTCGCGCCGTCGAGCTAGAGACCGACCGGGCGGCCAGGCCGCGATCGCC
Source organism: Leptolyngbya sp. DLM2.Bin27 (assembly GCA_007694115.1). GTDB lineage: Bacteria > Cyanobacteriota > Cyanobacteriia > Phormidesmidales > Phormidesmidaceae > Nodosilinea. Next base: position 15,644 of record RECJ01000310.1, on the reverse strand, counting down.
CCTGTCGGCTATTTCCCTCAACCAGCTGTTTGACGATGCTATCCCCCGCTGGCAGCAGCAGGCCAGCCGCCGCAACCTAAGTTTGACGGTAAACGTGCCCCCCTGCCTGCCCATGGTCAACACCGACCCAGCCATGCTCACCCAGGTACTCACCGGGCTGATTGACCGCTTTACCCACAGCCTGCCCCCCTATAGCCATATCGAGCTGGCCGTCACCCTGGCCGGCCACCAGCTCAAGCTGCAATTTCAGTCATTGCCACCCGAAGGCAGCGAGTCCCAGCCCGAGGTAGATCCCTTCTCGTCACCGTTTAAGGCCTTGGGGCAGCTGCTGATGTTTCAGCCCGAAACCGGCGGCCTCAGCCTCAACCTCAATGCCACCAAAAACCTGTTTCAGGCCCTAGGCGGCAAGCTGATCGTGCGGCAGCGGGCCCAGGCCGGTGAGGTGCTGACGGTGTTTTTGCCGCTAGAAACCAAAACCTTGTAAACTCGCCCCTAACCTAACCCCAACTGAGGTTCCCGCAGGGGCGCACAGTTGTGCGCCCGTACCCAAGTTCATCCTGCCGTTCAGCAACCCCCATCTACAGCATTGCCCCAGGACAAACACCCCTAATTCTCACCCTTAAGGAGTATGTCCAAAGGGATAAATTGCCAAGATTTGGCATTTTTTAGCCAAAAAAGCCACATTCTTGCCAAAATCATTTTATATTATCGGCATCGTGCTCAATTGAGATGTTTTCATCCAGCAGCTCAATGGGTTTTTATGCTTTACATCTGGCGCTTTGATCTCTCAAACAATTCAGATTGAGGGACTCGGATCAGACCCGAGATCGTAGTGACGTAATAAGGAAGTATTTCCAATGAAGTCCAAATGGTTACTTGCCCTGCCCCTAGTTGCAGGCATATCGGTGTTAAGCGTTGCCTGTGATCCGGGAGCACCCCCGCCTGGAGATACTCCTGCTGATCCAGTAGATCCGGTAGATCCGGTAACTCCCGAAGAACCCGGCGGCACCCCTGGTACCCCAGGCACCCCGTAGCGAGATTAGAACGCTCAACAGATATAGGTTAATGCCGTTCAAAACCGGGTGCACCAGACAATATGATGCACCCGGTTTTTGATGATTTATACCAAGTCCAGCTGGAGATTTCCCCTGGTACATTAAGGCAAAATGAAGGCAGAAAGGTAATTCCACATCATAATTAAGGGTTTTCGCGTTAGCGAATCGGTGGGTTGATTGCCGCTTCAGAGTGCTGGGCAGAGATCCACAGCTGGAGGGTACACATATCTGTCTGTAGACCTTTACCCATAGACCTCTGCCCCTAGACCTCTGCCCACAGACCTCTGCCCCTAGACCTCTGCCCATAGATAGATGCGTGGCGCGGCAAATGTTTTTTAGGTTGGCCCTTAGCGATGGCCTGCATGTGGCCAGGGCCTGCGGCTAGCGAGTAGCAGCCCTGAGGTTGCTACTCGCTAGCCGCAGGCCCATTGGGGACAGCTACAGACCAACAGCTACAGACCAACAGTTACACCAAGTTTTTATGTCTTCTGCAACCCTTTCCTCCGACCAGGTTTACCGCGTTGTAGAGAATCGGCACAGTAACCCGTTTGAGATATTGGGTTCCCATGCCCTAGATCAGGCTAATGGTCACTCTAGCTGGGTGATTCGGGCCTACTTGCCCGACGCCGACGCCGCCTGGGTAATCAGGCCCGAAGATCAGCAAGAATATGCCATGGTGTCGGTGCATCATCAACACTTTTTTGAATGTGAGATGGCGGGCCAGCCGGACAAAAATTATTTGCTTAAGTTTACAGAAAACGGCCACGAGCGGGTGATCCGTGACCCCTATGCCTTTAAGTCACCGCTGCTGAGCGAGTATGACATCTACCTCTTTGGCGAAGGCAACCACCACGTCATCTACGAGAAGATGGGTGCCCACCACGTTGAGGTCGAGGGGGTCGAGGGGGTCTATTTTGCCGTTTGGGCACCCAATGCCCGCAACGTCTCTGTGGTGGGCCAGTTTAACCAGTGGGATGGGCGCAAGCACCAGATGCGCCTGCTCCAGGGGGGGGTCTGGGATTTATTTATCCCTGAGCTAGGCATCGGCGAGCTGTACAAATTTGAGATCAAAAACCAGGCGGGGCATGTCTACCTCAAGTCTGACCCCTACGGCTATCAGCAGCAGGTGCGGCCCGATACGGCGTCGGTGGTGACCGACTTGAGCTACCAGTGGCACGACCAGGACTGGATGGAGCAGCGTCGTCACAGTGAGCCCCAAGAGCAGCCGATTTCGGTGTACGAAATGCATTTGGGGTCTTGGCTGCATGAGGGCATGGATAACCCCCCAGCAGCTGGGACGGCGGTGCGGGTGAGCCAAAAGCCCGAGGCGCGGTTTCTCACCTATCGGGAGCTGGCGGATCGGCTGATTCCCTACGTGAAGGAGTTGGGCCATACCCACATTGAGGTGCTGCCCGTAGCCGAGCACCCCTTCGATGGCTCCTGGGGCTACCAGGTGGCCGGGCATTTTGCCCCCACGTCGCGCTTTGGCACCCCGCAGGATTTTATGTATTTCGTCGACCAGTGCCACGCCCAGGGCATTGGCGTAATTGTCGACTGGGTGCCGGGCCATTTTCCTAAAGACGCCCACGGGCTGGCCTTTTTTGACGGCACCCACCTCTACGAACATGCCGACCCCCGCAAGGGCGAGCATAGGGAGTGGGGCACCCTAGTGTTCAACTATTCCCGCAACGAGGTACGCAACTTTTTAATTGCCAACGCCCTGTTTTGGTTTGAGAAGTACCATATCGACGGCATTCGGGTGGATGCGGTGGCCTCCATGCTCTACCTCGACTACGATCGCAAGGATGGCGAATGGGTGCCCAACCAGTTTGGTGGCCGCGAGAATCTAGAAGCCGTCGATCTGCTCAGCCAGCTCAACACCCTAATTTTTGGCTACTACCCCGGTGTGCTCTCGATTGCAGAAGAGTCAACGGCCTGGCCCAACGTGTCACGGCCTACCTATATCGGTGGGCTGGGCTTTAACTTTAAGTGGAACATGGGCTGGATGCACGACATGCTCCACTACTTCAGCGAAGCCCCCGACCATCGGCGCTACCACCAGAACAGCATTACCTTTTCGATTTGGTATGCCTTTAGCGAAAACTTTATGCTGGCGCTCTCCCATGACGAGGTGGTGCACGGCAAGGGCAGTCTTTACCAAAAAATGCCGGGGGACGAGTGGCAAAAGATGGCCAACCTGCGCGCCCTCTACGCCTACATGTTCACCCACCCAGGCAAGAAGACCCTGTTCATGGGCATGGAGTTTGGCCAAACTACCGAGTGGAACAGCTGGCTGGATCTCGACTGGGGACTGCTCACCCAGGCACCCCACCAGCAGCTAAAACAGTTTGTCGCCGACCTCAACCGGCTCTATCAGCAAGAACCGGCCCTATATACCGACGACTTTTCCACCCATGGCTTCGAGTGGATCGACTGCAACGATGCGGGCAACAGCGTGGTGTCGTTTATTCGCCGTGACCAACACTCCGATGAGTTTGTGGTGACGGTGTGCAACTTCACCACCACCCCCCGCTACGACTATTGGGTGGGCGTGCCTCAGCCCGGCTACTACACAGAGCGGCTCAACAGCGACGCCGTGATCTACGGCGGCAGCGGTGTGGGTAACGGCGGTGGTCAGCACACCCACGGCTGGGATCACCCCCGCTGGCCCCAGGCTCTGAGTTTGACGCTACCACCCCTGGGGGTGGTGGTGTTGAAGCTAGCGAACGTTTAGCGAAAAAGGAAACTACCCCCATGGTCGCCACCGCTGCCTCCATTCACCTGCTAGAAACCGAAACCCAAGCCCTGTTAGACTGGGCTGAGCAGGTTCACCAGTCTGACGCAACTCTGTTTCACAAGGCCCAGACCCTGGCCACCCGCCTGGGAGCCCACTACCGGGCGGACGGCCTCACCGAGATCGGCTTTTGGATACCAGAGCTAGGGGCTGATATGGTGCAGCCCAAGAACATTTACCTGGAGGTCTTTACCCCCCAGGAAGCAATTGCCCCTGTCCAGTCTCGGCAGACAGTGCGCTTTCGCCGCGACACAGTGGAGCTGGAGAAGCAGGGCGAGTACTTTTGGGGGGTACTGGCGGGCATGCAGGCGGGAACGCGCGATCGCATGGGTTCATTCTATTGGCTGCGCTATCTCGATGTGAACAGCGATGACGTAGAAGTGGTGGGCGACTGCCTGGCCTACTCGCTGCCCTACGGCGTCTACGCCCCGGCGGAGCTGTACGACATGTCGGGGCTAGAGCGCGATCGCGCCGACCTCGACTACTTTGCCCTGGGCGACGCTGACGATCAGGGCGTGATTCAGGTGCACCCCCCCAGCAACATTCTCCAGCTCCACGTCAACACGGCCTCGCCCAACGGCTACCTGAGCGGGCTGACAGCGGTATATCAAGGCATTGCCGCCAAACTCAAGGCCCAGCAGCCCCTGACCACCGCCGAGCAAAACTTTGTCGGCTACGACGCCGTGCAGCTGCTGCCCATCGAGCCCACGGTGGAATATTTGGGCAAACACCACCTGGGCCACGGCTTCTTTACCCTGCAAGACGACGACATGGCCGATGTAGACCACGACACCGAGACGGTGGATCGCGACCCCGGTACGGTCAAAATCAGCCTCAAAAAACCCAACACCCAAAACTGGGGCTACGACATTGTGATTTTTGGCTCCTCGGCCACCAACCCCTCGGTGCTCGAGACCCTGCGCCCCGACGAGCTAGTAGAATTTATCGCCACCCTGCACAACTTCCCCACCGGGCCGATCCAGGTGATCTTTGACATTGTCTACGGCCACGCCGATAACCAGGCGATCGACCTGCTCAACGGTCGATTTATGAAAGGCCCCAACATGTACGGCCAGGATGTCAACCACCAAAACCCTACGGTGCGGGCGATCTTGCTCGAAATGCAGCGGCGCAAAAACAACACCGGCGTCGACGGCATCCGCGTTGATGGGGCGCAGGACTTCAAATTCTTTAACCCGCTGTCGGGCGAGGTGGAGTACGACGATGTCTACCTCAGCGCCATGGCGGAGGTGCTGCAAACCGTCGGCAACAGCCAGCGCCGCCTGTTCTCGATCTTTGAAGACGGTCGCCCCTGGCCCGCCGAAAACTGGGAAGAGGTCTCCACCTACCGCGACATTGTGGAGTTTAAGCCTGACGCCTTTCAGTGGGGGCCGCTGATCTTTGCCCACAACACCCCCAGCCTGCGCCAGTTTTGGGACCGCAAGTGGCGGCGCGTCACGGAGCAAATGCACCAGGGCGAATGCTGGATCACCGGCTGCGGCAACCACGATACCCTGCGCCGGGGCACCCAGGTAGACCCCAGCCTCGACATCAACTGGAACCTGGGTGACGGCCTGCCCCAGGTGCTCAACAGCGCCTACGACAACCCGGCGATTGCCCTGATGACCTACGGCTTTAGCCCCGGTCTGCCGATGGATTTTATCAACTGCACCATGCACGCCCCCTGGGGCTTTTTACGCAACACCGACGATCGCTACGGGGTCAAGGTGGTGGCCGAGGAGGCGGTAGGCTTTTTAGACTGGCAGATCATCCCTGAAACCTTTGACTGGCCCGAGCTATTTCCCCGCCTGAAGGCGATGGGCTTTACCAAGCTGGGGGAGCTACGCCAGTTTATGCAGAGCCTCTACGACGCCATTGAGGAAACCGACTACGACCTAGATGCCGTGGCCCACCGCTGCCAAACCCTGGCCGACCAGGCCACCACCCCGCTGCCTGCCATGGAGGTAGCCACCCTCAAAACCCTGGCCAAAACCTTCATGGAAGACGCCCACGACATCTGCAACGTGTGGCTACAGCAAGAGAACTTAAACCCAGACAGAGTCGCCTACAACCTGGCCCTGCGCCGCTTCCGCCGCGCCCACCCCTGGCTACGCCAAAACCTATCTACTCTAGATCGCTTCAACCGTATCCACACCGACGCGCAGACCGTATTTTACGGGCTGCGCAGCTCCCCCGCCGAGGCTGGCAGTAGGGTGCAGGTGGCCATGGTGGCCCACATGGGCGGCGACCCGCTGACGGTGACTTTAGCTGACTGGCTCCAGCTCGACGGCGACGATAGCTGGCGCGTGGCGGTGCGATCGCCAGGGGTAGCGCTAGAAAATTCCCAGGCCGCTTTGTCCGCTTTTGAGCTGGCCGACAGTCAGGCCGTGCTGCTAGAGCGGCTGGAAACGGTGCCCGATCGCTGATCTAATACCAAATCCGAATTCTGTACCCCCGATGGCCAATCGGCCAACCCGCTGTTGGGTTGCCCTTCGTTGCACCCAACCGACGCGAACCCTAAGTTTTAAGTTTGACGTTGCACTAGCTCACCCAGAAACCCTTGCATGGTCTGGAACTCCCTTTCTGCCTTCTGCTCTCTTACTGCTGCCTGAATGGACTAGCGCCCTGGGGGCCTTGGCCCCTAGCGCAGCACCTCTGCCGGCGTGAGGGGCGCGGTAGTTTGGCGCGTATCCTCTGGGGTGAGGACATAGGGCAAAGGTGGCTCTGGCACCATCAGATAGCGAGCCCCCCAGCCGCCATTGGTGCGCGCTAGCCAGTCTGGGGGAGGAGTGGTCTGCCCCTGGGGTAGACCCACGGGCAGCGACTGAGCGGCCCATAGAAACGGCTCTCCGCCAGAGGTCACTCGCAGGACCCCGGCCACGCGCCGCCGCCCCGTTGAGGCCAGCACATCGCCCAGGGCCCCGAGGTGGTTGGGCGCTAGGGCAATGGCAAACTGGACGGTTTCCTGGGGTTGGGCGGCTAAATTGAGCGCTTCGGTCTGGGCCTGCCAGGGTTCTTGGTAGCGGCCATCGGCCCCGACTTGCCAGATTACCAATCGGGCCGACCACTGACCTTCGCCTACGGTGACGGGCTGGTAGGCCAGCACCGAGTATAGAGCATCGGCCTCGGCCACAACCGCAGTTTCGGGGTCTAAGTATCGCAGGGCAATGGCGGCCAGGGGCGTATTGGGGGGCAGGTTGGTGGTGCCCGCCAGATCAAACTCTCCGTTGCCCAGGGCGGTCGCCTCTAGGGTAAGCATGGTTGCCTCTGGAATTGGCGGCGACCCTGGGGGCAGCGCCGCCTGGCAGCCCAGGCAGGTGAGTAAGACAAGCACCAGTAAAATTTGGGGCAGTGACATAGTCATTGACAAGCGAGGAGTACTAGCCTAGATATCTCCATGCAATCACAGGGATAGATGACCCTCTACAAAATGGCCATAGCTTTAGCAACTCCACATAGAAATCTGGAGATCGATCTTTTTATCGATCTTTTTTTTGAAATTTATCCTGATCGGGAAATTTTTCTGAGTAAGGGTGATGAAGCAGCGCCCTTACCTATGCCCAGCCCCGATCTCAACTCGATCTGAACCAAAAACGTCTTGATGCTATTATTGCATCGACATTGCATCAGTAGACGCCTGATTTTAGCGCTCAAATTACTTTATTAATGTAATTTTATTATGAAGTTTTTTGGCTCATCTATCCCTATATATCAAGTCTATTTGGAAATTTTAATTTCCCCATAGGGAGAACTCTAATTCTAGAGTTAGAGCAAATTAATTTATTTTAATTGACTGCGACTCCATCACCCATTTGCGACCGATCACTATTATTATGCGGCCTAAGTCGGCCAATTCTAAATCTGACACCTACTGCCCAAAACTCTTGGCAACCCGGGTTAAGCTAATTTTGATAGCCACTATGAGTGGCCTATTACTCGACCAGCTAATTCATTAAGTTGGCCCTGGCTACTGGATGATCTGAGCCTGGGACTGTTAGTCTACAGGCAGCACCATAACGACTAGGCTAGTTTTTAGCCAGTAGATAGTGAATATTCTTTAGCTAAAATCAAGTTCAATATTTGCTTTTTCTTTTAGGGATCACGATTTAAGGAGTTAGCCTGGCTGGTTTGAGACTATTTATATCCCCTATTTTGAGTGTCCTATGGATGATTCTATGGGTGTTTGGGCGGTGCGAAGGCTCGCACTAAACTCTGGTACAGCAAGGATGATTGTGCTGGCTATGATGCTGTCTGGCGTTAGCCTGGGCACTGGGCAGCGTGAGGCGCGTGCCGCAGCGGCAGCGGTGCCAGCGGCTGAGTTGACGCTAGAAGACCTGGCAGCAGAAAATCTGTCGGCGCAGCACCAGCCTAGCCCTGAGCAGTCTGGCGCTGATCTGGGCAGGTCCCAGGGGGGGCTTGTGTTGCCCCATGCGGAAAGTTTGGCCCAGGAACCGGAGGCTGGGGCCAATGGTGGATTGCCCGCCGCTGGGGTTGACGCTGCCGCTGCCCTGACCGCAGAGGGTGCGATCGCAGACTGCGATCGCACCCTCGACCCAGAGGACGCGGCCTGCGATCGCCCCACCGATCGGGCTGAAACCGTTACCCCGCCCCCCCCGGCCCCCGGTTCACCGGGGGAGACGCTGGCCCCAGCGGAGCGCTCTGAGGTGTTTGTGCAGGCGGCTTACCTACAGCAGGGCGGCGACGGATCGGCCCGGCTGCGGGCGGGGGGCATCTATGTGCTCAGCCCCTCGGTGTTGGCGGGGGCCACGGTTGACCTCAGCACTGGGCCATCGTTTACCGATAGCAATCAGACGGGCTTGAGCCTGAGTGAGCTATATCTGACCGCTTCCCCGGCCAACCTGCCAGAGCTGCGGTTTACGGTGGGGCTGATGGATTTGACCTCTTACCTCGACCGCAACAGCTTTGCCAAAGATTCACTGACCCATTTTTTTAACCCGGTGTTTCAAACTAACCCGGCCCTGAGCGCGGTGAATATGGCCTCGCGCCCCGGTGCCCTGGTGAACTGGACGCCCGTGGATGCGGTGTCGCTGACGGCGACGACGTTCTCGGCCAACCGCAGCCTGGGCAGCTTTGCCCTCGACTCGTTTGCCGGAGAGGTGGGGGTGCGGTGGGGCAATGCCATTGTGCGCGGCACCTACGTCACCTCGACCGATGCGGGGCGCGGCGACGGCTTTGCCGAGATTTTTAGCTTTGATCGGGGCAATGGCCAGTTTGGCCCGCTGCCCGGCGATCGCGAAACCGGCTACGGCCTCAACGCCGAGGCATTTATTCCGGGGTTAAAGCTGGGCCTGTTTGGTCGCTACGGCTGGTATACCAACCACACCCTCGGGGCCAGCGGCCAGACCTTTAGCTTTGGGGCCAACGGGCTCGATGTGTTTTTGCCGGGCGATCGCCTGGGCCTGGGCTATGGCCGCCAGCTGTCTAACGACAGTCTGCGCCAGGCCAGCGGCGGCCCGGTGCCCGACGTGTGGGAGCTGTTTTACGACGTGCAGATGATCGACAACCTGCGGGCTGGGGTGACGGTGCAGCAGCGCAACGCCTTTAGCGAGACTTATTTGGGTTTTCGGGTGCGCTACGACATGAGGTGGTATCCATTGCGGAGGGCAGCAGAATGAATTGGAGAATGATTTCCCCAACTCCCCTAAACCAGGGGGGCTTGAAGCAGCAGTTTCGGTTGAGAAACTCGCTGTTGTTGGGTGTCTTGGTCTTGGGCCTAGAGGTGGTCGCTAGCCCGGCGGCGCTGGCCCAGCCATCGCCCCAGGTGAGCCAGGGCTATAGCCTGCTAGAGCGCGGCTGGGTTGACGATGCGATCGCCGCTTTTCGAGCTGCCCTGGTTCGTCAGCCCAACTCGATCGAGGCGCGGCTGGGGCTGGCGCTGGCCTACCAGCGGGCGGGCCGCGACGCCGAGGCCTGGCAGGCATTCCAGGCGGTGATCGAAATCGCCCCTGAGAACGCTACCGCCCTGGCCGCCCTGGGAGAACTGGGGGGCTATCGGCCCGAGTGGCAACGGGACGGAATTGCGGCACTGACCCAGTTGCTGAGCCAAAATCCGCAAGATTTGAATGCCCGCAGCCAGCGGGCGCTGCTCTACGGCTACCAGGGCTACTTTACTGAAGCTCTGGCCGACTACACCCTGCTGCTGGGGCAAGACCCTTCGCCTCAGACCCTGCTGGGGGCGGCGCAGATCTATGCCTTTAGCGGCGACTTCGCCGGGTCTCTAGCGCTGTTTGAGCGCTACCGCCAGAGGGGAACCCTGCCGATCGAGGCCCTGACCGCCTACGCCCTGGCTCTGCAATCAACCGGCAATGCGGCGGCGGCGATCGCCCTTTTAGAACCTGAGCTACGGTCCAGCTCACGCACCGACGATCTATCCCTGGGCATTCGCACGGGGCTGGCCAACGCCTACGATGCCAATGGCCAAACAGCCCAGGCCCTCGAGTTGTTGAGCCCCTTGGTGGGCAACCCAGTAGCGCGCCTGCCCCTGGCTCGGGCCTACAGTGCGATCGCGCGCCGTCAGCAAGACGAGGCGCTGTTTGAGCAGGCGACCGACCTCTACCGGCAGGCCTTGGCCGCCACCGCTGCCCCCAGCTACGGTCTGCGGGTCGAGGTAGCCGATGTGCTCAGCGAATGGCCCCCCACCGCCGCCATCGCCCTAGAGATGTTTGATCAACTTGCCACCGAAAACCCGACGGTGATCAGTCTGGCGGTAAAATCTCGCCTGCTGGCCCACAGTCTGGGGCAAGTACCGGCGGCCACCGTTGCCGACCAGCTGATGGCGCGGCTCAATCCAGTGCCCAGCTCGGCCCCTGAGCAGCGGGCGATCGCCACGGCGCTGGGGCGGATTGTCAACCCCGACCCGGCGCTGCTGCCGGTCTATCAAACCGTGGCGGCGGCGGTAGATGCCCCGCTGCTGATCTATCGCATCGCCGAGATTCATCTCAGCCAGGGCGATCTGGCGGCGGCCAAAGCGGCGCTTAACGACTACCGAACCACCACCGCTGGCCAGGGCGACTGGGGCACTGAGTTACTGCTGGCCGATCTGGAGCGGCAGCTGGGCGAACTGGAGGCCAGCGCCCAGCGCTATGAAGCCATCATTGCCGCCCAGAGTGGTTCCCAGGCCACCGCCACCGCCCTGCGCGGGCTGGCCTTGGTGCGATCGCAGCAGGGCCAGCCCGCAGCCGCGCTGCCGGTGTATCGCGCTGCGATCGCCGCTGAACCCGACAACCCGATCTATCCCTTGGGCTACACCCTGCTGGCCTACCGCACCGGGCAAATCACCGCCGCCACGGCCTCAGAAACCCTGGAGGATTGGCTGGTGTCCCAGGATATCGACAACGCTCCGCCAGAGCTAGTGGAGCTAGTCGGGGCGCTCCCGGCAGATCCCTCTAGATCGGCAATCTACCAAACCTTGCTGGCACAGCAGCCCAACGATCTGTGGCTGCGCTGGCGCACCATTGAACTGCTAGCCCTGAGTGACCCCAGCCAGGCCCAGACCGCCATGGCATCGCTGATTGCCGCCCACCCCGACGACATCACCGTGTATTTCTTTCAGGGAGATCTGGCCCAGCGGCAGTCTGACTTGCCCCTGGCCGCCGCCGCCTACCGGCAGGTGCTGGCCCAGGAGCCAGACAACCTAGGTGCCCTCAGCGCCCTCGCCGGGGTGACGTTTCAGCAGGGCAATTTGCCCGCCGCTCGTGCCCTCTATGACCAGGTGCTGGCCCTAGAGCCTGAGTTTTGGCAGGCCCGCTACGCAATCGCCGAACTCAACATCGCCGACGACCAAAAACTCGCCGCCCTAGAGCAGCTGCGGCAAATACCCGACGGTGCGGCAGGCCCCATTAACCTGGAGCAACGCGCCCAGGATGTGGAGTTTGAGCTGCTGCGCCGCCGAGGCTTTCAGCCCAGCTGGGAGCGCTACTAACCCCCGCTCTCTCCTCCCCATCCATCCCATTTTTCCTGACCCCTTCCGTTCTATCCTCTCTCCCCGGTGACCTACCATGCTGCCAATCCTGCCCTTGAGACGAGCGCAAAACCGCCTGTTGTTATCGGTGCTGCCCCTGACGCTGCTGCTGGCCATGGCCACGCCAGGCTGCACCCAAACTCCATCCACCGCCTGCAGCTGCCTCACCAGCAACGACATGGCCCTAGAACTGCCGGTGACCAGTGAGCACAACGACCAGCTGCTAGAGAGCTGGCTGGCCTACCGCGATCGCTTTATTCAGCCCGACGGTCGGGTAATTGACCGCGAAGATGGCGATCGCACGGTCTCTGAAGGTCAGGCCTACGCCATGCTGCGGGCTGTCGCCATCAACGACCCCGACACCTTTGAGCGCACCTACAACTGGGCCAAAACCAACCTCTACCGCGTCGGTGACGACGGGCAGCCCAGCGATCGGCTCTGGGCCTGGAAGTGGGGTCAGCGCCCCGACGGCAGTTGGGGCACCATTGACCCCAACTTTGCCACCGATGCCGATATCGACGCCGCCGCCGCTCTGATCATGGCCGCCGAACGCTGGAACTGCCCCCAGTACCTCGACGAAGCCCGTGCCCTGCTGGCCGACATTTGGCAATACGGTACGGTAGAGCTGCCCGACGGCACCCGGCAGCTGATTCCCGGCCCGGCAGAGGCCTTTCGCCTAGAGCCAGCGCAGATTATTCTCAACCCCTCCTACTTTGCCCCCTCCAGCTTTCGCCTGTTTGCCGAGGTCGACCCCGACCACGACTGGCAGAGCCTGATCGACAGCGGCTATGCCATGCTCGACGCCCTGTCTGTGTTTTCGACCACTGGCCTCCCCCCCGACTGGGTGGTCTACACCCCAGCCACCGGCACCTACCGCCAGATGCCCCTCGACCATTCCCTGCAAAGTCGCTACAGCTTTGATGCCATTCGGGTGTGGTGGCGGGTGGCTAAGGATGCCGCCTGGTTTGACGAACCCCGCGCCCAGGCCTATCTCGAAGCCCGCCTGCCAGAACTGATTAACCGCTGGCAACGGGACGGTCGCCTGCCTGCCCGCCTCACCCTCGACGGCGACGCTGAGTCGAGTTTTGAAGCCACCGCCCACTACGCCATGCTCTATCCGGCGTTGCTGCGGGTCGATGCTGCGATCGCTGAGCAGATCCTCAGACAAAAGCTCGAACCCGCCTACAGTGGAGGGTTTTGGGACAACGACATCGCCTACTACACCCAAAACCTCGCCTGGTTTGGCCTCTTGCCCCTAGAGGTTTCCCCCGCTCGGCTGGCCGCCGCCGCCCCCCTCTGTACGCCTTAAATAGCCTCTCCCCCTGTGCGGGCGCACGGCGGTGCGCCCCAATCCACCCCATCTCCACCCCTATACAAATTCCCTATTCTGAGCCACTACTTAGCCACTAGCTATGCCTCACCTCACCCTCTCTTCTCGAGCCCGCCGCAGGCTGGCCCTTTACCTGGCGATCTTGGTGCTGATGGCCGGACAGCCTCTCCTGGCCCAGGAGCCCCCCAGCAATGAGGTCACCCCAGCCGGGGCTAAGATCACTCTGCCCACCGATTTGCCCGCCCCGCCGGTAATTGCCCCCGGCGACCCCGGCCAGTATGTGCTGGAGTTTAGCCGCAGCCCGGTAGTGGGTAATCGTCTCAGCTTTAACGGCATCTACGACGAGCAGCGGCTGCAATTTACTCGCCCCCGCAACTGGGAGGCCCAGTCGGTCAAGCTGCTGCTGCGCTACCGCCACTCCGCCGCCCTCTATGCCACCCGATCTAACCTGACGGTGCTGATCAACGGCACCAACATTGGCAGCCTGCCCCTCAACCAGCCCATGGGTGAGATCGGCGATGCGGTGCTGGAAGTGCCTACGAACCTGCTGCAAGACCACAATGACCTGATTGTGGCGGCCCTGCAAAATAACTCCCCCACCTGCACCCAAGACCCCTACGATCCCTCCCTGTGGACCGAGGTACTGCCCGACTCAAAGCTGGTATTTGACTACGTGCCCCAGGCCGTCACCCCAGACTTTAGCCAGTTTCCCTACCCGCTGTTTGACGTGCTGAGCTTGCAGCCCAATCAAGTGGCCTACCTACAGCCCACTACCCCTGACAGCCCCTGGCTGACCGCAACGGCCCGGCTGCAGACCTACCTGGGCCGCACCGCTCACTATCGCCCCCTCAACAGCCGCCTGGTGAGTACCCTGGCCGATCTGGAGCCAGAAGAACGGCTGGTGGTGTTGGGCACCCCAGACCAGCAGCCCAGCCTGGTCGATCTCACCCTGCCTTTTGCCCTAGAGAACGGCCAGTTTGTCGATGCCCAGGGCAACCCACTGCCCGACGAGGCTGGCCTGCTGATGTGGGCTACTGCCGCTGACGGCCCAGATCTCGAGTTTGGCCAACGCTCCCCCGTGCTGGTGGTCACTGGCAACGGCGAGGCCGGGGTGGCTAAGGCGGTGCAGTATTTGATTCAGCCTCAAGATCGGCAGATTGCCACGGGCCACGGCGTGGTGATCAACCAGGCCGGGGCCGTGCCCTCGCCCTCCCCTCGCCATTGGCCGGGCTATCTGCCTGAAGACGACAGCTTCTTGCTCACTGACCTCACCACCCCCACCCGGGAACCGCTCCACGATGTGACCATGCGCGGCTCCCAAGCCCCGGCCCTCGAAGTTGACTTTAAAGCCCTGCCCGACGACCGGCTGCTGCGGGGCAGCAAAATGCGCCTTTCCTACAGCTACGGCCCCCAGATCAACCCCCTCACCTCACTGATCGATGTGGCCCTAGACGGGGTTTCAATTACAGGCGAACGGCTGACTGAGGTGAGAGGCGCGAACCGCCGTACCCTGGAGGTCGATCTGCCGGGCGATCGCATTACCCCCACCTCAAGGCTAAAAATTAACTTTCGCCTTGACCCCCGCGAGCGGCGATCGTGCACCCGAGTCACCGATCAGCAGCTTTGGGGCACCATTCACGGCGACACCAGCTTTACCCTCAACCGCACCGCCGTCACTAACCTGCCCGACCTAGATCTGCTGAAAACCGGCTACCCCTTTACCGCTCCTCAAGATCTCTCCACCACTGCCGTCGTGCTGCCCGACGCCCCCACCGAGACCGATATCACCGTGCTGCTAGAGCTGGCCGAGCGCCTGGGCCGCCTGAGTATGGCCGACTCAGTACAGCTGGCCGTCTATCAGCAGGGCGAGCTGCCCGAGGCGGTGCGAGCTGAAAATCACCTGGTGGCAATTGGTTCCCAGCCCCGCTTTCCCCTGCCTGAGCTGCTGACGGAGGAGGGCTTTGCGCTGCGGGGAAGCGGCACTCGCCAGTGGGGCAACACCCAGGTGCAGCCCCTGCCCGACGGCGAAGGGGTGATGAAATCGGTGATGTCGCCCTGGAATGCTGAGCGGGTGGTGTTAGCTCTCAGTGGCCGCGACGACGGCGGCTTAGCCCAGGTGGGCGATCTGCTGCGCCACGACCCCCTCTTTTACCAAATCGAAGGCGACACGGTGCTGGTCAGCGCCCAGGTCAACGACCCCAACCCCTACAACAGCCACGACTACCGTCTTGCCTCCCTGCACCAGGCTCCCCAGGTGCAGCTAACCACCGCCGCTGCACCCCTGATTTGGCAGATCACCCGCCACAACTGGCTGTTTATTGTGCCCGCGATGGTGGCCCTAGCGCTGCTGTTTTATGGCGGAACCCAGGCGTATATGCGGCGAAGCACTGGGGAGTAGGTGGGTGAGCGAGTGGGTGAGTGGATGGGTAGTTTGGCCCTTTTTGCTCACCCCCGACACCCGACACCCGCCCCCCGACTCCCGAC